>CAMDJM010000045.1 GCA_945900785.1 Akkermansia muciniphila
GGAGAAATACCTCCCCACGCCGCAAGCCACCGAAGCCGAAGTCCAGCAAGCCCTCGCCCGGCGACACCGCCGAAGGCAAATCGACATCGATTCCCGAAAGCGACGAAATCCAGACACTTTAACGGATATTTTATAACACAGTAGAATTACCATGGCGGAAACCACGAGACCGGCCAAAACTCCGGCGCCAACCACGATCCAGAAATGTTCCGGTCGGTCCGCGAGAGGACTATGAATTTCCATGCCGAAGACGCTGCAGACGGCGCTGAGGGGCAGGAATAGCGCGGCCAGAATGTTGAGCCGGTGGGCACTGGCGGCCATGCGCGCGGCGCTCCCGGCCTGGGCTTCGGACTGACGGGCCACCGTGTAGTTCAGGCCAAACTGGGCGTCCTGCAATAGCAACTCGGCGCTGCGTTCAATGGCAGCGGCGTGGTCCCGGAAGTTGATCAGTTCCCGGTCCTCCTTCACCATCTCCCGGGCCTGCTGGAAGGCCCGGTGCAATCCCCGCGAGGCCCGCAGCACCGGGGCCGCCGACTCCAGCAGTTGGTGATATTCCGTCGCCGTGGAGGCTTTGATTTCCGCATCCTCCAGTTCATGGATGCGTGCCTCGTAGGCGGTGAGAAACTCATTCAGGGCGGCAGGCCCCTCCGCGTTGCTCCCGCTGCCCCGCCAGACCCCATCCGGCGTGCGCAGAAAGAAAACCGGCTGGCGTTTCCGCTCAACGGCATCCGGCATCCGGTGCACGATGATCAGGAGGTGGCCATCCTCGAACATGGAGCGCTGCGGGCCGGCCTCCCGCCCCAGCCGGCTGCGGATCGATTCGGGAATTTCCCAACTATTAGGCAAGGGCGAAACGGGCGGAGGAGAGGTTTGGCTCATGTGCCTGGAGTGTCAGGGGATTTCTGCCGGGAGCAACTATAAATCCGGACGGGATTTCCATCCGGGAAGTCGCGCACGACCGTCCAAGCCGGTGCCTTGGATGGGTGAGCCATTCCCATCGCGCGGATGAACTGGGAGCCGCTCCACCGCAACCATTATTCCGGTCCGTTGGAGGGTGGCTCAGGGACGGCGCAGGCGGAAGAAGTTTTTCCCCAGGGCCGGAGGGGCGGTAGCGGCATCATAGCGGTTATTGGGACCGACGGTGGTGATGCCGGTGGTGATGGCCTGCCAAGGTCCGGTGAGGGAGGGGGAGGTTTCCAGAATGAGGGTAGGATCCCCCGCCGGCCATTCCAGACGGAGCACGGGCTGGCCTCCGGCACCGGTGGTGGAGAGACCGCTCAGGACGGGCGGGGCCGAGGCGGCGGGCACGCTGGCGGGGTTTCGCGGATCCGTCCCGGCAGCGGATTCCGCGTAGTTGGAGAAGCCGTCGCCATCGCTGTCTTCGGCGGGATTGGTGGTGCCAAAGGTCTTTTCCCACTGATCAAGGCCGGCAGGCTGCGGGCTGCAGATCCGCTTCTCTCCAGCTACAGCCACGGAGCCAATTCGTCCAGTAACGCATCGGCAAGGTTGACGGAGAAACGTGGACTGGCGCTGATCTCGAGGCGAAGGCCATCCACATTCCGGCAACTCAGGATAAGCGGGGTGCGCCCCGGGTAGCGCACCACAATGTCATGAATATTCTGAAGCTCGCTCACGGCATTCTGCATCACGTCGAGGCTGAGGACGATGGCCTTGGGGCCTGAATCCGCAATGGGTTGCCGGCTGTAGCTGCCGTTGCCACCACGGTTCATGTCAGGAGTGGCGGCCGCTTCCGCCGCGCTCCCCGGCAGCGGTTCCGGCAGGGGTTTGATTCCCTGGGCGATGAGTTGCAGGGCGTCGCTGCGGTTGTCCTTTTCAATCTTGGCCACCATCTCGACGACGCTGCCTTTTTCGAGACCTTTGCCGAATTTTTCGTATTCCTCGCCCCACACCATCACTTCGCTGGAGCCGGTAAAGTCTTCCAGCCGCATGATGGCGAATTGCTTGCCGGTTTTGGTGTATTTTACGGTTATTTCACTGATGATGCCGCCGAACTTTTGCTTCCCCTTCCGGTCCTTTTCCGGAATGTCGGAGATGAGCCCCAGCTTCCGGTAGGCCGGACTGGCCAGCGTGGCGCGCCAGCGGTCGAGGGGGTGACCGGACACGTAGAAGCCGAGCAGCTCCTTTTCATCGTCCAACATTTTGCCGGCGCTCCAGGGCTCTGCTTTCAGGGCCATGGGGTTGGCCGCAGGCGCGGGGGCCGCGTCGAGTTCCTCGCCGAATAGCGAAAATTGCCCGGCGGCTTTATCCCGCTGGGTGGAGGCTCCGGCGGCGATGGACTGATCGATCCTGGCAAATAGCGACGCGCGGTCCTCACCGGTATAATCGAACGCGCCGGAGCGGATCAGGCCTTCCAGAATGCGCTTGTTGACGGCCCGGCCATCCACGCGGCGGGCGAAGTCTTCAAGGCTCTTGAAGGGGCCGTTTTCATCCCGCTCCGCGAGCACCAAGCCGCAGGCGGCTTCACCTACACCCTTGATCGCGGCCAGACCATAACGCACGCCCCACTTCCCTTCCCCCACCGCTTCGGGCAGGAAATGGACGCCGCTTTGATTGGCGTGCGGCGGCAGGATGGTGATCCCCATGGCCTGAACTTCGCCGACAAAGATGGCGATTTTGTCGGTGTTGCTGATTTCATTGCTCAGCACGCCGCACATGAACTCCACAGGGTAGTTCGCCTTGAGCCAGGCGGTTTGATAGGTAACCAGACCGTAGGCAGCGGAGTGGGATTTGTTAAAGCCATAGCCGGCGAATTTTTCGAGCAGGTCGAAGATGTCATTCGCCCGCTGCTCTGGGATGTTATTGGTATCCGCGCAACCTTTGACGAAGATCCTGCGCTGCTGCGCCATCTTCTCCGGATCCTTCTTGCCCATGGCCCGCCGCAGCAGGTCCGCCGCGCCGAGGCTATACCCGGCCAGCAGGTTGGCCGCTTTTTGCACCTGCTCCTGGTAGATCAAAATCCCGAAGGTCTCCCGGCTGACATCTTCCAGCAGTGGGTGGAGATACTCGACCTTTTGCTTGCCCTTCTTCCGGTCAATAAAGTCCGGAATGAGGTCCATCGGACCGGGGCGGTAGAGCGCGATCAAGGCGATGATGTGGTCGATGTTCTCGACGCCAAAGTTTTTGCACAGGTTGGCCATGCCGCCGGACTCCAACTGGAACACGGCGATGGTGGCCCCCTTGCTCAGCAGCTCAAAACTCGGCGTGTCGTCCAGCGGGATTTTGGAAATGTTGAATCCGGCCGTGTGCCGGTGGATCAGCTTCACGGCGTCGTCGATAACAGTTAAGGTTTTCAGGCCGAGAAAGTCCATCTTCAGCATGCCCAGTTCCGTCAGGGGGCTCATCGCCAGCTGGGTCACGACTTCGTCTGCATTTCCCCGGGTGAGGGGGAGGAAATCGGATAGGTCCTGCGAGCCAATCACGATCCCGGCGGCGTGGATGCCGACGCCGCGGGTGAGGCCTTCGAGTTTTTCCGCAGTCTCATACAGCCGGGCTACGGCAGGGTCGTTTTCGATCGCCGCCTTGAGGTCCTGGTTTTTCTTTTTGGCGGAGGTCAGGGTGATGCCGAGTTCAGCCGGGATCATTTTGGCGACGCGGTCGGTATCGCCATAACTCATGCCGAGGACGCGGCCGCAGTCGCGGATCACGGATTTGGCGCCGAGCGTGCCGAAGGTGATAATGTGGCTGACGCAGCGCTCGCCGTATTTTTTCCTGACGTATTCGATGACCTCCGGGCGGCGGGTCTGACAGAAGTCGACATCGATATCGGGCGGACTAACCCGCTCCGGGTTGAGGAAGCGTTCAAAAATCAGACTGAAGCGCAGGGGGTCACAATCGGTGATCCCCAGGGCATAAGCGACCAGCGAACCAGCCGCCGAACCACGGCCCGGACCGACCAGGATGCCATTGTCCTTGGCCCATTTGATAAAGTCCCACACAATGAGGAAGTAGCTGAGGAAGCCCATCTTCGTCATGATCTCCATCTCGTAATTGAGGCGGGACTGCAGCTCCTCCGTGGCGGCGCGTTCGCCGAACCTGACTTCCAATCCCTCACGGCAGATGCGTTGGAAATACTCCTCGCGCGGGCTGCCATCCGGGGAGTCAAACTGCGGGTATTTTTCCGAGGAGGTGGAGTCCAGCTTGATATTGATATCGACCTTGTCCGCTATTTCGAGCGTGCTCCAGAGCGCCTGCGGGACGTGCTTGAAAAGCTTGATCATTTCCTTGGGCGTCTTGAAATAGACTTCCTCGGAATACTTCATGCGGTTTTCGTCAAAGACCATCTTGCCCGTGCCGATGCAGATCATGACATCATGCGCAGCGTGGTCGGTGCGGTCGAGGAAATGGACATCATTGGCCGCCACCGGCTTGATGTTATACTCCCTGGACCATTCGAGCAGTTGGACGGTGCATTTCCGCTGGGCTTCGGCGACGTCACCGTTGATGTGGTCGTGCAGTTCCAGGTAAAAGTCATCGCCCCAGCGTTCCTTGAACCATTCGACCGTGCTGCGGGCGTGGTCGAGCTGGCCAGCGCGGATGGATTCGTTGATTTCGCTGTTCAGGCAGCCGGACAGGACGATCAGGCCTCCGCCATAGGTTTCAAGGTCCTTGCGGTCGGTGCGGGGCTTGTAGTATTGGCCATCAAGGTGAGCCCGGGAGACGAGCTTGGAGAGGTTTTGGAAGCCTGCGGCGTTTTTGGCCAGGACCGTCAGGTGATAGTTGTTTTTGAAGCCAGGGACTTCTTTCCGCAGTTCCTTTTCCTTCGGGGCGACATAAAGTTCACAGCCGATGATCGGCTTGATTTTGGCCTTTTTGCAAGCCTGGTAGAAATCGATGCAGCCGTAGAGATTGCCATGGTCCGTCATGGCGACGGCGGGCATTTTGAGCTTGTTGGCCTTGGCGATCAAATCGTCAATCCGCACTGCCCCGTCCAACAGGGAATACTCGGTGTGGACGTGGAGGTGGACGAAGGAATCGGGTAAAGCGGGGGAAGCCATGGGAGGGATCAGCGTGGCGTATGACTCTACCGGCAGCAAGGGGGCCAGCAAAAAATACCCACGCCTCCCCTGCCCTCCGTGACTCTGGGCAAAGGCGCGCTCACCTGGCTCAGAGGCCCGGATTTTCAGGAGCCTGGACTTCCTTCCCTCAGGAATGCGAACTCCTCCAGACCGCGGGTAACCACGCCACCCTCCAATTCCCCCCGGGCATCCGGAGTCATTAATTCAGCCATGACGGAGCCGTCATGCTCCAGCCAAAGACGGCGGAACCACTCAGCGGAAACAGACCGGGGAGAGGAACTATTTGACATAAATGGATAAATGAAAAGCAGGACCCCGGAAAAAGACAACGGACTGCCTGACTTGACAAATATCCCGGTGAAAATAATCCCAGGCATTCCCCCCTCATGGAAACACCAGGCGGAAGAACCGCCGGCCGGATGGGCTGGCGATGGTGAGACGTTTCACCTGCCCGTCATCCAGCACGCCGCTGGACGTCAGCCAGGGGCCGCTCAGGCCGGGGGCCTCCTGCAGTGTCCAGCCAATGGAAGGTGATGGCCATGAGACGGCGACCGCACCGCCCTCAGCCTTCGCGACAGACAGCTCCGGAGCTGCCGGAGCCGCAGCCACCGGCGCAAAGTCCACGCCGCGGAAGCCCGTATTCGGGGCTGCATTGGCCACCACTGTCAACGTGCCTGACAAGGTGCCGTCATAACCGGAAGCATCCGTCAGGGAAACCAGCCGGATGGAATTCGTTGCGTAAAGCCTGACACTGGTGCCCGACGCCTCACCCGTCAATCCACGGAGACTGGTCAATTCACCCGTGCCGGGCACATTGCCCCGGCCAGCCCAGCTCCCGGACACCAGGCAGAATTTCTGGATGCCACCGGTCACTGCCGTTTCGTCCGCCACATACAGCGTATCAATACCAGCCACACCGGCATTCAGATCAAAAGCGGCAAATTGATACGGACTGGTCGCGGGACCACCCGGGACCTGAACCATGGTATTTCCAGCGGTCCGGGGCAGCCCTGTGCCTACCGAAGAGAAACGGAAGGCACCACTGCTGGAACTTGCATAAAGCTGTCCCCCGAAAATATCGAGACTCCGGTTATTCGCACTGGTGGTCGAGACCGCTGTGGCCGCACCCGTGGAGCCAAGGGCAACATAAATCACCCCGCTATTGCCCCCGCAAAGCCAGGCTCCGGAACCGTTATCGCTGACGGCACTGCGGATATTTTGTCCCGAAAAGGCGGTCACTGTCGTCCGGGTGTCCACATTGCCATTCACGTCCAGAAACCCGACCACCCGGTTCACCGTTAGGCTTGCCGTGCCCGCCACAGAGACCGTCGCCAGATCCGCATCATACCCCGTCACTGTCAAAAACCGCCGGTCCGCTGAGCGCTGGAGGGAGCCTTCCGAATTGGCGGTGCCGCTGGCCGTCAGCCTGCGGTTTTGACCATTCACACTGGTGGGCATGGCGATGCTTTGGACCAGGGTGCCGCTTGGTGAATATTCATCCAAAAAGACCGCCGTGGCGGAAGAAAGCAGCCCCCCAGAACCGCTGCCCACCCGGTAAATCACCAGATTCCCACTGGTAAACGGAGCCGCCTGTGACAGCACCGGCCACTGAGCCAACATGACTCCCCAAAGCATGGATCGAATTTTCATAGCAGATAATGGAACTTGGAATCCCCCATCCCTGGATGGAAAGCGCCCAACTTACCACCTTCAGCAGATCCTCCTTCCGCACCAAGTTTTCATTTCCAACTATTCCGTCACAACCAGCCTGGTTATTTGAATCCTTAGTAATGTAGTTTGGATTAGAAGGAATTCGGAACAAGAAACATTCAGGAGCGTGGAGCATGGACTATTGAGGAACTTCGGCGGCCCCGCGTGCCTTCTTTTTTCGTTCCTTCCCGTCCTGATCTTCCTCATCTTCTCCTCTACCATAGCCTTCCACCGTGACCGTGATGATGGAGGGGATGGTTTGGATAAGAGCAGCTTCAGGTTTCGCAGGGGCAGCCTTGGTAGCGCCCGCAGCGGCATTTCCAGCTCCGGCGGTGTTCCCGGCGGTGGTCAAGCCTCCGACATTGGGGGTGGTGACCGTGGTGGTGGGCGTGCCTGCACTGGATCCGCTGACAATGATGTTTCCGGCATTGAGGACCTGGGTGGCGGCGATAGTTAGGTTCCCTGAAGAGCGGATGCCGGCATCGCCTGCATCCACCACGCCGACGGGGGCAATGAGGTCGACATTGCCCGGCGCAACTCCGGCCACGGTGGCCAGCACGCCGATACCACCGCCCGTGGCCAGACCGGCCAGGTCGGTCTGCACCGCGCCACTTTGCGGATCGATCAGGACCCGGGTGGGCGGAGCACTCTTCACCGTCTTGGAGGAGCTGCCGGCGGCAATGTTCCCTTCGGACGACCAGATGATTTGATTGCCACCCCGCAGGGTGAAAATCCGTCCGATGCCGACACCGACATCCCCCTTGGTGAAGATGGAAATGTTGCCACCGCTCTCAGTAACGATGCCGGGCGGGGCCAGAGGATTGTCAATGGTGGTATTGGCCAGGGTGAGGCCGCCACCGGGAGCGATCAGGCTGATATTGCCGCCATTGCGGGTGCGGATGTCGCGGCCACGGGTGAGGATGTCGCCCGTGCCATTGTCCGGGAAGAGGACGCTGATGGCTGCAAAGCCATCGGCATAGCCACCGCTGGTCGGCGTGCCATTGGCGGTGCCTGCATTGCTGCGTCCGGCATCACGCAGGATGCGGTAGAACACTTCCAAAGCGATCTGCTTTTGTTCCTCATCTCCCAATGCATCAAAGGACCTGCCGCCCATCTCTGCAGTTAGCTCAGAGAGATACTGGGGTCCTTTGCCTCCCTGCACGTAGGTATTGATAAAACTATCAAAATCGAGCGAACTGGATCCAAGCCCGGTGGAAGCACCGAGGCCCGCCGCTGCGATGATGTTGGCTCCTTCGAAGCTGAGATACGGATTGCGGGCATTCCCGATGCTGGTGAGGCCCACCCCCGTGCCATCCGCACTGCCCGCCACGGTGCCGAGGTCGAGCGTGCGGCCTGCCAGGACCTGGAGGGAGCCAGGGCCGGGGTCGCTTGAATTTTCCCTAAATTACCATTGCTTCAATTGACATTTCATCAATATGAATTTAGTCACTCACGCCCTCTAAAACCAGCCGTCAATACGTTTTTCAGGAAAACTCAAACTTTTTTCCAAAATTGCGCTTCCGGCAGCAAACCAAGAGGCAAAACATAGTAGAAGGTAGAGCGCTGGCAAATCCATGCCGGGAAAACGACGGGGCGCTCCATGATTTCCTACTTGCCAAGTGGACATTGCGCCCTCATGCTCGATTTAAATGAGACTTACAAAACGAGGAGAATACGCTCTGCGAACGCTGATCCGATTGGGCGTGGCCCACCGGTCTGGCGCAGAGGTTGTTTCCGTTTCACGATTGGCGGAGATGGAGCGTATTCCGGCGAAATTCCTGGAAAACATTCTGGCTGATTTGAAAGGTGAGGGATATGTGGAAGGGGTGCGCGGCAAGCTGGGTGGCGCAAAACTGTTGTGCGATCCCACGGCGACCAAAATGGGCGAGCTGATTCGTTTTCTTGATGGCAAGCTGGCCCCGATCGGCTGTGCCAGTGAAACCGCTTATGAGCCCTGCTCCTGTCCTGACCCCGACCATTGCGGACTGCGGATGATCATGATCGACGTGCGCAATGCCATCGCTGGCATCCTGGACCGGTATTCCCTGGCAGATGTGATCTCGGTGACGATGCGGAAAATGGAACGGGATGGACTGATGCCGGTGCTGGCCCCTGCGGCTGCAGTAGCGAAGGCCAAACCAAAACTTACCCCCCCGGCCCACGCCCGGTTTGCCAAACCCGGCGATGGCTTCCTCGCCGGGTTGATGCAGGATCTGGGAACTACGAAGCACTGAATCATTGCCATGGATTACTGGACCACCAGATCCTGATAACAACGAAATATTCCAACCATGAGCGCCACAGACTGAACTTCCGGATGCTGGCTCCTATATAACATTCCACACCATGAAACGCCGCTATTTTACAACGCTGCTGGGTCTCGCCCCATTCAGTCTGGTCTCCTGCTCGAAGGAGAAGCCATCGGCCACCAGCCCGGTGCGGTTTGGGCACTTTCCCAATATCACGCATATTCAGGGACTGGTGGCGCATCAACTGACGCGTCAGGGCAAGGGCTGGTATGAGAGCCGCCTCGGTGTGCCGGTGGAATGGTTTGTCTACAACGCCGGGCCTTCTGCCACGGAAGCCATTTTTGGCGGGGCGCTGGATGTGACCTACATCGGGCCCAGCCCCGTGCTCAATGCCTACGCGAAATCCAAAGGCACCGAAATCCGGGTGTTGGCCGGGGCCGCCAATGGAGGCAGTTCCATCCTGGTGCGGAAAGGGGCGGTAATCAGCACCATTGCTGATTTCAAAGGCAAAAAGATAGCTTCGCCGCAGCTTGGGAATACCCAGGACGTGCAATTGCGGGCCCTGCTGGCAGAAAATGGCTTTGCCATTACCCAGACAGGTGGCGACGCCACGATCATCCCGACCCAAAATGCGGACTTGATCAGCTTGTTTCAAAGTGGGGATCTCGATGCCGCCTGGGCTCCCGAACCCTTCGCCAGTGTCCTGGAGCTGGAAGCAGGCGCGACTAACTTTCTCGAGGACAAGGACACCAATGTCACGATGCTGGTCTCCAGTGCCGTCTTCCTGAAAGAGCGTGCCGGACTTGCGGCCAAAATAACGGCAGCCCACCGCGAACTAACAGATTGGATCAAGGCGAATCCGGCGGAAGCCCGCCAGCTGGTGGTGGCGGAGCTGAAGGCGCTCACGACCAAGGCACCCAAGGCAGAGGTCCTTGACAAGGCGCTGGCCCGGGTGGTGCTAACGAATGATATCTCCCGGCCTTCACTGGAAAAGATGGTCGCGGGAGCCAAAACGGCCGGTTTCCTGAAAGACTTCCCGGGCCTCGACCAACTCCTCACCGCCCTCCCCAAATAACGACCCATGTCGCTCCAGGACGAACTTCTCAATGCCCCGCCGGCCAAACTGCAGGTCGATCATGTCAGCAAATCCTATGTGGGAAACCGCCAGACGGTGCAGGCCCTCGATGATGTCAGCCTCTCCGTGGGTGAGGGCGAATTTGTCTGCCTGCTGGGCCCCAGCGGATGCGGTAAAAGCACCCTGCTCAACCTTATCGCAGGGCTGGAATTTCCAGACTCCGGTTTCCTGTCTGCCGACGGGGAACCCATCACCGGTCCTGGCAGGCAACGCATGGTGATGTTTCAGGAACATGCCCTCTTTCCGTGGTTAAACGTCACCGACAATGTGCTGTTCGGGCTGAATCTGAAACCGCACTTGACCACCACGGACCGGCTCGGCGTGGCCAAAGCCTTCCTTGAAATCGTGGGCCTGACTCCCTTTGCGAATGCCAGTATCCACGAGCTGTCCGGCGGCATGAAGCAGCGCGTCGCGCTGGCGCGCGCTCTGGCCCCGAATCCACAGGTGCTTTGCATGGACGAACCCTTTGCCGCGCTCGACGCCATGACCCGCGAGCAGCTTTACGATGACCTCCAAAAGATTCAGCAAAAGCGCCGCAAAACGGTGGTCTTTGTGACTCATAACGTCCGTGAAGCCGTCTGCCTTGGGGATCGGGTGCTGCTCTTCACCCCGCGCCCTGGCAGGATCCGGGCGGAGTTCAAGGTGGACCTGCCCCGCCCCCGCGACATCAACGACGTGGCGGTGGCCCAACTGGCTTCCGCGATCACCGCCGAACTGAAAGGCCTGCTGCAACAATCTGACGCTTCATGAATTCATCCCGAAATTATTCAGGCAACGGACGGCCCCCCTCCGCATCCGTGGCGGTCCAAATCATCCAAGCCGTGGCCTTTTTCGCTGCTTTGATCGGCATCTGGGAATACGGCTCCCGCTCGCTGTGGTGGAATCCCGTCCTCGTCCCCTCTCCACTCGATATCGGAAAATACGTGATTGCCAAAACCGGCGATGGTGAGTTGCTCTCCTCCTGCTGGGTCACCATGAAGCGCCTCATGCTCGGCTATATTGTTGGCATTGCCCTCGGCATTCCCCTGGGACTGCTGACCGCCCGCTTCAAATTCGCCAACAATACTCTGGGCGTCATTGCCCTCGGCCTGCAAACCCTGCCCAGCGTCTGCTGGGTGCCACTGTCTTTGCTCTGGTTCGGGCAAAGTGAGAAAGCCATGCTGTTCATTGTGGTCATGGGCACGCTTTGGGCCGTGCTGCTGGCGACGGATCACGGGATCCGCCAGATTCCACCCATTTACCGCCGCGCCGCCAGCACCATGGGCTCCAGTGGATTCCATCTGCTCTGGCACGTGCTGCTGCCCGCCAGCCTGCCACACCTTGTTAGCGGAACCAAGCAAGGCTGGGCTTTTGCCTGGCGTTCGCTGATGGCCGCAGAAATCTACGTCACCGTCCTCACCGGATACGGCCTCGGCCATCTGCTTCACTATGGCCGGGAACTGCACGCCATGGATCAGGTCGCTGCGGTGATGCTGGTGATCCTGCTGATCGGCTTTGCCGCCGACAAGGCGATCTTCACCCCATGGGAACGCTTCCTGCGCCGCCGCTGGGGATTATCGGTTTAAATCCATTCTCCCCTTCTCAGCGCAAGTCCTTAAACACCGGGCTAGTGGAGAGAGAGGTCTCCAAGGTTGTCCATCACGATGAGGCCGCCCGGCCGTAGTTGCGCGCAGTAAAGTTTTGGCATTTCCTTGATCAATAAAGCGTTGGGGCAGAATTACGTTTTGGCACCTCACTCGTCATTTGGAAATCATTTGCATTCATACTTCCTTGGACGAATTTTCAGAGTATTGCGGTCGGACGCCTTCTCTGATTTGAGTTTTTAAACAATCCGCCTCCTACCCTCCATGCGCGCCCCGCTATTTCCATTCCATGGGATCGTTGGTGTCGCTCTCCTGGTGATCCCACTGTTCCCGGCACCGGCTCAACCCGCGAAAGTAGACCAATCCGGGATGATGATCCATGATATCCCGAAAGAGGAGGCCACCTCTCTACGGGAAGCTGGCGACAGCTTCATGCGCCAATTTAGTGGCAGCACCAGCTTTGGAGAATACCAGGCCGCCTTCGAGTCCCTCCTCCGCCGTGATGACGATGACATGGAACGCACGGCCTCCAAAGCCCATGAACTGGCCGCCATCTCCAGAGCCGGGCTGACCTCCGCCGATTCGGACATCGGCCCCCCGGTGCTGGGGAAGTTTACCTTTGCAGGCTCCCGAAAAGTAGGTCCCGCCCTCCTGAAACTCGCTTATTGGCGGCACCACCGGCTAGGCCCCATGCCCTTGGTGCTGGCCTTCACCAAGCCTGAGGAAAAGTGGGGACTTTCCCAAGTTGGCTTTGGGGGCGACCTTGCCGGGCCGGATCTGGAGGCCTGCTGGGTTTATGAAAAACCCGTTCAGCTTGCCCGGCGCATTCCGGCTTTTCCGGAAATAACGGCTTCCATCGGGGAGTGCATGGATTCTTTGGTTAAGGGAAAACCCCGCACCGCCTTTGAAACGCTGGTCAAAAAGTGGTCCGGCGACGCTCCGGACCCCACCATCCTCTCCGAAGCCCTGATCACCGGCTTGGAGAATGCTCGCGACCTGGGGCCGGTGACAGGTTACAAGTTTATTGGCACCTCGCGGCAGTCCGATATGTTGTGCCGCCTTGTGCTCACGCTGCGGTTCGGGAAGAAACACGCTCCTGTCAGCTTTAGATTCTACCGTCCCGGCGAAACCTGGCTCCTGTGGAAGGTGAGCATGTTCGATGAGGCCACCCGCGATTTGACCGATCAAACCGTCACGACCCAGGCAGATTGAAGTCTTTTCCGGCATTGAAACCCTGACAGGATTTAGCAACGCCCATGATTCCGTCCCTTTCCCACGCCGCGTGTTTCGCCAATCCCGCTCCTTCCCGGCCGGCTTTGTCAGCGACCGGCAACAAATCTGTGGCTGTCTTTCTCCCGGATCGCTGCACCGGGCTCCTCCTGCTCTTCAGCCTGCTCTTTTGGTCTCTAATGGGGCGGCTTCCTGCGGAAGACATCGCTTGGTTGGAGGACTCCGTGATCAGTCAGGCCCGGGAGGCGGTCGTGATCATCAATCCGCGCCAAGGAGTCGCCTCTACGGGATTTTTTGTGTCGTCCGACGGGTGGGTTCTGACCAGCGCCGCATCATTGGAGGGGCTGCGGGAAGTGGTAATTATCACGGCGGAACAGAAAACCCTCACCGGGACGAAACTGGTGGCCATAGATCCCTTATCGGATCTTGCCATCGTAGCCACAGGAACCCGTGTTCGCCATTTTCTTGAAGTGCGGGATCTGCCGGCCGTGGCCGGTGACGCCTGCGCCGTCGTTCTTCAAAACGGGAAGGGCAGTCTCAGATCCACCGACGGCATCCTGCTGGCCCAGCGTGACATCCTGGATTGGACGGAACAGCGGCTTCTACGGGTCTGGAGTGTGGCGTTGAGACCCGATGCCAATGGCATCACTGGTGCCCCAGTCATCACCCGCGAGGGAAAGGTGGCCGCCATGTGCGACATCGTATCAGGCCAGCCACCGCAGAAGTTTGTCTTCGCCATTCCCGATACGGCCATCGCTGCCTTGCTGAAGAGGGCCCGCCTTGACAAATCCCCAGTTAGCTTCCCCAAAGCGGGAGAGATCAGCGGTTTTGGCGTGCCTTCGGGTTCGGAATACGTGGGAGCGATGAAACTTCTCAGCGCGGGAAATACCGAGGGCGCATTGCAGGGGTTTCTGGCAGCGCTGAAACTTCACCCGGATAACCCGATTGTGCTGCGCCAGGCCGCCCTTTGTTACGCCAATACGGGCCGTCCCGCCGACGCCTCCGCCATGGTTGATCAAGCTCTCCGGATTGCTCCCGGCAGAATGGATCTGCGGGATCTGCATGGACAGTTCCTCAGCGCTCAGGGGGACCATCGGAAAACGGTCGCCTATTTCCAGGAGTTGACCGCCTCCATGCCGGCCTACGGGACCGGATGGGGCAGGCTCAGCGAAAGTCTGCTAAAAGCGGACCGGGCGCAGGAAGCACTCCAAACCAGTCAAAAATGGACGCAGCTTGAGCCCGACTCCATCTTTGCGTGGAATGTCCACGCCGCAGCCCTCGCCGCCACCGGAGCATTCGACGCGGCCGCGGAAGCCAACACCCGCGCCGAAAAACTGGAGAAGATCTTTTACACCCTGCGTTTCTCCGCGCCCCAGCGGGATTAGGCCCTCATCGTGGTTTTTCCATCGGTCTGCCCCATGGGATCCGCTTCAGTGACACTTGGAACATCCTGAATGGCACAAAATATCCTACGCAGTTCTAAGGGCGAAAGAGAGATGATGAAAGTCCATTTCATCAGACCCGCTAACCGCACTTGCCGGTGCGCACAGGGCGGACGCCCTCGCCACCGGCGACCCTCAGCGGCAGTGCGATACGTTTCGGATCGCCCACCAGCGCCTCCAGCGCCTCCAGCGCCTCCAGCGCCTCCAGCGCCTCCAGCGCCTCCAGCGCCTCCAGCGCCTCCAGCGCCTCCAGCGCGGCCCACTTCGTCCTGAGAACGGAACGGAAGGGGTTCCGTCTCATTGTCAGTCCCTCGAAATTCCAGAGGATGCATTTCCTTAAGTTGCTGAATTTTAACGAGTTGGCAAGCTGGCGGAGAGAGAGGGATTCGAACCCTCGGTAGCCTTTAAGGGCTACGACGCTTTAGCAAAGCGTTGCTTTCGACCACTCAGCCATCTCTCCGGGTCGCACAGCTTTTACCAAACATGGGAAATCCAGTGCGCATCCAGTAGAGCACCCTGCCCGGCCATCGTCAACCTGCGAAATCCGCAGCCAGACGAAATTTTTCCGGCAGACAGGCAGACCTCCGCAATATTAAAGACGGCGCGATTTCAGTTGACGCCAGTTGGAGTAGTCGGAGTCCGCCGGAAAGTGCCTGGCGAGGGCGCGGATGGGTGGCCAGGGCTGGAGCGCGGGGCCGCCGACCAGACATTCGTTCAGGCTGGCCGGGGTGGTGATGGAGCGCACTTCCTCGAAGGTTTCCCGGAAAAAGCGCCGGAACTCCGTCTGCACCCGGCGATGGCCGGGGCCGGTGATCAGATTGGCGGCGAAAAGCCCGTCTGCTTTGAGGCTGCGGCAGAGATCGGGCAGGAGGGTTTCCGGGGAAGCGAGAGGGCGTTCAACATCCGTGCTGGTCACTCCATAGACGTCGTCGAAAATCACATCATATTTGCGCCGGTTCTGCTTCAGCCAGACATAGGCGTCGCCAGGGATAACTTCGATGCCGATCGCGTCGAGGTCCATGTGATCACGGGCCAGTTGGATCATTTCCCGGTCAATCTCCACGGCCGTGATGGCCATGTCAGGACAAAAATGCCGCAGCGTCCGCAGGCTGGTGCCCCCGCCGAGTCCCAGCATGAGCAGGGACTGCGGCGCACCGGAGGGGTGGCTCAGGATGCCGGCGGTGATGGCATCCCAGGCCAGGCCGGTCAGGTATTGATCCCGGCCCCACCAGGCGTGAATGGCTCCGGTGACGCGGAATTCCACTTCCAGGCCATTCCCCCAGACTGCCACAGACTGGTGCGCCGTCTGACGGGTCTCGAGGAGGTGGAATTCTGCTGTGCGCATAGGGCGTCAGGTGGGAAAAGATGGCGCAAAATCCCCTGCCCTAGCCAAGGATGAGTTTTGCCCGGGCTGTGCTGCGTTGCATGGTCTCCGGCTTGCCCAGCCATTCCAAAGCCGGCAGGAGATCCACCCCGTGCGTCTGCCCCGTCGTTAGAACCCGCAGGGGAAACATCAGCGCCCCGGGTTTGATCGTCAGGGCGGCGGCCGCTGCGGCCACGGCGGCCTGAATGGCGGATGCCGTCCATTCCACCACTGCATCCAAATGAGTCAGGAGCACATTCAGCCGGTTGGACAAATCCGGCTGGGCGGACAGCTTGGCCATCGCATCCCCAGCAATCGGGGCCGCTCCATCGAAGAGCATGGGCAGATGTTCCGCAAGTTCCGGGATCCCTTTGATCTTCGGTTGGATCAGCGGGAGCGCCCCGACCAGCCGTGAATCGTCCGTGCCGGACAAAGCTGGCGTTTGCCGGAGCAGCCAGGAAATCGCCAGGTGGTCGAAGGACGGGGCGTCGAGCTTTGCGAGGTATTGGGCGTTGAACCACCGGCACTTTTCCATATCGAATTTCGCGTTGGAGTGCCCCATGTTTTCCCAGTGGAAGAGCGGCAGGATTTCATCGGTAGTCAGGATTTCGCGGTCGTCCTTCGGGGACCAGCCGAGCAGGCACAGGTAGTTGACCACCGCAGCGGGGAGGAAGGCATTTTCCTGGTAATAACCGACCGCCGCGCCCTGGTCGCGCTTGCTCATCTTCGAGGCATCGCTGTTCAGGATGAGCGGGATGTGGGCATAGACAGGCGGCTCCGCGCCAAAGGCCTGGAACAGTTCGATGTGTTTGCCGGTGTTATAAATGTGGTCTTCCCCCCGGATCACGTGGGTGATTTCCATCTTAATGTCGTCCACCACATTGACAAAATGGAAGATGTAGCTGCCATCCGGGCGTCGGATGGTCATATCCGGTTCCCCGGAGCGGTCGATTTTGATGTCGCCGCAGATTTTGTCAGGCAGCACGATGGGCAGGCGGGGGGAGCGGAAACGCACCGCGCCATTTTCCTCCGTGTAGGTATGGCCGGCATCCACCAGCTTTTGGAAATACGCGTCGTAGATGGCCCCGCGCTGGCTTTGATAGTAAGGCGCATGCGGGCCGCCTTTTTCCGGGCCTTCATCCCAGTCCAGGCCCAGCCAGTGCAGCCCATCCGTGATCGCGGCTTGTGCTGCCGCAGTATTGCGGGCAGCATCCGTGTCCTCAATACGCAGGACAAAGGTTCCTCCATGAGCCCTGGCAAAGAGCCAGTTGAACAAAGCCGTGCGCGCCCCGCCAACATGCAGATAGCCAGTGGGGGACGGAGCAAAACGGACGCGGACAGGGGGGACAGACATGGGAGGTGGGAAAAGGAGGGGCGCAATAAAAGGAACTCTTTTCCATTCAAGTGGGGTGCCCGTAAAAAGCTACCGCAAATGGTGTAACCTCAAAAGGTCCTGCTTTGCATTCGGGGAGTCCGGCCCATCATACCGGCACCACGAGTCCTTCAGCCTCTGCCAGTTTCCTCTGGTTCCCATCGAAGGTGAGGAAGTGTTTCACGCCGAGATGTCTGGCCGTCGAAAGATGGATGATGTCCATGGGCCGATGGCCTCCTTTCATGGTCCAGGCAGCGGACAGTGCCTCAGCTATGCTGTGCACATCCGGCCATTCGACGGTCGCCAAGGTCAAGGTGCCGCCTTTCACATTGGTTGCCAATGCGCTCATCATCCGCTCGGCTTCTGATTTTGAAAACCCCTTGGTCTTATCGCTGTGATAACGGAATACCTGAAATCTGGCAGACTGCCGGAATTCCCACAAGACTTGTGATGAAACGATGACCTCTCCTTGGATGCGCTCCATGAAAGCGTCCGCACGATCGGTGTTGTCCTGTTCCCGGTAGAGCGCGCAGAGGAATGAGGTGTCAGAAAAACAGCGCATTTTACTCCTCCCCCTCCAGTTCAGCGGCACGCATTTCCGCCACTTCGGCTCCGCTGAAGCGTCGTCCTTTCCAAATAGCCTGTCGTTGAGCTGCGAAATCGACCCGGGGTGGACGGGCCGGGGTGGCTTTGGCTATGGGCAAAAGCGTGGCGTAAGGCTTGCCCCGCTTGAGGATCTCCACGGATTCCCCATTGTCCAACCAGGAGGAAACGCGGCGGAAATGATTGCGCAAATCTGCGGTGGTAACGGTGTTCATGATATGTTTAAATATCACATGAAAGGTGTTTCGCAACTAATTTTTAACGGGTCCCGTGATAGTCAAACGGCCAGGCAAGGTCTGGTAGCGGGCCACAGGACTCCGGGAAGCACGCCCGGCGTTGCACCGATACCAGACCTGCAAGCTCAGCTATGCGGGGTTGTTGGCGGCGCATCAGGGGTTGGCGCGTAGGTGCGGACGCTGCCGTCACGCCAATCGAGATGCAGCCTGCCGCACTTTACACAATACAGCACAAGAGGTGCTTTCACGAACATCTGCTCGACGACTTGACGCTCAATCGGGTCGTCGAGCGAGACGTAAGCAACTTCAGCCCAGAGTGCGTGAAGGTTCGGGTGTGGAAAGGAGGCGGCGCTAATTCGGTTTCCACCGTCGCAGATGGTGTTCGTCATGGCTGATTGCTCAATGATGCTGACGTTCAATCATCGGCCTGAAGGCCAAAGAACCACTTCAGGAAGAAAACAGGGTGGCCGGTGTAAAATCCGAAAGCGACCAGGGCCAACGCGGCGGTGGCCATGAATAAAAACGCGTATATTAACTGGCATCACCCCTATGCGTTTTACTCCCATTCTGCTGCCCGGCTTCCTCCTTGCCCCGCTCCATGCCACGACGCTGTGGGTGGAAGGGGAGAATCCCTCTGCCAATACCATGCACCGGCATCCCTGGTGGTTTGATCAGGTGAAGCCGGACTTGTTGAGTGGTGGAACGTGGATTTGCCAACTTTGCCAAGGAGGAAGGCACCGCTGATTACAAAGTGAAACTGGACGCGACAGCCGACTGGACCCTCTGGCTGCGGGCGAATCCGACAGGGACGATCCTGTCATGGGCGGTGGATGGGCGGGCCTGGCAGGCGGTGGATTTTACTTCGGAAAAACGGGGCGAGCAGAACATCGCGGCGAATGGGAAGCCGGACCTGCGCTTCATCGCGTGGGTCAAAGCCGGGGGCGTGAAACTGCCGGCAGGCGAACATACCCTGACCTTTAAAATGCACGGCACGGAGAACAATCATGGCGGACTGGATTGCTTTGTCCTGACGGATGAAGGCTTTATTCCCAATGGTCTGCTCAAGCCCGGCCCGGTGCCCCCGGCGGGTCCGGAGGAGTGGTTCCCCCTGATCGCGGACGAGGATCCTTTTTCGCCGGAATCCGTTATCGATATGAGCCTGCTGACGGCGGCTCCGGCGGGGAAGTCCGGCCCGGTGACCGCGAAGGATTCCGATCTCGTCTTCGCAGAGGCGCCGGACCGCCCGGTGAAATTCTGGGGATGCGGGGCGAATCTGGAGCAGGATAAATTCAGCCGCGACCAGCAACTGCGGCGCATCCGCTATCTGAAGAAATTCGGCAATAACGCGGTGCGGCAGCATCCCCTCTTCGATGAAATCAGCCGCGGGGGAAAGATCGATGAAAAACGGCTGGATGCTTACGACTGGTGGTTCGCGGAATTGAAAAAGGCCGGTCTCTACACGCAATGGAGTGTTTTCTATCACTTTCCGGTTGCTGCCACAGATGGTTATGATCCGGAGTTGTTCGCGGAGTTGGAGCCGATGGGGGACCAGGGCCTGCGGGACAGCTACGGACTGATCTGCATGAGCCCGGAGCTATGGGACCTGCGCACCCGCGTGCTGGTGGCTTTGTTGAATCACCGGAATCCCTACACCGGCCTGCGCTATGCGGATGACCCGGCGCTGATGACGGTGGAGTTCCAGAATGAGGACAGCATCTTCTTCTGGAATCCCCTCGGGGACCTGGCCAATCCCAAGGGGAAATGGCCCGCACATGCCAGGAAACTGAGGGGCAGGTTTGCCACGTGGGTGCAGCAAAAATACCCGGATGCGGCCTCCCTGGCCAAAGCCTGGGGCCCGCTGGATGCGGCCGACCAATGGGGCGCGGAACTCCAACTGATGGGGCCATGGGAATTGGATCAAAGCGGGATCCGCGGGCACTTCGCCGGACAAACCGCCCGGGCCGGGGATACGATCCGCTTTCTCACCGGCATGCAGCGGGAGCATTACGCGGCCTGCGAAAAAGCGGTGCGCGCCACTGGCTTCAAGGCGCAGACGGTGACCACCAACTGGCTGGGAGGCAGCGGGCTGCTGGATCAGGCCAATATTTACTCGGACACCATCGGCTCCATGATCGACCGCCACAAATATGCGGGCGGTGGCGCAGGCGGCCATGGCATTGCAGAGGGGCAAATTTATGCGGATTCCCATCTGGGAAAGCCCGGGGCGGATTTGTTCAGCATCGGCCTCAAGCAGGTGCAGCAGCAGCCTTTTTCCATCAGCGAATGGACGATGTGCCCGCCCAATCAATGGAAGCTGGAAGCCGCGCCCATCATGGCCTTTTACGGCATGGGCCTGCAGGGCTGGGATGCCTCCTTTCATTTTGCCCAGAGTGGCACCCGGCTGGGTGATGGCTGGCCGGGCATGAGCAGCTATACTACGGATACGCCCCACTACATGGGGCAGTGGCCGGCCCTGGCCTTCGCGATCCAAAAGGGCCATCTCGCACCCGCGGCGCAGCTGGTGCTCCGGCAGGCCAGCGCGGAGGCGGTGATGTCAGGAAAACCGGCGTGGCGGCAGGACTATTACAATGGTCAGGATCTCATCCGGGAGCCCGGCGGCACGCCGCAGGACGTCTTTGCCCGGGCCCGGGTGGTGATCGATTTCGGCAGGGAGGCCCCACCAGCCAGCGGCTCCACGCCGGGGGTGGAGCGTCCGGGCAACGTGATTGAAGCCGCCGGGCAACAGTTGATTTGGGACCAGGGCCGGGAGCGCATCCTCATCCAGACCGAGCGGACCCAGGGCGTGATTGGCAAGGGCGGCGTGATCCAATTGACGGCCGCAGGCAAGGGGCCGCTGATGACCCGGCTGGATATTAAAACCCAATTTGTCAGTTTGCTTTTTACCCCATTGGATGATCTGCCGCTGGCGCAGTCCAGACAAGTCCTCATCACCGCCCTGGCCCGCGACCGGCAAACTGGCGCGCGATACCGTGAGGACGGGAAATCGCTCCTCGCCGCCGGCACCGCGCCGCTGCTTCTCGAGCCCGTCCAGGCCACGATCAAACTGGCTGGCCCACCTCCCGTTTCCATCCGTCCGCTGGACCCCTATGGCGTGCCGAAAAAGGAAACCCTGAAAGCTGGGAAGGATGGCAGCTTTCAGATCGATGGCCGGTCCCGCGCCTATTATTACGAAGTCCGGCGCTGAAGCGCGGCGTCTGCCTCACGGATTTTCGGAGCCTTGGCGGGAGCGGCCGGTTTGGCATTAGGGATGCGGATCCATTTGACCGGCGACCAGTAATCACCATCAAAGGGTTTTGCCGGATCTGCCCTGACGTAGAGCGCATCGCGGTCGATCAAAGATGTCGGCGCATAACCATCGTTGCGGTTGACCGCCGGGAGGTTGTCCAGATCCGGATTCCGGTTGGTGGATTCCAGGAGATAGTCCGTCTGATCCACCTTTACGATGCACCAGGCGTGGCCGCCGCCATCTGCCGTGCCCAGGGCCATGCGGGCAGGGACATCATTGGATAACATCCAGTCCGTGAGCAGCAGCGCGGAGTCCTCGCAGTCGCCCATGCCCTTGACCAGCGTCTGGCGCGGAGTTTGCCAGAAATCTGCGGGTTCATCATCATTATGGCCATCCCCTGCATATTGGCAGCGCTTCACCGCCGCCTGCCAGATGGAGATCATGGCATCCAGGGGATCGGTGCCCGGGGCCACCGTTGGATAGGGGGAAGGAATCAGAAAGGCGCTGGCATCATGGTAATTGCCTTTGGTATCCCGGCCCAGCAGGCGCACCGTCCGGCCACAGGCGGGGCAGTCGAGCGTCAGGGTGCTGCTGGATTTTTCATGGCGGTAGGCACTGCGCTTGCCACAGTGGGGGCATTGATTCACGAAGTTACCGGTAGTGCCCTCGTCAAGGCTGCGGAGGGAGAGTTCCGGCAGGGTTTCTGCGCTGATCAGGATCACCTCGTGCCCCTGGCCAGGCAGGGTGCGGATACGAAAGCCGATACGGTTATCCTTCGAGGAGGCGGGTTCGCCGAGTTTTTCCAGCAGCCCGGGCAGCAAATCCCGGAGGGTGCCCCCCCTGCCCCGGCCGCCCGCAGGCAGCGGTAATCCGTCAGCTTGGCCGTGGCCAGGGTTTGCTCAAGGGTATCAAAAGTGAGCCGGGAGCCCTGATCCGCCAGCCATTGGGTGATCCGGGCATCCTGGCTCAGCGCGGTGTAGGCGCGTTTCTGGCGTAGGGTATTGACCTGCTCCATGAACGATTTGCAGAAATCCGGCGCGCTGAGGGAATCTGCCTCCGGCAACACTGCCTGCGCCCGGCCCGCGCCCGGGTTGATGGCTGCCACCATCGCCGGGATCCGGTTCGCCTTGGCGGCCGATTGAATCAACCAAAGCCCCGCCAAAGCCACAGCAAGGCAGGTCACAAGAAAAGCAGTCCGGAATGTCATTACGGTAATTATAATCCATAAGCGCCATCCGGCAAATCCTGAGATGAATTCTTTCCAGGAGCCAGGCCTCAGGGAAGTCACCTTCCTGCATGGCTGGGACCAGCCTTTGGAGAGAAACCTGTTGCGGGCCGCAGCTGCGGTCAGGATGGAAACAGAAATCCTGTCAGCGGACTGGTCGGACTGGCGTGGCTGCCCGCTTCCGGCAGGCCCAGTTCGTAGGCGGTCCGCCCGGCTTCCACAGCCTGGCGGAAGGCGTGGGCGATGCGCCGGGGGTCCGGGCTGATGGCGAGGGCGGTGTTGATCAGCACCGCGTCTGCGCCCATCTCCATGGCTTCGGCGGCATGGCTGGGGGCTCCCAGTCCGGCATCCACGATGACGGGAACGGTGGCTTGCCCGATGATGATTTCGATCTGCCGCCGGGTTTCGAGGCCCCGGTTGGAACCAATTGGTGCCCCCAGCGGCATCACCGTCGCGGTGCCAATGTCCTGCAGCCGCTTGGCCAGCACAGGATCGGCGTTGATGTAGGGCAGCACGATAAATCCTTCCTTCACGAGGATTTCGGCGGCTTTGAAGGTTTCGATAGGATCCGGGAGCAGATAGCGGGGATCCGGATGGATCTCGAGTTTGACCCAGTTCGGCAAGCCTGCGGTGACGGCGAGGCGGGCGAGGCGCACGGCTTCTTCTGCGGTGTTCGCCCCGCTGGTATTGGGCAGCAGGAGGTATTTTTCAGGATCGATGAACTCGAGGATATTGGCAAAGGGATCGGCCTTTCCTGACAAGTCCGCGCGGCGCAGGGCTACGGTCACGATCTGCGTGCCGGAGGCCTCCAGGCCATCCCGCATCGCTTCCATGGAGGGGAATTTACCCGTGCCGGCGAGGAGGCGGGAGGTGAAGGTGCGGTCGGCGATTTTTAGCATTGGAGGGGAAGAACGAGGGGAGGAGTTATTGGTTATTAGTTATTAGTTGATGGTTGATTGATTTCAGGGTTCCTCAGATGCCGAGGCGGCGGAAGAGGTTATTGACGGGGAGCTGCAGGCTGATGAAGAAGTCGCCGAATTCGCCGAAGCGGGTGGTGACTTCGTCGAAGCGCATTTCATAAACGATGGATTTGATGTCCGAGGTGTTATGGGCAAAAAGGGTGACGCCCCATTCGTGTTCGTCCAGGCCGGTGGAACCCGTGATGAGCTGACGGACCCGTCCGGAGTATTTCCGTCCGGTAATGGCGTGGCCGGCCATGAGAGTCTTCCGTGTAGCGTGGTCCTGGGCATACCAGTTATTGACTTCGCCCCGGCGCTTGCTCATGGGGTAGAAACACATCACGGGCCAGTCCGGCAAGTTGGGATAGAGGCGGTCGTCGTGGTATTTGGTCATATGGGCCCGGTAGGCTGCCAGTTCAGCCTCCATTTCCGGCGTGCCGGGGAGGAGGGATTTTTCTGCGGCCATGCGTGCGGTATATTCCTCCTCGGTGGTGAAATAGTCCGTCCACTCCGTCATGGAAAGGTAGCTGTAGACCGGGCTCAGGATGTCAGGCCCCAGGCCATTGGTGAGCTTTTTCTCAAAGGCGTCCGCCATCTGGAGATCCGGGGTCAGGAGCATGAAGGCCAGGTCCGCTTTGGGCGAGACCACGCTGAAAGTGAGCAGTTGGGTCTTTTCCGTGGCGCGGATTTCCTGGATGAGCTGGGTGAATTTCGTCTTCGCCCGGTTCCGTTCGTCAGGGCTGAGGACATCCCACTGGGCCCGCTCGATGTGATAATAAAGATGGAGCACATGCCAGCCCTCGGTGGGAATGACAGGGGTAGGGGTAGTTTGGGGAGTGGAGGCAGACATGGGGATGGAGGGGAGTATTCGTCTTTAAGAGGGATTCAAGGGCGCAGCCGGGCCAAGGTGGAAGGCCAGCGGCAGAACCTGGGCCTGGTGGAGTGAAGGACAGGGCTCCTATTGGGCGCTGCCATGATGAATCTCGAAGTGATCGAGGGGATTCCAAGCCGCTTCCTTGGCGTTGTAATCGCTGCTTTCACTGATTTCGACAGACCAGCGGGGACCTTCGCTGCCAGCGTAACTCATAAAGCTGGAGCGGTCCATAAACCCGGCGGATCCGTAAATAGTGGCGGTGCCAGGGCCAGTGATTTTAGCCCCGCTGTTCAGGGGCTCAATGGTGGAGCCACTGAATTTGATCACCCGCACATCCCCGCTGATTTTCCCCTGCAAATCGAGAAAAATGACGCGGAGGTAGCCGGTTTTGGTGGCAGCCGTATCCAAGGTGATTTGAAGATCGGGCAGGAAATTGGGTTGTTGGCGGGAAGGCGCCGGCAGAGCGATTTCCACCGCGCTCACCAAATCCCCCGGGGCGCGGGTGCGCCATCCGGTGGATATCCCACTGATGCTGATCAACTGTCCGTTGAGGGGCAGGCGTGGGGCGGTGCGTGCCGCGCCCTCATTGGAAGCCGGGCGGTTGGCATACAGCACCCCCCCGAAAATCGCCAGCAAACCCACAAGGATCAAGGCCCCCACCAGTAGACCGAGCCGCTCCTTGCCTGAACCGGCTGATGGCTGCTCCGTCCGCCTCGCCGAAGGCAGGGTTTCCTCTTCCGGTCCGGGCACCACTGGCACCGGGGCGGACAGGGTGACTTTTTCCCGTGGCGGCGGAGCCATTACCGGAGGCAGATCATCTTCGATATCAAAAGGATCCGGGGCCTGGGAAGCGGCAATATCCATGGGTATCCCAACTTTCTTTGGCCCGGCGGCGGGCTGGGCTGAACGCAGAGCCGGACCAGGTTCCAAGTCCTTGGGGTGCTCCAACACCTTATCGTTCGATTCAAAGTTCGGCGGCAGGGGCACTGACGAGGAGTGGATGGGACTGACGGGCAAAACCCCCACCCGCGGACGGGCTGGCGTGGCAGCAACAGGCACGCGCCCGCTATCATCCAAGTCCCACTCCTCTTCATCAGAGGCGCGGTTCTGGAGCGGTGGCACGGCCATTTCCTCACTGGCGGGAACGGCTTGGACGGGAGAACTTTCATGGTCGCCCACGAAAAGTTCCCCCAAAGGAAGGGTCGGATCCTCGGATTGCGGATTGGATTTGCGGGGTAGTTTGGCCATGCCGATATAAAAATAGGAGTAATCCGGTAAGAAAGCGAAGAAATCAGCTCTCCTGGTGCAGGAAGTTCTGTGTCCTACTATGATACTGAATCAGGTATTCCAACCGGGAATTGCTGAGCCATCTGAATGAAAAAACGGATTGCAAGACCCCAAGTCTTCCTTACGCTGGACGTATTCCTCCCTTATAATTCAAAATGGCAGACCGAGACAACAAGAATACTGAAAACACCGCTGGAAAATTTTTCGTCGATGATCAATGCATCGACTGTGATTTGTGCCGGGAAACCGCTCCGTCCAACTTCACCCGTCAGGATGACGCAGGGTATTCCTTCGTGTTTAAACAGCCGGAAACCGCCGAGGAAATTGCTGCCTGTGAGGAAGCAATGCAGGGTTGCCCCGTCGAGGCGATTGGCAATGACGGAGACGAGTAGAGTCCCCGGCCCGGCCCGGCTTTGATCTGCACGGATTGAACGAAGCGGCTGCCGGCCATATAACTTCTCCAAAACCGTGTTTTCCTTTACCGGAAAATACGGTTTTTTCGTCTCGCAAATCCTCCGGTGAACGCTGATGCTGGCAGCATGTCAGAACCCCGGGGACGGCCACAGGAAACGGCGCAGCAATGGCGCTACCGGCGACTGCGTGCCGAGTGGCGGGGCATCTACGAAGCGCCGGATCTACGACCCTTCGAAAAGAAAGTGGGGGACGTCGTCGCTGCGGTGCTGAAGCGGGCCGGGCTGAATGACCGGCTGGCTGAAGAAACCATCCTCCGCGAATGGGCAGCGATGGTGGGTGACTTTCTGGCTGCCCAATCAAAGCCGACCGGACTGCGTCAGGGCGTGCTCCAGGTCGCAGTCCTCCAAACTGCCGTCCGTTATGATCTGGAGCGGAATCTCAAACGCGAAATCCTGAACCGGCTCCAACAACGCTTTGGCAAAACCGTGGTTCGCGACATCCGCTTTATTTCCGGATAATCTTAAGCCACCAAGCTGCCTTGCCCTGATTCACCAAACCAGCTACCCATGGCTGCCGTGAACCAACTGATAGCCTCCCCTGCCCCTCCGCATCCCGCCATCGTGCCGCTCACCGTGCGCCGGGCCGCGCTCGGAGCAGATGGAATATTCCGCAGTCAGGACGTCCCGGACACCGTCGCCGCCGAGTCCCCTCTGACCCTCCGGGTGGAAGGACGCGTCCTGGCCGTCGTCATGCGCACCCCCGGGCATGACCGCGAACTCGCCGCCGGATTCCTCCTCACAGAAGGCGTCATCCAATCCGCCCGGGATCTCTTTGAAATCTCCCTTTGCCCCTCCCTGTCCTGCGCCGTCGCAGGCACCTCAGAACAGAGCGCGGACACCCCAGCCCCGGACCCCGGCGATAGCTTGGACGTCCTCCTGACCCGGAGTGCCTCCTTCAATCCGGAGCAACTTACCCGCCACGTCTTCACCTCCTCCAGTTGTGGCATTTGCAGTAAAACCAGTCTTACCACCGCCCTGCCGCCTGAAGCCATCCTGACACCCGGCGCAGTCCCCCTCATCACCGCCGCTGCCCTCGCCAGCCTGCCGGACCAACTCCGCGCCGCCCAACCCACCTTTGCCACCACCGGCGGCCTCCATGGCTGCGCCTGGTGGGACGCCGCCCGCCAAAGTCTCGTCCCTGGCCTGGTCTTTGAAGACGTCGGCCGGCACAATGCCTTGGATAAGCTGCTCGGCCACGCCCTCCTGACCCAGCAACTGCCCCTCAGCCACGGCGTTCTGCTGCTCAGCGGCCGCATCTCCTTCGAACTCGTCCAAAAAGCCCACGCCGCCCGCATCCCCCTCATCGCCGCCATCGGCGCCCCCAGCAGCCTGGCCATCGAATACGCCACCGCCGCCGGCATCACCCTCTGCGGCTTCGTCAGGGCAGCGCGCTTTAATCTCTATTGCCACCCCGGGCGGGTCGAATGAATAGGGAATTTCCGATAGAATTACAATCCCTGCCATGGAAAGGTGGATTCCAAAGCAATTGGCATCAAGGATTTGCGGAAAAAGGATCGGTTACAACAATCCCTGACACATGCTTGAAATCCTCCACGTTCTGTATCATTAGTTCGCAACCGTATTCCAGAGCCGTTGCCGCGATAATAATTTCCCCGAGGGACATTTTCTTTTGCTGCCTCAGAGCGACAGCCAATCTCACCACGGCGTCGGTCACTGCTACCTTTGCCCCGGCATTGAGAAATATCGCGAGATCCTGTTTATCCTGCGGTGTTATCCTATGCCATCCCAATACCTCAACCACTGTCACCACAGAAACCCCAAAGGGTTGGCTGAAAAGCTGAGCACGCAGCCAATCATTTCCAGGTTGAGTGGCGTAAATCACAATATTGCTGTCCAGCCGCCTCATGGCTCGCGGCCCGGCAGAGGCCTGTCATTGCGGATTTCGCGCTGCCACCCGGCAGGATCGCTTATATCAGAGATTCCTCCGCGGGCGGCCATCCGCTCCAGCGCAACCTGGGCCTCCAGCCTTGCCGCCTCCCCGGCCACTCCAGTTTCAAGTGCTTCGGCTTCGGATAAATCCAGCAATTCATCCAGTAAATGCTCCAACCGTGCCGCCTGCGGAGCAGGAAGGTATTGCAGACGTTTTTGAATTCGTTCAGCGATGGCTGTCATGAACTGAAGCTACGCTGCTATTGTAGAAAAAGCAATCTGTTCACTTATGATAAACCATTCCCCCTTCGCCGGCATCACCCTCTGCGGATTTCTCAAAACAGAGCGCTTTAATCTCTATTGCCACCCCGGACGGGTCGATTAGCTTTCTTCCATGACGAGGAAGACTATTTCCCGAGGCTTGGCCATTGCTGTGGTGTTGGCGGGACTCCTCGGGCTTTCCCGCTGGATGCGGCCCACGTCCTTGCCGCCAGTCGCGCTGATGGAAAGCAAAACACCGCCGCCCTCCAAGGTGCTGCCGGCCTCCCCTGCCCCCGCCCCGCCCCTTCCGGTTTTTGGCACAGCGGCCTTCGCTGCCATGGCCAAGGAACGCGGTGCTGCCTGGGTCGGGGGGCGGAACCGCGATGCCGTTAGCCTCCTCGCTCTTTGGGACATGACGGATGACGAAAATGTGTTAAGAGAAGCTGCAGAAAAATTCCCGGGCAACCCTCAAGTGTGCCTCGCGATGCTGAACCACCTGTTCCAAAAAGAAACCGCCACCGACGGGGAAAAACAACACTGGGTAGGAAGGATGATCGCGGCGGATCCGGAAAATCCTCTGGGCCTGCTTTACCAAGCGAGGCTGGCTTTCAAAAATAACGATATGACGGCGGCCCGGGCCGCGCTCGAAAGCGCCGTGCAGAAAAAAGGCCGGATCAATCACTACCTGCGGGAACGGATGGTAACCGCCAAGGAGGGGTTGCTGGCAAGTGGGGTTCCATTGCAGGATACTTATCAACTTTCCATGACTGGCCCGATGCGGAAGGTGTCCGAAGGATTCTCCGGCACAGGCAGCATCGCCGGCATTTTCAAAAAGGAGCTGGAACGGCTGAAGGGGCAAAACGGCACCCCGGAGGAAAAACAGGAACTGGCTGAACTGGGGCTGAAAGTGGCAGAGCAACAGCGCCTCACGGAATCCCCGACCCTGATGACGGATTTGATCGCAGCCAACTGGAAAACCAAATTTCTAACTGAAATAAATCCGGAAACAGAAATTGGAAATACAGGAAGGAATGCTGCACAGGAATTGGAACTCGCGCTCAAGGCGAAAGACCAATTGAGCGAATTGCTTAAAACGTCTTCTGCCGCCCACACTTACCTCCAGAGTGCACCGGCGGAAATGATGGGTCAATACGCTGACCTTGCCATGCTAAAAGGAGAAACTGCGGCGTTACAGTTCCTGATCGAAGCCATGGAAAAGTCAAACCGCTGAAAGGAATTCCCATCCCTATAGCATTCTCCCTGGAGCCCGGAGGCCCCGTGACTGAATTGTTGCGTTTTGAAGATTGATTTGAATCAGCTGGCGGTGCTAAAGGTTCCACCATGGAACCCTGTCAAACCTGTTCGCGGCGCAAATTTCTGGGAGGACTGCTCACCGCCTGTGGAGCCCTCAGCGGCTTGGCTGGCATAGCCCGCGCCGGGGGCGGGCCACTTCCTGACCTGAGCCAGGCGCTGCGGCTGAAAATTGCGGATTATCCGCTGCTCGCGGCAGCCGGTGGTTCCACATATCTCTCGCACGACGGCGGGGCCACGGTCCTGCTGATCAATCGTGGACAGGGGTCCCAGTTTTTTGTGCTGGATCCCACCTGCACCCACCTTGGCTGCCGGGTGGATCTTTATGAAGTCGCCCCACGGCAGGAAGCCACCCAGGGGCAAATCGCCTGCCCCTGCCATGGCTCCGCCTTTGCCATTGATGGCCGCGTGGTGGGTGGCCCTGCCCAGGCAGATCTGGCCCGGTATTCCTGCCGCTTTGCCGATGGCTTCCTGGAAGTGGATGTGCCTGGGCTGGTCTTCGGCGTGAGCGCCCTCACGCCGGTGCGGAGCAGCAGCGGCGAAGCCCGGGTGGAGATGACCTTTCCGTCCACGAACTTTTCCTTTTACCGCCTCCGCCACGCCTCCAGCGCCGCCGGGCCCTTCCTGCCGGTCAACTTCGCCCTGACGAAAGACGGGGCTCTGAATCAAACCCAACTTACCGGCAATGGGGCGGTCAAAAGGATCTATGCCGCCGCTCCCGGAGCGCAGTCTTTTTACCAATTGGAATTGAGGATCTTTGAACTGACCTGACCAGGGTCCCGGAGCCAGTGCGGGAGTTTCCGGATTGGCTTCCTGAAGAAAAAAGCACTGGATCTGGAAAAAAGCTGTCCGCTTGGCTTTCAGGGCAACGTCTTACGGCGATGACACCGGAAGCTAACCTGAAACAATACACGCAACGCGGCGACCAGGCGGCATTGGGGGCTGTGGTCGCCTATTTCACGCCGCTCGTTTACGGCATGGCCCTGCAGCGCAGCGGCCGGGCGGAACTGGCCGTGGAGATCGCTCATTCTTTTTTTATGAAACCCAGGATTCTCCTGCCAACGCTCGTGCTTGTCTCCGGGGCCGTGTTGCTCCTCCATCAACGCAGTGAACTCAGCCGCCTGCGGACTGAATCAACCTCCTTGGCAACCACCCCGGAGGCGGCAGGCCTGCTCCCTGACAATACAAAGCAACCCAATTCTCCAGACGCTTCCAGCGCACCATCCGCACCTCCCCTGAAAGCAACCAGAGCAGCGGCCACGGTGACCGGCCCCGGGCATGCCGGTGCGGAACCCTCCCCGGCTGAAGCTGGCAGCAGCATCACTCTCGCTTCCCTGACCAACGGCGCGGAGAAGAACGCCAACCTGCGGACCGACAACAAAGTCCTGCTCGCCGGACCGATCGCGCTGCGGGTGATGTCGCTGCCAAAAGACAGCATCGCGCCTCTCTTTGCCAGGGTCACAGCGCTGCTGGGCTCCATCAGCCGGGAGGAACTGGAAGCGGGACGTTGTGAGGATCCGGAAAAAATGAGGGCCATGCTGCTCCTCTTTCCTCTCATGAGCCGCATCCAGCGGGAGGATCCGGCACGGCTCCTGGCTTGGATCGCCTCACCTGGGCTGCCGGAGTTTTTCAAAGACGGTGCCGGGAACTTCGCCGAGGCCACGATGCAGAATTTCGCGAAGTCAGACCCCACCGCAGCCCTCACATGGTTTGACCAGCACCGCAACATGCCGGAAGCCGGGCGGGTGGAAGCCGCCGCGCTCCAGGGGCTGGCCTATCAGGACGTAAACGCAGCGCTCCGCGAGGCCGGTGCCCGCGGCATTCTCCGCGAAGCTTCGGCCGCCATGATCCCCGCCCTAACTAGTTCAGATGCCCGCCGCGCCTGGTCGGACGCCGTCATGACCATGCCCGACGGCGAGCGCCGGGGCCGCCGCTGGCGCTTGCTGGTGGATGAACAGATCCGCTCCAATGGCTGGGCCACAGCCGCAGAATTCCTCACCGCCGAACTGCCCGCCGAAGCGCTCTCCCGGAACACGCTGGAGCCCATCGCCGAAGCCGGCATGGCTTCCGACCCGGACAGGGTGGCGGGCTTCCTCTCCAAACTGCCCGCAGATCACGCCGCAGAAGCCATGCCCGCCTTCATCGCCCGCTGGGCTGAGCGCGACTACAATGCCGCAGGCCAGTGGCTCAACGCCTCTGCCGGCACTGCGCCGTGGCGCGATCGGGCGGTGGCCCTGCTCGTGGAAAAAATTGCTCCTCTCGATGCCGCTGCCGCCAAGGCATGGGCGGCTACCATCACGGACCCAGCGGTGCGGCAGACGCTGAAGTAAGGGCTGGGTATGAAAGCTCCGCCCCGGGCACATGGAGCGAACAGACGCGGCGCAGCGGATTTGCCAGCGGCAGCCTGTGGACCGGCAGCGGGGCCCCGCGCGTGCTGGAAAGCAGCAGCCTCACCACCCGCACCCGCACCCTCACCCTGCCCGGAAGCGCCAGCCGCAGTGCCCGGCTGCGGGCCTTCTACCGGATGAAATACTGCCTCTCGCCAAAACCGCCTGCCACACGTAGATAGGACACGCTCATGTCAGAAATCTACGATCTCGCGGTCATTGGTGCCGGTCCGGCCGGCACTGCCTGTGCCATTGCGGCCGCGCGGGCTGGCTTGCGCGTGGCCTTGGTCGAGCGGGCCGTTTTTCCCCGCCACAAGGTGTGCGGGGATTGCCTGAATCCCTCCGTCTGGCCGGTGCTGGAAGCTCTGGGCACCGCTCCCGCCGTCCGCGCACTCGCTCACGCGGCGCTCCACCACGTCCGCTTTGTGGATCTGAAAGGCCGCCCCTTGGAAGTGCCCCTGCCGCCGGATGCAGAGCGGGCCGTCACGCGCGAATCCTTCGATGCCGTGATGCTCCAGGCAGCCCTGGATGCTGGCGTGGTGCTCTTTGCCGGGGCTCCGCTCACGGGCTTGAGCGCAAACCCACAAGGCTGGGACCTGAGCACCAGCCAAACCACCCTCACCGCCCGCTGCCTCACCGCAGCGGATGGGCGGAACTCCACCACCTGCCGGCTCCTCGGCATCGCCCCGCATGCCCGGGCCGGCAGGGTCGCCCTGCAATGCCATGCCCCGCTTGCCCCGTCCTACCAGGGAACTGTCGCCCTGGAACTCCTGCCCCATGGTTATTGCGGCATCGCCCCGGTGGATGACCAGCGGATGAACCTCTGTCTTGTGAGCGAAAACCGCCATCTCGCGGAAACCAAAGCCACCGTGCAAAAGCGCTTCGGGCTTTCCGCAGACCAGGCCTGGCACAGCATGGCTCCCTTGGAGCGGCCTGCCCTGGCCCCCGTGCCCCGGCCCGGCTGCTTCCTCGCCGGCGACGCCGCCCGCGTCGTGGAGCCCTTCACGGGAGAAGGAATTTACTATGCCCTGCGCAGCGGCCAGTTGGCAGCGGCAGCGGCGGTGGCCTGGTGCTCCCCCGCCAGCCGGGCTACGGCGGGCCGCGCCTACACCCTGGCCCACCGGCAGCTTTACCGTCACCGGCTTTGGGTGAACCGCCTGTCCCGCCTCGCCGTCACCCAACGTCACCTCGGCAGCCTGCTGCTCGCGCTGGGCCGGCCCTTTCCCAGCCTGCTCCGGCATCTTACTGCCAAAGTCACCGGCAGCCTGCCGCCCGCCTGAGCACACCAGCGGCCAAAAGCGGAAATTCCTGAGGTGAAAAGGAAGATTTCCGTTGCACCGGTGAGGGGAGTCGCTTAAGTGCGCCCTCCCGTTCCGGGACCCCCTGCCTGTTACCAAGGCAGGCTTTTTAGTCTAAAGGCCCAGCACCGCCATGAATATCCTCCAGAAGATCCACCGCGAGCAGATGAAATCCGATACCACCGAAATGAATGTCGGTGATACTGTCAAAGTCCATAACCGAGTCGTTGAAGGCGGCAAGGAACGTATCCAGATTTTTGCCGGCATCATCATCGGCAAGGGTGGTCTCGCCAAGAGCCAATCCATCAAAGTCCGCAAGATCAGCTACGGCGAAGGCGTGGAACGCGTTTACCCCATCCACAGCCCCCTCATTTCCAGGATCGAAGTCACCAAGCGCGGCCAAGTCCGCCGTGCCAAGTTGAACTACCTCCGCAACCGCGTGGGCAAGGACGCCGTGACCGTCAAGGAAGCGCCCCGCAAGTAAGGAGCAGTCCCGGCGCGTTCCCCAACGGCCCCCTCCCTGCTGGCAATCCCACTTTCTTAGCCGCACGCCCTCACTTTTGAGGGCGTGCGGTTTTTGTTTTTGGAATTTCCCCCTGATCCGGAGGAGCGGGCAGCAAGCCCCCGACCCTCCACTCTTTTCGGCGTGCGCTGCGTGCCAGGCAAGGCAGGGACCCTTTGTCCAGTCCCTCCTGGAATGGTTTAACTGGGCTGGCAATCCGGCTGAAATGGGCGTAAGCCATCCTATCCTCAAACCCCTCCCATGACCGCGCCTACGCTCCCGCCTGCCTCTGCTCCCACCACCCACGCTGACCTGCTGGCCTGGGTGGCGGAAATCACTGAACTCTGCCAGCCGTCCGCCGTGCATTGGAGCGATGGCTCTGCCGGCGAATATGATGCCCTGTGCCAGCAACTCATTGCGGCCGGCACGTTCCGGAAGCTGAACGGGGAAAAACACCCGGGCTGTTTCCTCGCCTTGTCGGATCCCGGCGACGTCGCCCGCGTGGAGGAACGCACCTTCATCTGCAGCAAGCGCGCCTCCGACGCCGGACGCACCAATAACTGGTCCGATCCGGAGGAAATGAAAACCAAACTGCGCGGCCTCTTCACCGGCTGTATGACAGGGCGGACGATGTATGTGATTCCCTTCTCCATGGGCCCGCTGGGCTCGCCGAAGAGCATCATCGGGGTGGAAATCACCGACTCCGCTTACGTGGTGGTCAACATGCGCATCATGGCCCGCATTGGCACCCCCGTGCTGGATCAACTGGGCACGGAGGGAGCCTTCGTCCCTTGCCTCCACAGCGTCGGAGCCCCGCTCGCCCCCGGGATGGCAGATGTGCCCTGGCCCTGCAATCCTGACAAATACATCGTCCACTTTCCGGAGGAGCGCGCCATCTGGAGCTACGGCAGCGGCTATGGGGGGAATGCCCTGCTGGGCAAAAAATGCCTCGCCCTGCGCATCGCCAGCGTGATGGCCCGCGATGAAGGCTGGATGGCGGAGCACATGTTCATCCTCGGCCTCGAAAGCCCCCAGGGCGAAAAACGTTATGTCACCGGAGCCTTCCCCAGCGCCTGTGGCAAGACCAACCTCTCCATGATCATCCCGCCGCCCGCCTATGAAGGCTGGAAAGCCACGGTGGTAGGCGACGACATCGCCTGGATGTGGCCCGGAGAGGATGGCCGCCTGCGCGCCATCAATCCCGAGTCCGGCTTCTTCGGCGTCGCGCCCGGGACCTCATGGCAATCCAATCCCAACGCCATGGCCTCCCTGGCGGAAAACACCATCTTCACCAATGTCGCCGTCACCGCCGATGGCTGCATCTGGTGGGAAGGCCTGACGGATGTCCCCCCGCCGGACCTGACAGATTGGCGCGGCCAGCCCTGGACCCCGGACAAAGGCACCCCGGCCGCCCATCCGAATAGCCGCTTCACCGCCCCGGCGCACCAATGCCCCAGCATTGACAAGGACTGGGACCATCCCGCCGGCGTGCCCATCTCGGCGATCATCTTCGGCGGCCGCCGCCCCACCACCATGCCCCTCGTCTATCAGGCCTTCAACTGGGTCCACGGCGTCTACATGGGAGCCACCATGGGCAGCGAAACCACCGCCGCTGCTGCCGGCACCGTAGGACGCGTCCGCCGCGACCCCATGGCCATGCTGCCCTTCTGCGGCTATAACATGGGGCACTACTTCCGCCATTGGATCGAAATGCGCCGCCGCATCACCCACCTGCCCCGCATCTTCCATGTGAACTGGTTCCGCAAAAATGCCGAAGGAAAATTCCTCTGGCCCGGCTTCGGGGACAACATGCGGGTGCTCGAATGGATCTTCAACCGTTGTCAGGGCCGCATCCCCGGGCACGAGCAGAACATCGGCTGGGTGCCTCACTACGAAGACTTCAACACCACCGGTCTCGAAGGCTTCACCCGCGAGAAATTCGACTCCGCCATGGCCTTCAACCCCGCCGAATGGCGCGAGGAACTCATCAGCCAGGGAGAACTGTATCTCAACCTCTACGACAACCTCCCCAAGGAACTCATCTTCCAGCGCGAACTCCTCGCCGGCCGCCTGTAGTGGGACGACCCGCCATCATCTATCATAGCGAAGGCTCCAACCGGAATCAGATCGCCTTCGCCGCGGACGACCAGTTGGAGAAATGGTTACCACACCGTTGAGAAGCCCGTCCACGTCCCGACCTCCACGCCACCATCCTCCACCAATTGGGCATCCACCACGAACGCCTCACCTTCCGCACCCAGGGCCGCGATTTCCGCCTGACGGATGTCCATGGCGAACTGCTGCCTGGGCTGCCCGCATAGCCATTCTGACACAGGCTCTGGCCGCGTTGCAGCAAGCCAACCAAGCGGCCGGGGAGAAACCGGAGCAGCCATGAACGAAGTGACGCGCATACTGCGCTATTTCGTGGGCCTGTTTCTGGAAGAAACGGCCAGCGCCCCCGGTGTTTTCCTAACCACAGCCAAGCGCTGGTGGCAATACGCCCGCGCATGGCTGAAGGTCGAAATGCGCCGGAACTGAACCTTCGGAACTTTTTTCAAACTTCCCGGGCCTTTGGGAAATGAAACGGCGCACGATCTCCTGGAAGCGACTTGCTCCAATGTCATGAAAACCCAGGAAGTGGTTCAGTCCGCCCCTGGCCCCGACGGCCTCGCCACGGCCACCGTCCCACGGGATTCGCCGACCCGCTTCCTCCGGTTGGTGGTGGCCGAAGTAGAGTGAGTGAACACCAGCCAAGTCGTCGCCTGACGCCGTTCCTCTATCTCACCGGGGGCACACCTGCAGCTCTTCTGACGATCAGCATTGCTCCATTCGCCGGAGGAACGTGAGTTCGGCGAGGGGTTGCTGCCGGATCGCCTTGGCAATCATGCAAATTACCAGGTAATTTGAGTTTTCCTTTTTGTGGCCTTTGTGCCCTTCTGTTCAAATTCATTCCGGTTTTTAGGCTAATCCTTTGCCAGCAGCGCCATCGCGGCGTTGTGCCCTGCGATGCCGCTGACGCCGCCCCCCCGGCGGGCTCCGGCACCAGCGAGGAAAATGTGAGGATCGTCCGTTTCCGCGCCCCAGAGGGTCTGGTTCGCGCCTGTGGTGTCGTCGTCGAGAAACGGGAAATCCAGATCGCGATGGAAAATATTTCCGCGCGGCAGGGCGATGTCCCTCTCGAGGTCGAGGGGAGATTTCACTTCGATCGCCAGCGAGCCATCGTGGCATGGGGCGAGGACGGATTCGATGGGATCGATGAGGTATTGGTTCAGGCTGGCCATGGCGCGTTCTTTGGCCAGTGCTTTGGCACCCTCCGGACCGGCATCGAAGAGTTTCGCGGGGGTGTGCAGGCCGAAAAGCGTGAGGGTTTGAAAACCTTTCGCGTTCAGCTCTCTGGAGAGGATCGTCGGATCGGTCAGCGTGTGGCAATACATCTCCAGCGGGAGCGGCTCCGGCATTTCCCCGCCGCGGGCGCGGATGTAAGCGGCTTCGCATTGCGAAAAGCTTTCGTTCGCGTGGAACGTCCCGGCGAAAGCGAGGCGTGGGTCCACGCCGGATTTGAGCCGTGGCAGTCGCGTAAGGAGCATGTTGATTTTTATCTGCGAACCTTCGAGCGAAGCCGGGGCCGCCTGCCCACGCAAACGGGCCAGATGCTGGGGCGCAGCGGCGAAGAGCAGGTCTTTGGCGGTGTATGTTTCGCCGGATTCCGTTTCGATGAGGACACCCGCCGGGCCGCTTTCCAGCGCGGCGACCTTGGATGAAAGTTTGATCTCCACACCGTGCGACGTGGCGATGCGATAGAGCTCCTTCACCAGCGCGCCCATGCCGCCCTGCGGCACGCGCCACTGACCGGTGCCGTTGCCAATCACGTGATAGAGAAAACAACGGTTGGCCTGCAGGTCATCGGCCGGAACAAACGTGCCGATCAACGCGTCGGTCAGCACCACGCCCCTCAGGAGGTCGTCGCTGAACCGATCCCGGATGACTTGACCAATCGGGACCTCCATCAAACTGCGCCACACCTCCGGCAATCCCATTTCGGATTTGAGCTGAGCCGCGCTCTTGAGGGGCTGGAGCATGGAAGGCGCAAGACGCCCGGCCAGTTCGGCAATCCCGCCGTAAAACTCCCGCCAGGCTTTGCCTTCCTGATCCGATCCTGTCAGCCGTCGGAAGCTGCCCGCCGTCGTTTGATCCCACTCCGTGGAAATCAAAAGCCCATCGTCTTTTCCACCCCGGTGATATGGCGTATAGGACGAGATGGATCGTTCGAGCGTTTTGAAGTTGATGCCCAGGTCAGCCACGATCTGGTCGGGAAGCAGCGATACAAGATAGGAATAACGCGAAAGGTTCGCATCGTATCCGGGGAAGGGTTTCACGCTGGTAGTCGCACCACCGGGTTCCGCATGCGCCTCCAGCAGGAGAACGGCTTTCCCCGCCTTGGCCAAATAGCTCGCCGCCACCAGCCCGTTGTGCCCACCACCGACGATGATGGCGTCGTAGTTTTTCTGATTTTGGTTCATGACAGTTCGGGTCCCTTCATTTGATCGTCATTACCATGATATGGTCGATCTCCCCGTGGAAGCGAGCGCTTTTCGTGGCTTTGGCCGTGCCCCAGTCACCCATTAACAGAACGAGCACCAACCCAGGGCCATGGCGCAGATGATGAACTGGACGCCTCTGCCCGTGAGCGTGGCCCTGTCCCGCGCCCGGAAGTGTCTGCGCGGATGGATTTCAGCAATTTACCCGGTAAAATTGGCGGGACGGGGAACCGGGAGAGAGGGGGTCTGATTTTTGTGTGGCGGGTTTCATGCGGACACCTTGTGCCGGTTGCTTTCTTTTTTGCGCCTCATTTCAGTGGGCGCTTTCGCAAAAGCACCTCACCCTTGCTGGTGGTCGGCTTATCGCTGTGCAAAATTACCTGAACCTTGCACCAGTCGGGTTTATTCGATGGAAAGGCGGTCACATTCAAATTGAACACGCCGGACTGCTGCGAACGCTTCACAAATTCAGACGCTAACTTGTTCGCTTCCAGAAAAAGGTCAACCGTCTTGACAACCAGTTCCCCATCACCCTCAGTCTGTCGCACCATCAGTTCATATTGTTGGGCGGCGTCAACCTGCGCCGTCAGATCAATGTTCAACGTTGCGGTGGCGCCATCGAACTGACTCGCCGTCCATTGGCTCACGACGGTCCAATCCTGCGGAAGCCCGAGTCTGGCGTTGGGATCGCTCCCTTCGGCAGCCCCGGCCCGCACCAGCGTTGCGTAGTAGGCCGCTAATTCACGGATGATCGGCGGAGCTGCCTGTTTCGTGACGCGCAGGCGCACTGCCGACACTTTCACCGGCTGGAACCGATCAATCTTTTTGCGGCCGATCATCGTGCCCGCCGCCAGCGGTTTCCAACCGTCGCTCGTCCTGCCCTCGACAACATACCCGCGCACGCGTTCGCCGTAGCGGATGTCTTCCATGGTTATCACGTGGTCAATGACGGTGGGCTTGCCGAGCGTCAACTCAAGTTGCGGGCCGGGTCCATTGGTGCGGGCGATCCACACCCCGAAGCGGCGCGTGATCTCGGCACCGAATTCGGCGGCCCGCTTGGCATCGGCCTCGGGGATCAGCCCCGTTGTGTCCGG
>CAMDJM010000046.1 GCA_945900785.1 Akkermansia muciniphila
TGTCCCTGCTGCGGTCACGTCATGATTTTTTTCCACGCCCTGCGCACCCGCGCCCGGCCCCCGCCCCAGCTCCCGCTGCCACCGGGAAGCTCCTGCGCCATCGCCATTCCCGCATGAAGCAGTCACCGGCAAATCAAAATTCCGCCCAGTCGGTCCTGACGCCATCAAAATCCGTCAGGCCCGGCTCTGGCGGATCATACCCCGAAGCCGTGGATTTTGCGTTATTGCCCTGGAAATCCAAGCCCAGCCTCTGCTTCCAGGCACCAACAGAGCCCGCTCCCGGAGTCACAAGGGCGATCAAAGCCCCCTTCATCCCGTCCAGCCTGACCCGATGGAAGCAAAAACCGGATTTAAGTGAGGAGAAGCGCCCGAAAGCTTTACCCACTGACGCCCCGGCCACAAACCGGTCCTGAACCGGACGATGCCCAAAGGCCAACCGCGAATCGTTCAACAACCGTTATCATCGGGGCTTCGCCCGATGATAACCATGGTCATTCGGCTTTGCGACTGGTGCAAGCATGAAGAGAGAGAGACGCCAGCCGCAGACCCGCCGAGGACGCACATCAACGGCGCATACGAAGAGGACTTCTTGTGCTCCGCCTGCGCTGACTGGTTAGACGAAGGATTGACCACCATCCAGGAATGGGGTGATGGATTTGCGCCAATCATCGAAGTGAAGCCGAACGTCAAAGTGATGGCACACCCACTAGCGGGAGCCTACGTTGATCGCGGGGTTGAGGTTGTAACATGGTGGGAGCGTTGGGAACAGAGGGGCTAGTGGGTGTTGCCATGCACGTCTTGTTCGCTTTATCTTTATCTTGCGAATTCCACCCATGCGCGTGTGATTAAAACATGATTCGTAGCACGCTGCGCCTCTCTTCATAGTTTTCGATGAAGTTCTTTCTTAGATTCTCAACAACCCAATCTTCCCAACCATCCTCGACATAATCTAGGAGGCCCGAAAATCTGGACCGGTGCACATATAGCCCACCGCAATCATAATCCTCTCGGAACCGATCTATCATCGCCTTTCTTTGGTAACCCGCATCAATATAATAAAATCCCTTCCTGCGGGTGCGTCTCCACCACCCCACAAAGTGATCGTCACCGCCACGATATGTGCCATCCGGATAATCAATATACCCATCGCAGTAATCGCCATCTGTCCGAAGTCCTTTCTTCACTGCAATGCCACTAATGGCTACCTTGCAACTTTCGAGATCTCCGAACAAATATCTTTCTGTCCAGGTTGCATCAACACTCGCCTCGGCAACCTTTCGCTGCCTTTCGAAGTCGTGCTGATCAGAGATAAGTCTAATGACGTGAATGGTTTCAGAATCAGGAATGTCATCCCGCAGGTATTGCTCGAATCCTGACCCGGGAGCTACATATTCGAGAAACCTATCCCAGTAAATGTAGTCATGGGGATCGACAGGTTCACTGACAGCCTTCACGTGGTATATATCGAGTCCCATAGCGAACAGTCTATTATGCCACCAGATCTGGTGGGATATCCATTTGGGGAATTGGCTTCATTTGGCGGTTTGGTTGGGGTTAAGTGCTTGATTTCCAATGGATATGGTTTCTAGCGGAACAGCATATCCAGCCCAACAGGATTTGCAAGAAATTTTAAGGGTTTTTAGGTTCGGCGGATATTTAAATTATATTGATTATATTGGATGTGGGCATTAAAATATCGGGTTACAGACCGGGAAAGTTTTTGAAATTATAAGAGTTGAATCGAAACTTAAATCCTGTGCCACCATGGCGGCTGGCTCTATTGCAGAAGTAGAGGAGCGGATGGTTGTTTTGGGGGCGTCGCCGGAGGAGTGCACGGTGGTGGGACAGACGGTGGAGGCGTTTTTGCGCTGGTCGGGGAGACGGGACCGGAAGGCGGACCGTGAGGCTGGATTGGACTGGCTGGGCGAGGTGAGACACCGGCAGGCGCCCGGGTAAAGTGAATTGAAATCTTAACATTGAACATGGAACGTCCAATATTGAAAATTGAAATGAGACGGCGTCGGCTGGATGGGCTGGCGGCGTGATCAACGGAGGTGACCTGGTTGAGGGTTGAGGGTTGGATTTTGGGACAATTGGAGCCTTCAGTTCCCGGGCGAATGGCTCGGGAAGGCGTCACCTGCCGGGAAGGCGTCTCTCAACTCTCAACTTTCCACTCTCAACGTCCCTTTAATTCTCCTTATTTCCTGTAGGGAATAGGGATTTTTCAGTTGCCGCTTGCTCACCTGCCGCTATTGTCCACCGTTCGCCTCCATTTTACCCACCTCCTCCCATGTCAAAAGCCAGCGTCGAAGAAATCAAACTTGAGTCCCAGGGCCTCCGTGGCGTCATTGCGGAAAACTTTGCCGACGCCGCCCTGACCCACGTGGATGATGCGGAAAACGTGCTCCTCAAATTCCACGGCTCCTATCAGCAGGACGACCGGGACAAGCGCGCGGCGCTGACCAAGGAAAAGAAGGAAAAAGCGTGGTCCTTCATGGTCCGCTCCAAAATGCCCGGAGGCCGCATCACGGCGGAGCAATGGCTGATCCATCATGATTTGTGCGTGCTTTCCGAAGGCTCCCTGCGCCTGACCAACCGCCAGGGCATCCAGCTCCACGGGGTGCTGAAAGGGAATCTGAAGGCGGTGATCGCGGGAATTTGCCGCAGTGGCCTGACCACCATGGGAGCCTGCGGCGATGTGGTGCGCAACACCATGGCCCCGGCCGCGCCGATCAAGGACGCAGCCCGCGCCGATGCCCAACTGCTTTCCGAAGAACTCAGCCAGCGCTTTCTCTGGCGCTCCTCTGCCTATGCCGACATTTGGCTGGATGGCGAGAAGATCGATCCCGACTGGGCCCAGGTGGAGGTGAATCCTGACGTGCGCGCCAGGACTGTGGCCAAGGACGAGAAGGCCGCTGAAGACCCGATTTACGGCAAGCTTTACCTGCCACGGAAATTCAAAATCGGCATCGCGATCCAGCCGCAAAACGATGTGGATGTTTTCAGTCAGGATCTCGGTTTCGTGCCCCACCTCGTGAATGGCGAAGTGGAAGGCTACACTATCACGGTGGGTGGCGGATTTGGCATGAGTCACGGCCAGCTGAATACGCGGCCCTTCCTCGCCCAGCCGCTGCTATATGTGAAGCGCGCCAACCTGGTGGATGCGGCCGAAGCCATTGTCACCACCCAGCGCGACCACGGCAACCGCACCGAGCGCAAACACGCCCGGATGAAATACACCATTCAGACCATGGGCATCGACGCCTTCCGCGCCGAGGTGATCAGCCGCCTGCCGGGCATTGAAACCTTCCCGGCCAAACCGATTCCTTTTGCCACGGTGGAGGACAATCTCGGCTGGCACGAGCAAGGCGATGGCAAACTCTTCTGCGCCGTTTACGTCAGCATGGGCCGCATCACCAACCGTGAGGGCGGTCCGCAATACCTGGACTGCTTCAACGAAATCGCCCGTGATTTGAAGCTGCCCTTCATCATCACGCCGAACACGAACGTCATTATCGCGGAGATCGCCCCGGAGCAAAAAGCGGCGGTGGAAGCCATCCTCGCCAAGCACGCCGTGCCGCACGCCGATGGCATGACCGCAACCCGCCGCGTCGCCCACGCCTGCGTGGCCCTGCCCACCTGCGGCCTGAGCCTGTCCGAGTCCGAGCGCGCCCTCCCTGGCGTGCTGGATGAATTTGATAGCATCCTGCGGGAACTCGGTCTGGAAAACGACCCGATTCTGGTCCGCATGACTGGCTGTCCAAACGGATGCGGCCGTCCTTACAATGCCGACTTTGGCTTTGTGGGCCGGGCTCCCAACAAATACGCCCTGTTTGTCGGCGGGAGCATCGCGGGCGACCGCCTCGCCGGACTGGAAATCAAATCCGTGCAACGGGCCGACATCGCCGCCACCATCCGGCCCTACCTCGAAGCCTACAAGGCCGGGCGCACTGCCGGGGAGACCTTCAGCGCCTGGTTTGGCCGCACCCGCACCAACGGGGAAGCCCCCACGCCCGAGCAATTCCACATCGAACTCGCCGAGCGGGCCGAGCGCCTAGCCGGGGAAAAAGTCACCGCAGCCGGCTGAGGCTGCGGCCCTGCCCAAACTCCCACCTCCTCAAAAGCATGCGCTGGCCAGACGAACGGGTTCTTGTGATTCCGCGGGCTCTCTTCGACTCCCTTGGAGCCTTCGAAGGCCTGACCACCGAGGTGGACCGCTATCTGGGCACCATCCTGGATCCTGCCAACAATCACTTCCTCGGGCGCGACCTCGCGGAAGACGATCCCGGACACAAACAAATCATCGCCTACGCCATCTTTCACTGTCAGGGCCGGTTTCTCCATTATGTCAGGGGAAGCAAGACCGGCGAGCAGCGCCTCGCTTCCAAAGGCTCGCTTGGCATTGGGGGTCACATCAATTCCGACGACGCCATCCAGGCTTCCCTTGAACGCGATACCTACCTCACCGGCGTGGAGCGCGAGATCAACGAGGAGCTTCTCCTCAAGACCGCCTACCGCCAGAAATTGGTCGCCCTGATCAATGACGACTCCAGCGAGGTCGGCCGCGTCCACCTTGGCGTGGTGCACCTCTTTGATCTGGATAATGAAGCCGTGGAAGCCAACGAAGCGCCGATCACCGGTCTGGAATTCCTCGACCTGCCCACTCTGCAGACCCGCCGGGATCAGCTGGAAACCTGGAGCCAAATCTGCCTCGACCACCTGCCGCAGTTGGTTTCCCAGCGGTAAGCCGGACCAGCATCCGGTGCCGCAGCACAGGGCCATCGGGAGCAGCATCCGCCTGCCTTTCTGAGGCAGCCCAAGGGCACGGGCCATTTGGGGTATTCACCCCATAGCAACAAGCGGCCTGCACAGGCTAGGGATAGGCACATGAACGCCACCCTCACCCACACCCGCAATAGCCTCCCGGAAAAAAACCGCATTGAAATGGCGGCCCTGCTCCAATGCCGCCTCGCCGACTCCATCGACCTAATGCTCCAAGCCAAACAGGCCCACTGGAACGTAAAGGGACCCAACTTCATCGCGCTCCACGAGTTGTTCGATAAAGTCTACGAGGACACCGGCAGCGCGATGGACACGATTGCCGAGCGCATCGTGCAACTCGGAGGCACCGCCCAGGGCACCATCCGTCAGGCCGCCCAGACCTCGGCTTTGCCGGAATACTCCCCCGATATTTCCAGCAGCCGCAAACACATCGCAGAACTGGCCCACGCCATCGCCTTCTATGATGAACTGCTCCAGCAGGCCATCGCCCACGCCAACAAACTCGAAGATCCGGACACCGCAGATCTCTTCACGGAGATTTCCCGCAAGCTGGAACAGAACCTCTGGTTCGTGGAAGCCCACGAGCAGGCCGAAACCTAGCCCTTGGCCTCCATCCATCATTTCGCCCCCCGGTCACCCCGTATTAAAAAACCCACCATGGGACTCCACGCCTGACCTTTCCCTCCCTCAACCCCCGATATTGCCATTCTATTATGAAACACCACATCAAAGACATCTACGGCGCGAAGATCAACGCCACCAACGGCGACATCGGCCATGTCCAGGATTTCTATTTTGACGATATCACCTGGGCCGTCCGCTATCTTGTCGCCGAAACCGGCACCTGGCTCACGAACCGGGAAGTGCTCCTCTCCCCGCACTCCATCGAACGGTTGGACGTTGAGGATGGCCTTGTCATGCTGGACATCACCCGTCAGCAGGTGGAGAACAGCCCCTTTGCCGCCAGCGACCGGCCCGTCTCCCGGCAGTATGAAATGGAATACTACCGCTACTACGGCTATCCAAACTACTGGGGCGGTGATGGCCTCTGGGGCTTCAGCGACTATCCCGGGATCTATCCTGCCTCTGTTCCGGAATGGAATCTTGCCAGCGACCACTCCCAGGACGACCCCAACCTCCGCAGCACGCGCTCGGTGACTGGCTATGATATTGAGGCCACGGACGGCACCATCGGCCATGTCAGTGGATTCCTTCTGGACGACAGCAACTGGGCGATCGGGGACATCGTCGTCGAGGCCGGTCATTGGTATTCCGGGAAGGAAATCCTGCTCCTGCCGGAATCGGTGGACCGCATCAGCTACACGGACTCCAAAGTCTTCGTCAATCTCTCCAAGGCAGACATCAAACGGGCCGCTGAGCACACCGTCGCTGCCTTGGCCACGCACGTCTTTTAAAATCCCCTGGAAGCCTCCCGGCGCTTACTTCGCCTGACCGCAATTGTATTAAAATGCCCTCGGCACCGGAAGCCTCAAAACGGGATCGGGGCGCACTCAGGGTCTGAAACCTGAAGTGCCGTCTGGCAGGAGCCCTGATTCGCCGGTTGCCCAAAAGCACCGGGCGGCGTTTCTGTCATCAGTATGCAGCCGAAACCCCATAGCGCCCTTGTCCTGATCGGTCACGGATCCACCCTGAATCCTGACTCCTCCACTCCCACCTTGGATCATGCCGCCACGATCCGGAAGCGCGGGCTTTTTGCCGAGGTGGTCTGCGCTTTTTGGAAGGAGGAACCGGGAATGCGGGAGGTATTCCGCATGGTGGACAGCCCGGAAATCTACGTTGTGCCCAACTTCATCAGTGAAGGCTATTTCACCCAGCAGGTCATCCCGCGCGAGCTGGGGCTGGAAGGCCGCACGACCACCCTCCCGCCAGGGCGCACGGGAGGGCCGCCCCGGCGGGTGCATTATTGTGATCCGGTAGGCATTCACCCTTCCATGACCCGTCTCCTCCTGGCCCGGGCAGAAGAGGTGGCCCCGGGCGTTCCCCGGGCGGAAAGTGCGCTGATCATTGTAGGACATGGCACCGGATTGAATGACAATTCCACCAAAGCCATCAAGGACCAGGTGGAACTCATCCGGGCTTCCGGCGCTGGCTTTGCTGAAGTGCGGGACGCCTACATGGAGGAAGCCCCGCTGGTGGCGGAATGGGATACCCTGACCCAGGCTCCGAACGTAATCGTGGTCCCATTTTTCATCGCGGATGGGCTGCATAGCTTCCAGGACATCCCCGTGCTACTGGGGATCGAGGAGGAGATCACGGCGGCGGCCAGCCAGCTTTCTGTTTTCAAGCAAAACCCACACGCCCTGCGCGGCCGGCAGCTCTATTACAGCAGCGCCATCGGCACCGAACCCATGCTGGCCGATGTCATCCTGGATCAGGTGGAGGTCTTTGATCAGCGGGAACCCGCCAGCGGGGCCGCCGCCATGGAGCAGGATCCAGCGGAAACCCTCACTGGAAAGCTGCTGACCTGGATCGCAGGCGGTGGCCGCCAGATTGGCGAAGTGATGATCCGTGCAGAAACTGGAGGCTGGTGCCTTTTCCACCAGCAGGATGAAGCCGCCGCCGGCACCGGCAGCCTAACCCGCCACGCGCCGGGGGCCGCTGCGGATCTGGCCCGCAATGATGCCAGCGGGGCCTTCCGCCCTCTCAAAACGGCCCCTTCCCTGAAAACGGGCTGGGAGTTGTTCCTGACCGATGCCACCACCATGCACGAAGTGCTGGATACCTTCTACCCGGCAGCCCTGGGGAACTGGTTCCGTTACGCGGATGGCCGGATCCCGCCGCTTTCCCTCAAAGAAATGCTGGGCCGCCAGACGGGCATGTATCGCATCACCGGCCTCCTGCGCGAAGATGAAGCCCAGGGCCTGGTCGCCCGCACCTGTCATGACGGCCTGTGCCGCCGGAAAATCCTCTGGACCTGGGATGCCACCATCCCCTGGCATAGCTTACCGGTGGAAAAAACCACCTGTTCCCCGGAAGCCGCCACCGCCTTCCCTGTCCTGCCCCTCCTCTGCACGGACGCCTGTCCCCTCCTCATCGGCCCCGCCCGCCCGCTCGTCAAAGACCGACTCAAGGCCGAAGCAGACGCCACTGCGGCGGCGGAGGCGGCCCATGAGGGGACTGGGGCTGCGGCCACTGTCATCCCCTAGCAAATACCGGGCTTCCGCCCGTCCAAATTTCCCTTGCGAAGCCCGCAGAGCCCCCCTATTCTCCATTTCCAATCCAAGGCGCTGTTAGCTCAGTGGTAGAGCACATCCTTCACACGGATGGGGTCGCAGGTTCGAACCCTGCACCGCGCACCATCAAGCTCATGCGGGATTCACTGGGTTAAGCCGCAAAATTCCAAACTGTTGCAGTTTTGCCAGAAATAAAGTCAGACTTGCCGTGGGAATGAGGGTAAAAAGCGCCAGCGGTTTTGAAAGGGCCAGCCTGAATTTCAAACGATCCAGCCTGACCACACCGGACAAGGACCAGTCTGGGGGCACGGATGATACCAGCGGCAATGCCTTCCGGGGCGACTCCCTGGACCGCATGCTCTGGCTCTATCTGAAACTGCTCCGTCAGAAAACCGGTCTGGCCCGCTTCCTTCCATCCGTCAATCATGACGAAATCAAAGCCGAACTGGCTACCTCCGAATCCCAGCTCCATCAAAGCGAAACCAGCGACCAGACCACCGGCCAGGAAAGCCGCCTCACCACTTCCATCAAAGACCGCATCAAAACCATTCGCGAACGCATCGCCAATCACGAAAAGGCCCAAACCAGCCTCGACCTCGCTGCCGCTGAAATCGAAAAAACCGGGCAGCAAATCATCCACCTCTGCGAAGTCGGCATGACCAGCCGCGACAGCGCCGGGCTCTCCAGCCGCATCGACATCATCTCCGAAGGCCTGCGCCTCTCCGAAAACACCTTCTCCACCCCCGGCCTCGACGGCCTCCTCGACGACGAAAGCGCCCCCGCCATCCTATCCGGCAGCCTCGGCGGCACCAACCAGGTGGAACCCGGCCGGAGGGCGTTGGAGGGTTAAGGGCTTGTCTTCAGGCCTTGTCTTTTGCAATGTAATACGTATTGTTGAAGATGATTCAGCAGACAGATAAAATTGAACCACTGATGAACGATCCAACACCTCTTAAGGCCGTGGACGGACCTGTCCGGCTAAAGGAATACGCGGATCGCTGGAAACGACTCGGTCCTCTGCTGGAAGTCCAGCGGGAGGATGACGTGCGGCGCGCAGATATCTTTGGTTCCTATTCCTTCTTTGCAGGCATGATCCTGAAAAACCTGCACGATTTCCCACCGGGTCCTGGATCTGGCCTCATTGAACAACAATCATGGTTCCGGAAACTCCATCCAACCTCCCGCTGAATGAACTTTTAGCCCTCGCCTCGGAATTGCAGGCATTCTTTGAATCCCAGGGATGGGCCTTCTGTTTCATAGGGGGCATGGTCGTGCAGACCTGGAGCGAACCGCGTTACACAAAGGACGTGGATATTACTCTTCTAACAGGTTTCGGGAACGAAGGGCCTTTCATTGATGCTTTACTGGCCCGCTATCGTTCTCGCTTGCCCGATGCCAGGAACTTCGCATTCATCAACCGTGTCCTGCTCCTTGAAAGCACCAATGGCATTGGTATCGATATTGCATTGGGTGCCCTCGACTTCGAAGAAGCGGCCACCCGCCGCGCGAAACCCGTGGAAGTTTATCCCGGTCTTTCATTACGGTTCTGCACCGCCGAGGACCTCATCGTCATGAAAGCCTTCGCCAGCCGCCCGCAGGATTGGATGGATGTCCGCATGACCATCGTCCGGCAGGGAAAAAACAAGCTCGACTGGGACTACATCTTTAAGCAACTCACCCCTCTTGCCGAGGCCAAGGAAGCACCGGATATTCTGGATCAACTTTCCGCTCTCAGATCACGCTATTAAACTTGGGACGCATGCTGACTTTTCCTGACATTCACTTCAGGACTGGCATTCCCATTCCGGAAACCGATCCGTCCGGAAGAAAATCATGCATCCAAAATCCGCAGCTTTGCGTTGGACTGCGGGAACTGTCCCGCCACAGTGCCCTGGAACCGGAAGATCCGATTCCCAGCTTTTAACCTGACCTTGAACCCGACCGTCGTTGAGCCCGATGACGCCGACCTTCTCCGGCGTGTGGCGACGCGCGATCCTGCGGCGTTCACCCTCATGTATGACCGTCGTTCCACGCTCCTCTATTCCGTTGCCCTGAAAATCCTCGCCGATCCCGAGGAAGCGAGAGACGTGCTGCAGCAGGTTTTTCTAACTCTCCACGAAAAAGCCACCCGCTACGACAGCGCCCTCGGCCGCCCCGCCGCCTGGCTGGCCACCATGGCGCGCAACCGCTCAATTGACCGGCTGCGGGCCTTGAAGCGCGACCGTCAATATGCGGAAAAAGTCCGTTTTGAAGCGGATCCGGCTGATCCCGCTCCAGGGCCGTCCAACGCCCTGGCCACCTACAGTGATGAAGTGGAAATGCTGCGCGGCGCGGTGTCCCAACTGCCTGCGGACCAACGCCAGGCGCTTGAACTCGCCTACTTCAGCGGGCTGACCCAACAGGAAATTTCCGACCAACTCTCCCAACCCCTCGGCACTGTCAAAGCCCGCATCCGGCGCGGCCTGCTTAAGCTGAGGGAATCCCTCAATGGCCTGCTAAATCCATGAACGAATCCCTGCTCGAATCTGCCAACCTATACGTGCTCGGTCTCCTGACCGCGCCTGAACAGGAAGCGTTTGAGCGCGAACTGCTCCAGAACCCTGCGCTGCAAAAGGAAGTGCATGCCCTGCAGGATGCTACGCTGGCCTTGGCCTGCGGCGTCCCTCAAGTGGCCGCCCCGGCCGATTTGCGGGCAGAGCTGCTGGCCCATTTCCCCGCCCCCCAGCAGGCACGCCCGCAAAACCCTTCCAGTGCTCCGGTGATCCCGGCGCCTGCCCCTGCCCGCTCCACCTCGAAAATCCTGCAATTTATTCCGTGGGCCGCCGCAGCCGCCCTGGCAGTCGGGTTCTACCAAAACCGGGACGCCATCCGCGTAGCCCAGCAGAAAAGCGCCAGCGCCCAGGATGAAGCCGCCGCCGCCCGGGAGCGTGAAAAAGCCTACCAGGAAGCCGTCCACCTCAGCGAAGCGGCGCGCTCCGAAAGTGAAAGCACCCTGGCCGCCCTGCGCACCAAATTCTCCGAAGCGGAGAAAGCCCTCGCCTCCCTTAGCACCGAAAAGGAAAGACTAACTGCCGAACTCACCAGCCTGCAGAAGGACAGCCATCTCGACAAAACGCGCATCGCCGTTCTGGGCTCCCTGCTCAAGGACCAGCCCTCCGCCGTGGCCGTTTCCCTGTGGCGTCAGGAACAACAGGACGGCTTGCTCATAGTGGAGAACCTTCCCGCGCTGCCGGCGGGGCGCGACTATCAATTGTGGGTGATCGATCCAAACCTGAAAGCTCCCGTAAGCGCCGGGGTCTTCAAAGTGGATCCGCAGGGCAAAGTGCGTCTGGAATTCAAGCCCATCCGCAATGTGCAAAGCGCCTTCAAATTTGCCATCACCCAGGAAATGGAAGGCGGCTCTGCCACGCCCACCATGGACAAAATGGTGGTCATTGGGGGGTAAGTGGATAGGGGTGCTTCACCAGCGTGAGCCCTATTCCACCTCCAAAAAAAGCACCGCCCAGGGAGCCAAAGTGCTTTCTCCACCGGGGATCTCCGGCGCTGCCATGGAGCAGAAAACGTCAGGCTGCGCGGCCACCCGGGCGGCTGTGGCATCATCCAACAAACGGGCTCTGCCGCCGTGGGGGAGATTGATCCGCTGGGGAATTCCCGTGACATTCGCCACGATCCAAAGCTGCTTTTTGCCGGACTCCAGCACTACCGCCTGCACCCGGAGCGGATGGCTCAGCGCCACGGGGCGCAAGCCACCCTGACGAAAATCCGTCATCGCCCGCAGGACGTGATACATCGGAAAGACGGCCCCGGGGACCGAGGGGAATTCGTCAGGCAGCGGGGCTCCCGCTGCCACTTCCATCACGCCGCGCCAGCCGGTGGTCTCAAACCAGGTCACTGACGCCGCCCCGGATTCCACAAAAGCCCGCAGGGAGCCGACCAGCCACCCTGCCCCCAGCAGGGACATCTGGCGGCGGTCCACCATCGGCGGCAATTCCTTGGCCGGACGCGGCGTGCCCTTATGCCAGCGGCGCTTCAGCGTCACTGGCGAAGCGACGAAGGGCAGCGGCGCAAAAACCTGTTGTGCACTGTTCACCAACTGGGATTGCCCTTCGATGTTTTCGATCACGGAAGCGTCATCAAAAGCATGTGCCTGAGGCCGGATGGAGCTGAAAATAAAATCAGCCGTGGCAGGATCCGGGCGGTTGTTATTCAGAGGGAAATAATCAATGTCCGTGCCCGCTCCCACCGGGCCACCCAGCACCGGACGCACTGCGGCCAGCCATGAAGGGCTAACCACCGGCTTGCCTTCCTCCAGAACCAGCCAGCGGGCCACCGGACCCGCCAACGCCACGGCTTCGGTGGCGGTTGCCGCCAGACTGGAGGCAGCGCTCAGGTGGAGGGCCACTTCCAGTTTCACGCCCAGCCGGGCCGCCTCCGCCGCTCCCTGGCTTAAGGTTGCCCGCCAGTCCGGCAGGGACGTTTTGACATCCACCCGCAAGTGATCCAACTGCAGAGTTTGCAGCAAAGTCACCTCGCGTTCGCTCATGAGCCGCCCATGGCTAGGCGATCCCAGTCCCAGCAAGGGCCAGGGCACGGTCCGCTCACCAGCCAGCCTGATCGTGGCGGCCACCTCCTGCTCCGGCGGGCGGGCGGGCAAAGCGGCATCCGCCCTCGCCACCAGGCGCACCGTCACGATCTGGTGCACGCGCTGGCCTTCGCGCAACCTGGCCGGCAACGGGATGCGCTGGGGCGTGCTGTAGGTTTTGAAGCTGGCATCCGTCCAGTTCCGCTGGTCCTCCATTTCGAAGGCATCGCCTTCCAGTTCCAATGCCACGTCCCATTGCGCATTCACCCTATAACGGATCTTCCGGAAGTCGTGCAGTCCGCGCACTGGCTGATTCGGATCGATCAGGTCCGGAAACATCCGTGCTGCGCTATCGCCACTGACATGTTCCACCACGCAGGGTTTTCCCTGACAGGTCGCCAGCGGGTGCAGAATACAAAAGCCCACGCGGTTTTTGGCAAACGCCCGGCGGGCCACGCCATCGAACTCCCAGCGGATCACCCCGTCCGCCGTGCCCGTGAGCCGGCTCTCCCAGACAAAATCCACTTCTCCATCGACGTGTTCACTTTTCCAGGAAACCTGAAAAGCTTCATCCGTCTGTTCCACCACCGGCACACTGCGCCGCGCCGCCACCGTATTCCAACTGCCATCCCGCACCGCCGCATAAACCCGCCGCACCGCCTCATCCGGGCCAGCCGCCAGATAGCGCAGCTCCCCCTCGATCAGATCCATCCGAAGGGGACCGGCCTTTAAAACCAAGGGCTGCTCCGGGGGCGTCGCCAGGCCATTGCCCAGGCAGGAGAAGGAAATTTCAGAAGGAGTGCTCATAACCGATGATTGATACACCGGCGGGACGATCCCGGATGGCTCCACCTGAAGAAGGGGCAGATCAGCCCCGGCTCATGGTGGCAAGGGGGAGAATCGAACTCCCGACCAAGGGCTTATGAGTCCCCTGCTCTACCGCTGAGCTACCCTGCCGCGTTCCGTGAGCCGAACCGGAGCGGGACATACCAAACCCCACGGCATTGTCAAAAGGAAAACCAGCTTTCCCCACCTCGCCGCAAATTTCACGCTCACGCTCAGGATTTTCTGACCGCAAAAGCGTTCAGGAGCGGTCGCTACGGCACTGGATCTGCTCCAAAATCCGCACCTGCGCAAAAAATTACGGAAACAACTTCGCGTTTTACAAGCCCTTTCCCTTCGATATTATACACGTCCGCTTTTCATCAACATCAACGCACGTTTCCCACCTCACATGAGCACTACCGCCCCCTCTCCTTCCAAACCCGCTGACCCCGCCACGCCAGACCGTGGCGAACTCATGCCCGGCGCGGAAATTCTGGTCAAGTGCCTCGAAAAAGAAGGCGTCGAATGGATCTTCGCCTATCCCGGAGGAGCCTCGATGCCCATGCACCAGGCCCTTTCCAAGAGCGATAAAATCCGCACCGTCCTCCCCCGCCACGAGCAGGGCGGCTCCTTCGCCGCTGAAGGTTACGCCCGCGCCACGGGCAAAGCCGGCGTTTGCATGGGCACTTCCGGCCCCGGCGCGACGAACCTCGTCACCGCCATCGCGGACGCTTATCTGGACTCCACTCCGCTCGTCGCTATCACCGGCCAAGTGCCTACCTTCATGATCGGCCGCGGTGCCTTCCAGGAGACGGACTTCTTCGGCGTCACCCTGCCCATCGTCAAACACAGCTACCTCGTCACCGATCCGAACGACATCCCCCGCATCGTCAAGGAAGCCTTCCACATCGCGCAGACCGGCCGCCCCGGTCCCGTGGTCATCGACATGCCCAAGGACGTTCAGGAAACCCGCACCCAGCCCATCTACCCTGACAAAATCGAACTCCGTGGTTACAAGCTCCTCACGGAAGTCGACGAAGTCGCCCTCAACGAAGCGATGGGCCTGCTGAAGCAAGCCAAGCGCCCCGTGATTTACTGCGGCGGCGGCATCATCAGTGGCGAAGCTTCGGCGGAATTGCTCGAATTTGCAGAACGCGCCCAGATCCCCGTGACCACCACCCTCATGGGCGTCGGGGCTTTCCCGGAGACCCACCCGCTTTCCCTGAAATGGCTCGGGATGCACGGCACCGTCGCGGCCAACAACGCCGCCAACGAAGCCGACCTGCTCCTCGCCCTTGGCGTGCGTTTTGACGACCGCGTCACCGGCAAAGTCGAGAAATTCTGCGAGCACGGCACCATCATCCACATCGATATCGACAACGCCGAGATCAACAAAAACAAACTCGTCCGTCTCCCCATCCAAGCCGATATCAAGCTTGCCCTGACCAAACTCAACGTCCTCCTCGAAAAAGCCGGCTACGAAAAAGGCGGCAACCGCCACGCCGAATGGCACACCCAAATCGCCAAGTGGAAACAGGAATCCCCCATGCAGTATGAGGATGAGGATCCCAATCTCATCCCTCCCCAGTTCGTCATCGAAAAACTCTACGAACTCACCAAGGACACCGACTTCTACATGACTACCGGCGTCGGTCAGCACCAGATGTGGGCCGCCCAATACTATCACTTCGACAAACCCCGCCGCCTCATCACCAGCCTCGGGCTCGGCTCCATGGGCTACGGCTACCCTGCCGCCCTCGGCGTCAAAGCCGCCTTCCCGGATGCTGAAGTCGTCGACATTGATGGCGACGGCTCCTTCATCATGAACGTGCAGGAATTGGCCACCGCCATCGCCGAGAACATCGCCGCCAAGGCCATTATCCTGAATAACCAGCACCTCGGCATGGTGGTCCAGTGGGAAGACCTCAAATACAAATCAAACCGCGCCAACACCTTCCTTGGCAAACTCCACGCCCCCAAGGACATCTATCCGAATTACGTGAAAATGTGTGAGGCCTTCGAAGTTCCCTGCGAACATATCACCAAACGCGAGGACGTCGTTCCCGCCCTCAAGCGCATGCTCGCCTCCAAGACGGCCTACGTCCTCGACATCATGGTCCCCCACACGGAACACGTCCTGCCCATGATCCCCGGCGGCATGACCTACAAGGACATCATCACCAAGCCAATCCGCAACGAAGACGGCACCAAAGGCTTCGGCGATATCAAGGTAGCCACCGCGCTCTAACCCAGCGTCCCGCACGGCCAGCCTTCGAATCCTCAAAAGACCTCCTGCACCCGCTGCAGGAGGTCTTTTGTTTGAAATCAACAATTGTCCCGGAAACAGGCAGCGGCATCTACCCGGGCACGGGCATCCACCCGGACACCATTATCCACTCAGGCACGGAGCATCCACTCAAACTCAGACATCCTGACCTGCCGGGAAAATGGGTGAACCCGTTTGCGGCATTCAAGCCGGAGGCTTGACAGCGGCTACCTGGTGGGATTCCGCCGGGATCAGTGATCATGGAGACCGCCACATGCCCAGGCGACCGGCAAGCCATCCGCACTCCAAAGCGGCTTGGGCGACCGGTTCATCTCCTTTCCTCAAACGTCCCCACTCACCATCAGGCAGGTCAGGGTGTCTGAGACTCAGGCACACTCAAGCGAATTCCTTCCTATCCACTCCATCCCCAAATCCAAATCCAATTTCCAAATGGTTCCAGCCACAGCGTGGCGACCCGTGAATAGCCGTGGGTGAAGTGATAACAGAACCCACGGAACCCGGCCCCATCCCCTTGAACCGCTTCGCGGCGGCCCTACCGTGGCGGACCCCAGCCACCGCCCACCCATTTTCCCCATTCCCCTGATAGCTTGCAGCCCCCTCCCTCTTACCTGCATCTATTCCTATCCCCAGCCCCAGCTCCCAGCTTTGGTTCCCGAACCAACCTCACTCCACCCCGATTCTTATGAAGCACGCCTCCTTCCTCCTGGCCGCCCTCCTGTTTGCAGAAGGCAATACCCTGTCCACCACGGCGGCGGAATACAACGGTCTGCCCGCCACGGAAGCCGTCAAAAAAATGACCGTCCCGCCCGGCTTCAAGGTGGACCTCATTGCCTCCGAACCGGATATCGTCCAGCCCATCGCCTTTACCTTCGATGCCCGCGGCCGCATCTGGGTGGTGGAAGGCAACACCTACCCCCAGCGCGCCGGGAATCCCCCACCCGCCCGCGATCCCGCCAGCGGCGACCTGACAAAACCCGATGCCCCGCAGCAAAAGGACATCTTCGGCGGCTCGGACCGCGTCCTCATCTTCGAGGACAAGGACGGTGACGGCTCCTTCGAAACCCGCAAGGTCTTCATCGAACACCTCAATCTTGTGAGCGGTATCGAGCTGGGCTTAGGCGGGGTTTACATCGGAGCCGCGCCCTATCTCCTCCACATCCCGGATGCCAATGGCGACGACATCCCCGACGGCCCACCGGAAATCCTCCTCGACGGCTTCGGCTGGCAGGACACCCACGAAACCCTCAACAGTTTCATCTGGGGCCCGGACGGCTGGCTTTACGGCTGCCACGGCGTCTTCACGCATAGCAATGTCGGCCGGCCCGGCACCCTTGACAAGGACCGCACGCCCATGAACTGCGCCTACTGGCGCTTCCACCCCGTCAGGAAATCCTTCGAGATCTTCGCCAGCGGCACCTCGAATTCCTGGGGCTTTGATTACAATGAAAACGGCGACTGGTTCAGCGAGGCCTGCGTCATCCCCCACTTCTGGCACATCATCCAGGGCGGCAACTACCTGCGTCAGAGCGATCCCCTCGGCCACTTCAATCCCTACGTTTACACCAACATCGAAACCATCGCCGACCACCAGCACTACCTCGGCGACAATCCCCATGCCGGGAATGGCAAGTCGGAAGACCTCGGCGGCGGCCATGCCCACTGCGGCCTCAGCATTTATAACGGAGATAACTTCCCGCCCGAATACCGAGGCCGTCCCCTCTTTTTCAATGTCCACGGCCGCTGCATCAATCAGGAAAACCTCGTCCCCGAAGGCTCCGGCTACACCGCCAAGCACCTCCCCGATTTCCTCAAAGCCAACGACCCCTGGTTCAGCGGCGTCGCCCTCAAAACCGGCCCGGACGGCGCGGTGTATTTCATCGATTGGTATGACCCCCAAAAATGCCACAAAACCGACCCCCTCGTCTGGGACCGCGGCAATGGGCGCATCTACCGGGTGAAGTATGAATCGACGTGGAAGCCGTGGAAGGGGGATGTGGCAAAAATCAGTTATCATGATACCCTCAAACCTGGCGTGGAAGACGGCGTGCTGATCACAAAAGCGACAGATTCTTGGCTGACCCGCACCTTCCGCCGAGTGGACGCGGAACGAAAGCTCAAAGAAAATGCAGGCAAACCACCAGCGGAATCCGCAGGCCTAAAATGCGGCACAGGCTTGCCAAGCGATGATTTGTCGCTGTTGGCGGGAATTTTTTCCATGACGTGGACTGGTAACACCACTTCTCTTCTGGATTCCCTACAAACATTTTACGAAAGCCTTGATCCCAAAGAATACCCTAACTCCTATCGTGCAATAACCGGAATCATCACGGCTGGCTCCGCATACAATACTGAAGCGCACGCAGTGGCCTTGAAAGCAGCCAACTCCAAAGAATCCTCCCCCCGCGTCCGGCTGACCATCGCCTCCGCCCTCCAGCGCCTTCCTCTGGCCGACCGCTGGGACATCGCCGAAGCCCTGATCCAGCACGGGGAGGACGCCACGGACCACAATTTGCCTCAGATGAATTGGTATGCCATCGAGCCCCTGGTCCCCGCCGATCCCGCCCGTGCGCTTGCCCTCGCCGCGAAATCCAAAATCCCCCTCGTCGCTCAAAACATCGCCCGCCGCACCGCCGCGCTGGATGGCGGCACCGGCTTTCTCGTCATCGCCCTCGCCCAGGAAAAGACCGCCGCTGGCAGTGTGTATTTGCTGAAAGCCGCCCTCGAAGGCTGGCGCGGACGAGATGGCTCCCCGGCCCCTGACGGTTGGGACGCCGCCTTTACCAACATCGATCAGATCCTTAAAAACGATTCCGCCGCCGCCCCCCTGGCCGCCGAAATCACCGACCTCCGCGAAGCCCTCGCCGTAGCCTTCGGCGACCGCCGCGCCTTCCCCCGCCTGCGCAGCATCGTGCAGGACGCCGCCGCCCCCGTCGAGCGCCGCCAACGCGCCCTGCAAACCCTGCTTCAGGGCAAGGACGCCGAAGCCCCCGCGCTGCTCACCACCCTCCTCGCCGACCCCGCCCTGCGCCTCACCGCCATCCGTTCCCTGCCTGGTCTGAGCGCCGCCCCGGAAGCCCTCACCCAACCCGCCGCCGCCCTCCTCACGCAATACGCCGCGCTTTCCCCCGCCGAAAAACAAGCCGCCATCGCCACCCTCTCCGCCCGCGCGGATTGGGCCGCCAGCTTGGTGGATGCCATCGCGGATCAGCGCATCCCCCGTGCCGAGCTAACGTCCTTCGCCGCCCGCCAGATCATCAATTTCAACAACCCCGCCCTGACGGAAAAACTCACCCAAGCCTGGGGCAGCATCGCCGCCCCCGGAGGCGACAGCGCGGCGGAAATCGCCAAATTCAAAACCGTCCTCACACCGGAATTCCTCCGCACCGCCAACCTCCCCGCCGGCCGCGCCCTCTTCACCAGCACCTGCGGCACCTGCCACGCCCTCTTTGGTCAGGGGGCTCACCTCGGCCCGGAACTCACCGGTTCCAACCGTGCCGATCTGGATTACCTTCTGGAAAACATCGTCAACCCCAACGCCTTGATCGGCAAGGACTACGAACTTCACCTCCTTACCCTCGCCGATGGCCGCAGCCTCGCCGGCATGGTGCGCGGCGAAACCCCCACCGACCTCACTATCCAAAGCCTGACCGGCAGCGACACCGTCCTGAAGAAAGACATCGCCAAACACGAAACCCCCGGCTTCTCCATGATGCCGCCCGGCCAGCTCACCGCCTTTACCCATGAGCAGCAGCGCGATCTTATCGCCTACCTCGCCTCCCCCACCCAGGTCCCCCTGCCCGACGAACCCGGCGCGGAAAAATTTGTGATCGCCAACCGCATCCCCGGAGCACTGGAAGGCGAAGGCCTCACCGCCACCCCCAGCGGCGGCAACGCCACCCCGCAGCCCATGGACGGATTCGTGCGCGGCAACTGGAACTGGAGCAGCGGCTCCCAGCTCTGGTGGACCGGCGGCAAACCCGGCGACCGCCTCGACCTCACCCTCCCCGTCCCCGCCCCCGGCCGCTACGACATCCAGATCGTCCTCACCAAAGCCCCCGACTACGCCAACCTGAAATTTTTCCTCGACGGCAAGCCGATCGGCGACGCCTTCGATGGCTTCAGCCCCCCCGGAGCCGGCGTCGTCCACAGCCCCGCCCTCACTCTCACTACCACCGACCTCCCCGCCGGAGACCACCGCCTCACCGTCGAAATCACCGGCTGCCATCCCGAAGCCGCCAAAGCCTACATGGCCGGTGTTGATTACCTCTATCTGAAGCGGGTGCCCTGAGGAACAAGGAGCGCGACTTGGCAAGTCGCCCCAGCAACCCGGGTCCCATGTGCCCATGCGATACCGATGAGATGCCAATGCACCGCCGATGCTCCGGGGCGACTTGCAAAGTCGCGCTCCTCTGTGGAGCCTGACATTCCAGTTTACGCCAAGCGGAGGTTTTGATAAGGTCCCGCCATGGACGAACCGCCCTGCCCTTCTCCAGCGTCACAAACTCCCGCGCCCAAGCCAGCGCCGTCTTTCAACGCCGGACATGGCGCAAATTACCCAATCGATTGGCAGAAAATCTTTAAAAACTGCTTGCTGACCTTGCTGGGCTTGTTCGCATTTATAGGTTTTATGAGTAGCGGCAACAGGTCCGTAATGGGCGTGTCCATGAAGAGCGCCATAGTAATGGGGCTGGACATCAGCAACGGCATCGAACAATTCCTTGCAGACTACGGCCACCTGCCGCTCCCCATTGGCAGCACACCGGCCAGCCGGGATTTGGATACCGATAGCGGACCATCACGCGGCTTGATCGCCTTGCTCGCTGGAAAAGAAGCCGCCGGTGCCAGCATCAAGCCCCAGAATTTCCGGGGCATTGACTACTTGGAGGGAGTGAAACCAGCCAAAGCATTCAAAAAAAGCGGCCATCTATGGGCGGACGGCCTGGTGATTGACCGCACACCTCCTGCATATTCAATCGTGGACGCTTGGGGAAATCTTTATCACCTCCGGCTGGACACCGACGGCGACGGCTGGGTGGAAAATCCGGATTCCAACCAAGCCGCGGAAGGCCGGCCCAAACTGAAAAAACGGGTCATCGTCTGGTCCCCTGGCAAAGACGGACTGGAAGAAACCTGGGAAGACAATCCGAAGAGTTGGGATTGACCGTCACACCCAAGGCTTCTCCATCGCCTTGGCCAATTCCGGCTCGAAATAATCAGCGGCATTCTTCCCGCCTCTGAGGCGTGAATTGCGTGGATATCGGCGCGGATTGTGCCATGCGTGGGGGGAGTCGTGCGGCTTCCCACTGCCTGCGTCTTGCCCTTTCATGAAACGTCTCCCTTCCTACGGCTTCCTCCTTTTCATCATGACGGTGATGGGATGTTTCTTCATTTACCCGATCTATAACACGGTGCGGGAGGCGTTCACGAAGCCGGGGGGCGGGTTCACCATGGAGTATGTGGGGCAGATTTTCAGCAATCCGATCTACCGGGAGGGCTTGGTGAATGCGCTGAAGATGGCGGCGGGGAGCACGCTGGGGGCGATGATCCTGGCGCTGCCGCTGGCGGTGTTGAGTGCGCGGTTTTCCTTTCCGGGCAAGGCGATTCTGGGAGCCCTGGTGCTGGTGCCGCTGATCCTGCCGCCGTTTGTGGGCACCATTGGGGTGAAGCAGATGCTGGGGCAGCATGGGGCGCTGAATGCTCTGCTGATGCCGGGGCAAATCAGGGTGGGAACGCCGATGGATTGGCTGGGGAATGGCCGGCTCTTTGGCGTGATCCTGATGAATGCGCTGCATCTCTATCCGATTTTGTATCTGAACATCACCGCCTCCCTCGCCAATCTGGATCCGGCGCTGGATGAAGCCGCCGAAAACCTCGGGTGCTCCCCCTTCCGCCGCTTCTGGAAGGTGACTCTGCCTCTGGCCATGCCGGGGATTTTTGCGGGAGCCTCCATCGTTTTCATCTGGGGTTTTACGGAGCTGGGCGTGCCGCTGATGTTCGACTACTCCCGCGTCACTTCGGTGCAGATCTTTGATGGCATCAAGGAAATCGGCGGCAATCCCCTGCCCTACGCCCTGGTGGCGATCATGCTGGTGGCCAGTGTGCTGCTGTTCCTGTTAAGCAAATTCCTCTTTGGCCGGTCGGACTTTGCAGGGAGTGGACGGGCCAGCATGGCCGCCCAGACGCCGGCCATCGGCGGGGTGAAAGGCTGGCTGGCCACCTTTGGGTTTGCCTTTGTGATTTTCCTCGCGGTCATCCCCCATCTCGGAGTCACCCTGACGTCTTTTGCCACGGACTGGAATGACTCCGTCCTGCCCCACGGCTTTACCCTCCAACACTACCGCGATGCCCTGAGCCACGGCCTCACCGTGCCATCCATCATGAATAGCCTGAAATACGCCGGACTGGCAACTTTCATTGATGTCATTCTCGGCGTGACCATCGCGTGGATCGTGGTGCGCACCAAGCTCCCGGGCCGCCATCTCCTCGACTCCCTTTCTATGCTGCCCATCGCGGTGCCTGGTCTGGTCCTGGCGTTTGGTTATCTGGCGATGACCCGGGAGGGCCAGCCGTTCCATTGGCTGATTGGGGCGAATGATGATCCGTATTGGATTATCGTCGTGGCCTACGCCATCCGCCGCCTGCCCTACGTGGTGCGCAGCGCCAGCGCCGGGCTGCAACAAACCAGCGTCAGCCTGGAGGAAGCCGCACAAAATCTCGGCTGTTCCCCCTTCCGCACCCTCTTTAAAATCACACTGCCCCTCATCGGGGCCAACCTCATCGCCGGAGCCCTGCTGGCCTTCTCCTTCGGCATGTTGGAAGTCTCAGACAGCCTCATCCTCGCGCAAAAAGGCGAGCATTTTCCGATCACCAAAGCCATTTACAACCTCAACGGCGCGCTGGGCAACGGCGAAGCCCTTGCCTCCGCCCTCGGCGTCTGGGCCATGGTTTTCCTCACCATCTGCCTCGCCGGGGCCGGGATGATCCTTGGGAAGAAAATGGGCGCGCTGTTCCGGGCCTGATTGTTTGGATACCCTTAAGCCACCCTGCGTCCGATATGGCTATGAAAAAAACCATCCCCGCGCCGGATCCGGAGGCCTACCTGACTGCCCTCTCCGGGTGGCAACGGGTCACGGTGCAGGCGCTGCGGACACCAGCGGGTTCCTATGCCAGAATACCGGTCACCACTTCCGAGGGCTTGGTGACGTTGGTGACGCGCTGGTCGAGACCCTGGTTGGGATAAGTCAGGCGTTTGTGGTCGTAGCCCAGCAGGTGCAGCATGGTGGCTTTCAGGTCATGGACGCTTACTTTGTCCACCACGGCTTCATAGCCGAGTTCATCGCTCGCGCCGTAGGTGCCTGGTTTCACTCCACCGCCGGCCATCCACATGGTAAAGGCCCCCGGGTTGTGGTCGCGGCCGGCCCAGCGCATGGCCACGCCGCCCCGGTTTTCACGCATGGGGGTGCGGCCGAATTCTCCACCCCAGACGATCAGGGTATCCTCCAGCAGGCCACGCTGCTTCAGATCGGTGAGGAGAGCGGTCATGGGCTGGTCCACATCCCTGCATTGACCCAGGAAACCCTCGTCCAGGGCTTCCTTTTCATTCGCGCCGTGGGAGTCCCAGCCCCAATGAAACAGCTGAATGTAGCGCACCCCGCGCTCGGCCAGGCGGCGGGCCAGCAGGCAATTATTGGCAAAGGCCTCCTCACCGGGCTTTACGCCGTAGGCGGCACGCACCGCTTCCGGCTCCTGGCTGATGTCGAAGGCCGCACTGGCGCTGACCTGCATGTTGAAGGCGGTCTCGTATTGGGTGATGCGGGTGAGCGTCTCCGGATCGCCGGCATCCCCGTGGGCGCGGCGGTTCAATTCCGCCAGGGCGTCGAGAGACTGGCGGCGGAGGCTGCGGGACACGCCATCAGGATTCCCCAGATACAGCACCGGCTCGCCCTTGCTGCGGCACTGCACGCCTTGATAGACGCTGGGCAGGAAGCCGGAGCCCCACGCCGACTTCCCGGCATCCGGAGTCTTGCCGCCGCTCAACAGCACGATGAAACCTGGCAGATTTTCATTCTCTGAGCCCAGGCCGTAGGACGCCCATGCGCCCATGGACGGATACCCCAGGGTGGAATATCCCGTGTGCATCGCCAACTGGGCCGGGGCGTGGTTGAACTGGTCAGTATGCATGCTTTTGATGAAGCACACGTCATCCACCACCTTGCGGAAGTGAGGCAATTTATCGCTCAACCACGCTCCGGAGCTGCCGTATTGCGCAAAGGGAAAACGCGGGCCCAGCAGCTTGGGGATGCCTTGGATGAAGGCGAAGCGTTTCCCTTCCAGATACTGCGCCGGGCAGGTCTGGCCATCGAATTTGGCCAAGGCGGGCTTGTAGTCGAACAACTCCAGGTGACTGGGTGCCCCTGCCATATGGAGAAAAATCACACGTTTGGCTTTTGGCGCAAAATGCGGCATCACCGGAGCGAAGGGATGCGCCATATCCCGCGCCACCGGGGGCACCCCTGCCCATGCGGTGCCGGACTGCGTGCCCAGCCAGGCTGCGCCCAGCCCGGTCGCGCAATCACGCAGAAAATGGCGCCGCGTGATTTGTTGGAAATACCGGGTGCGTGCTTCAGCGGAAAGAGTCATGCGGCTATTTGGTGAAGGCTTCATCAAGATTGAGGATGGTGCTGGCCACCTGGGTCAGGGCGGCAGTCCCGGCATCCGGACCGGCTTTAGCAGAGAGCAGGGGGTCAGCCGTGTAGGTGGCTTTGGCCGTTTCGAACAGGGTCGTCAGGCGCGCGATGTCAGCGGCGCGTGGCTCCCGGGCCGTGACACAGCGCAGCGCCCAGGCAATGCGGGCCTCGGTGTCTCCGGCGGCGGCCATCATGCGCCTGGCCAGGGCCTGAGCGGCTTCAAAATAGACCGGATCATTCAGCGTCACCAAGGCCTGCAGAGGGGTGTTGGTGACAATGCGGCGGGCGGAGCACACCTCGCGGCTGGCGGCATCGAAGGTCATGAAACTTGGATAGGGGCTGGTGCGCCGCCAGTAGGTGTAGAGGGCACGCCGGTAGCGGTCCGGGCCCTCAGGCGTGATCCATGCAGAGCCGTTGTAGACCACCTGCCACACGCCATCCGGCTGCGGCGGCATGACCGGGGCACCACCGGTTTGCCGGCTGAGCAGCCCGGATGCGGCGAGCGCCTGGTCGCGCACCATTTCTGCCGTGAGGCGGGTGCGCGGTCCGCGGCCCAGCAAATGATTGTGAGGGTCCCGGGCCAACTGGGCAGGCGAAGTGCGGTGATCCTGACGGTAGGTGGAGGAGAGCACCAGCTCGCGCAGCAGGGCTTTGAAGCTCCAGCCTTGTTCCTGTTGAAACCGCAACGCGAGAAAGTCCAGCAGGGCCGGGTGGGAGGGCGGCAGGCCGGTGGAGCCAAAGTCTTCCAAGGTCCCGATGATGCCGGTGCCGAAGAGTTCCGCCCAGAGGCGGTTCACGATGACCCGGGCAGAGAGGGGATTTTCCGGACTCACCAGCCAACGGGCCAACGCCAGCCGGTCCGCCGGTCCCGGCGGGAGCTGTGGCAGGATGGCGGGGGTGCCACCTTGGACAACCTTGTCTTTGGCGAGGAAATTGCCGCGGAGGAAGACCCGCGTCTCGCGCCGGGCTTCAGGAGGGCGTTCCTGCATTACCAGACTGCTGGCACTGGGGATGGCTTCCCGTTTCCGGCGCGCCTCTGCGAGGCGGTTTTGCAGCCCGCTCCGTTCCGGATCATTGGCCAGCCGCGTCCATGCCGGATCCAGGGAAGCTCCTATCTTAAAATGGTGTATAATAGCTCCTTTGGTCTCGGCGTCGAAGATTTCGTGTTTCAGTTGCAGGCGGAGCACCGCCCCCGGAGGCACCTGCACGGGCTGCTGCGGCACAAAAACGAGCCAGCGCGGGCCCAACAAGGCAGGAAAAGCCCCACCGCCGCCCGGGCCGGCGGTCAGGCTTTCCTCCGGATCAAAGGGGCCGGTGAGCGTGTCTGCATACACCGCATGGAATCCGATGCGCTGCACACCGGGGGGCAAAGCGTTGGGGTCGCCCGTTTTGCCGTCCCCGCCAGCCTCCTGACCGGGCGCTCCGGATTTGATTTTCCCTGCTTCCAGCCGGGCGGCCGCCCTTTTGACCGGGTCTTCGAGTTCCATCCACAGATGGCCGAGCACCGCGCCAAGCTCCGGCCACTGTTTCGGGTCGTCCTTTTGCGGCAGCAGGTCGATCCTCAGGGCAGTGAACGCGGTTTGCGGGGGAAGCTGGATCGTATAGAGCGCCCCGTTAGGCACGGTCCCTCCGACGCGGACTTCATTTTCAGCGATGATGAATCTGGCATCCTCCGGGCCCTTGATGCCAACTGGCGGCAGCGGAGTCCATGGGGTGGTGGCGGCATCTGCCGTGGCATTCAATTTCAGGCGCAGCGATGCGATTTCGTCATCCAGCGCCTCGGCTTCGGAATATTTCCCCGGCTCAAAGGGCACTTTGACCCGGGGAAAATCGTCGCCCAGGTCGGCATCTTCCGTGCTGTTAAAAATGGCCAGGAAACGATAGTAATCGTCGTGCCTGAAGGAATCGTAGGGATGGGAATGGCACTGCACACAGCCAAAGGTGGTGCCTTGCCAGACGGTCCAGGTGGTATTCACCCGGTCAATTACGGCATGAAGACGGAACTCCTCATCGTTGGTGCCGCCCTCGGTATTGGTCTGCGTATTGCGGTGGAATCCTGTGGCAACCCGGTCATCGATTGAAGCGTCAGGCATTAGGTCTCCCGCGAGCTGTTTCACCGTGAACTGATCATAGGGCATCCCGGCATTGAAGGCGCGGATCACCCAATCCCGCCAGGGCCAGATTTCCCTGCCATTGTCCTTCTCATACCCCTGGGTGTCCGCATAACGGGCCAGATCCATCCACATCCCAGCCCAGCGCTCGCCAAAGTGAGGCGATGCCAGCAGACGGTCCACGGTTTTTTCATAGGAAGGCCCCCGCTCAAAATCCGCCAGCTCTTGCGGGGATGGCGGCAGACCGGTGAGGTCGAGGGTGGCGCGCCGCAGCCATTGGGCAGGTTCTGCGGCCTTGGATGGCGCGAGATTTTCCGACTCCAGTTTTGCCAGGATAAACCGGTCGGTATCGTTCACGGGCCATGCGGCATTTTTCACCGCCGGCACTGGCTGGGGCTGTGGTTTTACGAACGCCCAGTGATCGCCCCACCTGGCCCCTTCCGCGATCCACTGGCGCAGCAGCGCAATCTCCGCCGCCGGGAGCGGTTTCCCCCCGCCATGGTCCTGCGGCGGCATCTGTTCCTCAGCATCCCTGGAAAGCACCCGCCTGATAACCTCAGAGCCGTCAGGATTTCCAGGAAGGATGGTTCTGGCACCCGACTTGCCCTCCCCCAGCGCCAGCTCCTGGTAAACGAAGGAAATCCCACCCGCCTGCTTCACCCCGCCATGGCACCCCGTGCAGTTCCGGTTCAAAATCGGTCGGATGTCACGGTTAAAGTCCGTCTCCGCACGGGCGGAGGCTCCCAAGGCAAGGGCAGCGGCCAGTTGGATCAATGGGTAAAGGCGGGACATTTGGATGATTGACAGGCATTGAAACGCACAAGGAGGCGGAGTGCTTTCTTCGTGGAGAACCCTTGAAGGCAGGCAGCGTCACGGCCAATCCGGCAGGGTTGCTTTTAAAATCGCTGAAATTGCCAGTTTTTCCTCCGGGGGCAGCTTCCGGGAGAGACGGTCCCGCCTGGCAGGATCCAACGCGGCCTGCAGGCGTTGCCGCACTCTGGATTTCATGCCGGGTTCCAGCCCCTGAAAGACGGGGCTGTAAATCATATAGCTGCAGCGGTATTGCAGCAGGCGCTCCTTCAGATCCAGATCCCGCAGGGAGCGGCCAGCCGCGTCCGGTTTCCGGGTGGCCGCAAAATCCTGACGGAATGCCGGATCCCCCGCCACCCCGCCCGGAGGCAATGCGGCCTCATCTGCAAACAGCAAATACTGCACCAGCTTTTCGGCAGCCGTCTGCAATTCCTCCTCCTGCGCGGCTGTCAGGCTGCCGCCTCCCTGATGCACCGCCGCCCGGGCACGGTAACCGGCTTCCAAAGCTATGGTGATAAACCCGGCCTGATGCTCGTGCAGCAGGTGCGCCAACAGATCACTGGTGGCTGCCGGATAGCGCTCCACCTCAAAGGTTTCCCCAAAACCCAGGGGCGTGGTGGTCAATTTTCCGGCATACAGGGTTCCGGTCATGTTGCCGTGATGTCCCTGCCAACTGCCGGTTCCGGTCACCAGCCAGCCCCCCATCCGTTCGCTCAGGGGCACCCCGTGGCCGAGCATTTCCTGCCGCCACGACATCAGACTCCCGCCGTTGGGCCCGGGAATGACGGAACTGAGCACCAGCCCGGGCACCCAACCGGAATCCGCCGCGCCATGGCAGTTCATGCAGCGGTTGGAGCGGTCGACATTCAGAGCCCCACCTGGCCTGCGCGGCACATCAAAAATGTAATAAATCCCTCCCAGGGCCGGATCCAGCGACACAATCTCGATCTGCCCACCCGGCACCCAGCCCACATACAGATCGTCCGTAAAATAAAGCGCCCGGGGATTCCGCGTGGAGATCAGGCTCAACTGGAGGCTGGTAGCAGAAAAAACCAGCATCTGCGAACTCGCCGGCACCTTGAGGGCCTGCAGCAGGCTGGAGACAAAGGCCTTTTCACTGCGGTGATCCAGCGGGATTTTTCCCGACGCGAGATCGTCCTTCATCAACGAGAAGCGGTCGGTCAGGGGACGGGTCCAATAATCATGAGGCGCGGCGGAAAAATCCTGCCAGGGCTCGCGTTCCCCCCGGACAGGACCAGCAGCGGCAGCAATCAGAAAAAGCAGAAGAGTTCGGCACCACATATGGATTTTAAAACGCCACGAAACGACGCAGCAGACAGGTTACGTTTGACGCAGGCTCCGGATTGCCAAGAAGAAAGTTTGCGGGGGCCAGCCTTCTCCTGCTGGATTTTTGTGAATTTCCGGGCCAAAGTGCCCGTCGCAGGCTGTGTTCCGGGATTTCTGCCCGCTGCAATCCTCTCTATCCAATTCCTGCACCCCATTTTTTAACCTGCCACCCCACCATGAAACCCCTCAAACTGCTCTGCTCCGCGCTGCTGCCCGTGCTCTGCCTCGCCTCCTGCGCGACCTCCTCTGTGGATCCTGCCATGCCTCCACCCCGGCCGCATGTCCCCCAGGTGACCATGCCCCTGCCCCAGAACCGCGATGAGCAGGCCCTGATTGGCGAAGTCGAAAACGCCCTGGAGCGGAATGGTCTGCGCCCTACTGAACGCAATGGCGTGGAATATCAATTGGTCTTTTCCGTGCTCCAGGGACCGGTGAATACGGATGTAACCCTCGACCTCATCCAAGGCCGGGAACGGGTGGTCCATGCTTTTGCCAGAGCCGGCGGACCTCTCAGTGTATTTAAAAAACAACAGGTGGTGCGCCAGGCCTTTGACAGGGCTCTTCAACAATTCGAGGCCCAACTACCCCGCACCGGCGGCGGGTCATCCGGTGGCGGATCGTATCAGGGCCAGTCCTGGGAAGCCCCCGTCCAGCCCTCCGGCCATCAAGCGCCCTACGACAATCCCCGGCAGCCCTACGGGGGAGCCTATCAAGGCAGCCCGGGAAATCCGTATCCTTCCACCTACTGACGCCTGACTCCGGAGCCACCCGGATTCCCCAGGAGATCCCGGTTTCCGGGACAGGGGCGTTTTGGTGTGGCAGATGGGGAATCTTCCTGCCATTCCAGTGCAGAACAGTCCCGCAGCCTGCCTGCGGCGTAACTTTCCAGTCCCGCCATTTCCTGCATGTTTCCTGATCTCACGTTAGCTTCCACTCTGGCCCGGGCAGCGTGGCGCGGTTGGCGGGCTAAGCCTTTGGCAACGGCGCTCAATGTCCTCGGACTCGCCATTGGGATCGCGGTTTACCTGGCGGTTCAAATCGTCAACCACAGCGCTACCCAATCCTTCCATGCCGGGATCGAACTCGTGGCTGGGCGTAGTGACCTCGAGATCACCGCCCTCGACCGGCTTGATGAAACCATCCTGCAAAAGCTCAACGGCCAGCCCGGCATTGCCGCCGTCACGCCCATCCTGGAAGGCTACGCCACCCTGCCAGACCACCCTGGGGAATACCTGCGCCTCATCGGCACCGATCCCTTCAGCGCCGGCCCTTTCTTTGCCGCCGCCGGGGAAGGAGCCGCCACAGCCTGGGAAGGCCACACCGAAAGCTGGCTCGCCCGGCCTGCTTCCCTCGTCGTCAATGCTGCCTGGGCGGCCCGGCTGCAGTTGAGTCAGGACGCCTCTCTCCTCCTGACCCTGAATGGCCGGACGGTCCCCGTGCATATCGCCGGCACCTTCCCTGCCCCGGAAGGTCGCACGGATTCCCTGCGCACCGCCTTTCTCGATATCGGTTGGGCTCAGGAACTCCTCCACCAGCCCGGCTATTTGAGCAGCATTCAGATCATCACGACCGATCCCGCCCAGGCCCCGGCTCTGGCTGCCAGCATCCAAGCCCAGCTGCCGCCTGGCACCCACGTCCAGCCCCCGGCCCAGCGGAACCGCCAGGTCAGCCTGATGCTTCAGGGATTTCAACTGAACCTGACGGCGCTGAGCATGGTCTCGCTCCTGGTTGGGGTTTTTCTGATTGGCAATACCATCGCTGCGTCCGTAGTCAGACAGCGGCGGGAAATCGGCGTCCTCCGCGCCATCGGAGCCTCCCGCACCCAGGTCCGCACCCTGTTCCTGACAGAAGCCGCCTTCTCGGCCCTGCTGGGAGGCTTGCTTGGCATCCCTCTCGCCCGCCTCATCGCAGCAGGCTTGCTGGACGGCGTCTCCAAAACCATCTCCGCCCACTACGTCCTCCTCAGCATTGATAAAACCTGGGTCTCGCCCGTCCACATTTTCCAGGCCGTCCTCTGCGGGCTGGGAGCCGCCTTGGCCGGCGCATGGCTCCCCGCCCGCGAAGCCTCTGCGGTTGATCCCGTCGCGGTGCTCCGGTGCGGCCGGAATCTGGAACCGCGTCCCGTCAAATGGTGGAAGCCACTGGGTCCAGCCCTGATTTTTCTAACTCTGGCGCTGGCCCTCTCGCTGCAATCCCTTGGCAGGGGCCCCGCCTGGCTGAGTTTTGCCTCCTGCCTCATGCTGGTGCTGGGCTTTGTCATGCTGGCCCGCCCCGCCGCTGCCGGCACCGCATGGCTGGCCGGGCGTTTCGCCCGCGCCGTCTCCGGCCTCCTCCTCTTCCGCATGGGAGCCGCCCACCTTGCCAGGGCCCTGCACCGCGCCATCCCCGTCATCGCGGCTCTCCTCACCTCCGTCGCCATGGTCCTGGGCGTCACGATCATGATCCATTCCTTCCGGGGCACCCTCAGCCTTTGGGTCGACTCCACCCTGAAGGCCGATCTCTATATCGCCCCGGCGGCGAACGAAGTCATCAAACGCAGCGCCACCCTGCCTGATACCCTGGCTACCGCCTTGCAAAACGATCCCCGGATTTCCCATCTCGAAACCCTCCGCGAAGACCGCACGGCCCTGCCCGATGGCAGCGAATACACCCTGCGGGCCGTGAATCGCGATGCGGCCCACCCGCTGGACTTTGTCGAAGGCGACCCGCAGGCCCAGGACAATCTCTGGCGCCAGCCCTATCATCTGGCCGCCAGCGAAGTTCTCGCCAACCGCCAGCACTGGCAAGCCGGGCAAACCATCACCCTGACCACCCCGTCCGGTCCCGTGCCCTTCATCATCGCCGGTATATTCCATGACTATGCCGATGACCAGGGCTGCTTCTACATCACGCGCGAAAACTACGCCCGGACCTGGCCAGGCACCGGCCTTCACGCCATCGCCGTCTTTCTCAAGGATCCCGCAGCCGCTCCGGCCCTCGAAGCTTCGCTGCGCCGCGAATTCAACACCGCTGGCAGCCTGTCCATCTATCTCAATCAAGCCCTGCGCACCCGGGTCTTTGAAATCTTCGATCAGACCTTCGCTGTGACGGAACTCCTCCGCGTCATCGCCATCGCCGTCGCGCTCCTCGGCATCACCCTTGCCCTCAGCACCCTTGTCGCCGAGCGCGCCTGGGACATTGCGGCCCTGAGGAGCATCGGGGCCAGCCGGGGACAAATCGCCGCCATCCATCTCAGCGAAGCTGGCCTGATTGGCCTGGTCAGCGCCCTCCTCGGCATGGCCTGCGGACTGGTCCTCAGCATGATCCTCACCTGGGTCGTCAATAAGGCTTTCTTCGGCTGGACAGTGCGCTACGACGTCCCCTGGCTCGAGTGGGCCCTGACACCTTTCTGGGTCATTCCCACCGCGCTCATCGCCGGCCTGCTCCCGGCGTGGAAAGCCGCCAGCACCAATCTTTCCGCCGCCCTGCGGAGCGAATAGCCCATTTTCTGCCCTGCTGGCATCCCTCCAGTGACCCGCCTTCCCGATGGCAAAAAGTGGACGGACGGGCCAAGCGCCCGGATATGATTGCTGACCGTTTAAACGCGGGTCATGTCGATGAAGCCTTCCAATTGGCGGATCCGGGTGGGGTGGCGCATCTTGCGGAGGGCTTTGGCTTCGATCTGGCGGATGCGTTCACGGGTGACGTGGAATTCCTTGCCGACTTCCTCCAGGGTGCGGCTGAAACCGTCGATCAGGCCGAACCGTTTTTCCAGGACGGCCCGCTCACGTTCGTTCAGGGTGTCGAGGACGTCCTTGATCTTGTCGCGCAGCATAGCGAAGCCGGTGCGCTCCATGGGGTCTTCGGCGGTTTTATCTTCGATGAAGTCACCAAAAGTGGTGTCATCGCCTTCGCCGACCGGGGCCTGGAGGCTGATGGGGGTTTGCGCCATTTTGAGGACAGCGCGGATGCGTTCCACAGGGAGGTGGATTTCATCTGCGATTTCCTCGGGGCTGGGCTCGCGCCCGTATTCCTGGACCAGCTGTTTCTGCACCCGCATCAGCTTGTTGATGGTCTCGATCATGTGGACCGGGATGCGGATGGTGCGGGCCTGGTCGGCAATGCTGCGGGTAATGGCCTGACGGATCCACCAGGTGGCGTAGGTGGAAAATTTATAGCCGCGGCGGTATTCGAATTTATCGACAGCTTTCATCAGGCCCATATTGCCTTCCTGGATGAGATCGAGGAAGGGCATGCCGCGGTTGGTGTATTTCTTGGCGATGGAAATAACGAGGCGGAGATTGGCTTCAACCATTTCACGCTTGGCGAGATCGGCATCGCGCAGGTGGCGGCGCATTTCGGTGAAGGCGACGCGGAAGTCTGCGGCGGACTGCCAGGTGCGGCGTTCGATGGCGTCGATTTCGTTGAGGGCTTCATTATCATCCGGCGCGGCAGCGAGGCGGCTTTCTGCGGCGGTGAGTTCATCCATCAGCTCCTTGGCGAGGATTTCAAACTCCTCAATGGTCTTTTGTTTGAAGTAATATTTGCTGAGGATTTTCTGGATGTTCTGATAGGCCTTCTGGAATTCGGCACCTGCCATTTCCTTCTTCGCCGCCTGCCTGGCATCCCGGGTTTTTTCCCAGGCCGCCTGCGCCGTTTCATGGGCATCACTGACCTGGGCGTTGAGCTTCTGGAGGGCTTTGAGATATCGTTCCCGTCCCTCGATCTGTTTGTCCTGCACCACGCGGTCAGTCCGCTCCTCATTGTCGATCAGCTTCCGGGAGAGATCCAGATAGGCATCCGCGATAAAGCCAAAGGTGTTCAGGATGCGCTGCACGTTTTCCTCGGATTTTTCAATGCGGATGGAAATCTCGACTTCCTGCTCACGCGTCAGCAGCGGCACCTGACCCATTTGCTTGAGATACTGGCGGACCGGGTCGTCCAGGGTATCCGCCCGCATGGAGTCATTCTTGTCATCAAGATCCTGCGGGATCCGGGAGGAGGAATGGGAGGAAGTGGGCAGCGGCCGCACCCGGTCGACCTGGGAGGCATCAATGATATCAATTTCCAGATTCCGGAGCCGGAGGATGATTTCCTCCACGATGTCAGGCAGGATCAGATCATTTGGCAGGGCGTCATTCAGGTCGTCATAGGTGACGTGGCCCTGTTCCTTGGCGAGCTTGATCAGCTCGCGCAGCTTGAACTGGATCTCCGGGGAATCGATGGTGTAATCCTGCAAGGCAGCTGCGGGCATGGCGGCATCCTCCCCGGCATTTTTTCGGGGCCGGCCGCGGCCACGTTTCGCCGCAGAAGGCTCAGCAGCCGGGATGGCAGGGGGAAGGGCGGCGGGGGAATCAGGGAGAGAGGTCGGCGAGGGGCGCTGGGGCATGAGAACCGGAGGGGGAGAGTGCGGGACGTTAAAGCAGAATCCTCCGGTAGGACGGCGGGCTGGTCAAGAAAATCCTTATTGAGCGATAGAAGATGAAATCGGTGGCAGGGCAGAACGGGACAGATGCCTTGACCATCCTCCATGGGCAATCCGGGTAACGCCAGCGCTTATCGCGCCAGCAGCGCCGGTATTGGAGCCGATTACGCGGCCGCCGCTTTGGGGGTTGCAAGAATGGCGGCTTGACCCCCCGGAAGTGCCGCCTAGGCTAAATTTTACCCGATTCCCCGCCCCCGGCAATTTTACCATGGAATATCAGCACACGCTGGCAAAACCCGCCACGCTCACCGGCACCTCCCTTCACACTGGGGAAGCCGTCACTCTCACCATGACTCCCGCCCCTGTCGGGCACGGGATAAAATTCCGGCGCATGGACTTGGAGGATCAGCCTTTCATTTCCGCCAGCGTGGATAAAGTGCAGATGGTCGAACGCGCCACGACATTGGCGGAGGGCAGCGTAAAGGTCCACACCGTGGAGCACGTCATCAGCGCCCTCGCCGGCATGGGCGTGGACAATGCCCTGATCGAAATGGACGCCAACGAGCCGCCGATCGGCGATGGCTCCGCCCGCGCCTACGTGGAATGCATCAAGAAGGCCGGCATCGTCGCCCAGGACGCTCCGCGCGGCGTTTATGAAGTGCGCGAGCCGATCTCCATTGAGACGAAAAACGGCAGCATGCTCATCGTCGTCCCGGACAAAAAATTCCGCATCTCCTGCACCCAGGTCGGACCCGACGGACGCCTCACGCAGTATTACAGCACCGAAATCACTCCCGAGATTTACGAAAAGGAAATCGCTCCCGCCCGGACCTTTGTCTTTTATGAAGACGTCAAAGGCCTGCTCGATAAAGGCCTCATCAAAGGCGGCAGCCTCGAAAACGCCATTGTGATCCGCGATGAAAGCGTGATGAGCAAGGAGCCCCTGCGCTTCAAGGACGAGTTCGTCCGGCACAAGATTCTGGACATCATTGGCGATCTCATGCTCTGCGGAAAACGCATCATGGGCCACGTCATTGCCATCAAACCCGGCCATGGTCCCAACACCGAAATGGCCCGCCGTCTCAAGCAGGACTACAGCCGCATGCTCAGCATGGTCCCGCCCGTCAGCATCCCCAGCGGCGAAGCCGTCATGGATATCAATGAGGTGATGAATATCCTGCCTCACCGTTATCCTTTTCTCATGGTGGACCGCATCGTCGGCTTTGAAGGCGAGAACAAATGCACCGGCGTCAAATGCGTCACCATCAACGAGCCCTTCTTCCAGGGCCACTTCCCCGGCCACCCCGTCATGCCCGGCGTTCTGCAGGTGGAAGCCATGGCCCAAGTCGCCAGCATCCTCATGCTGCGCCGTCCGGAGAATCAGGGAAAGATCGGTTATTTCATGAGTGCCAACGAAGTGAAATTCCGCAAGCCGGTCATGCCCGGCGACACCCTGTTCATCGAAGCCGAGATCCTTAAAGTAAAACGCAGCATCGGCGTCGCCCGCGCCCGCTGCATCGTGAACCACGAAACCGTCAGCGAAGGCGAACTGATGTTCAGCCTGCTGGACCGGTAGGTTTGTGAACCACGGATGGACACGGATTGACACAGAGATTACAGACCTAATGATCAACGCATGATTCACCCCACCGCCATCATCCACCCCGCTGCGGAAATCGCGGCCGGGGTTAGCGTGGGGCCGTATTGTGTGATCGGCGAGGGAGTGAATCTGGGCGAAGGCTGCGTCCTGCACAACGGGGTGACCCTGACCGGCCCCGCCACCATTGGAGCCCGGAACACGTTTTTCACAGGAGCCTGCATCGGCGGCGTCACCCAGGACCTGAAGTATCAGGGCGAGCCCACCTTCCTCGAAATCGGCGATTGCAACGTCTTCCGGGAATGCACCACCGTCAACCGCGGCACCCTGCCCGGAGCCAAAACCATCATCGGTAACCACAACCTCTTCCTCGCCTACTGCCACATCGCCCACGACTGCACCGTTGGAAATCGCGTCATCTTTTCCAACAACGGCACCCTCGCCGGGCATGTGATTGTGGAAGACTTCGTCATCCTCGGTGGCCTCACCGCCGTGCACCAATTCTGCCGCCTCGGCCAGCACGCCATCACTGGCGGATGCAGCAAAATCGTCAAGGACGTCCCGCCCTATATGATCGTCGATGGCAACCCCGCCGCCGTCCGCGGCGTCAACGTCGTCGGTCTTCAACGCCATGGCTGGGATGAAGCGGCCATCCGCCCCCTCAAGGAAGCCTACAAGTCCCTCTTCCTGCGCGACCAAAACCAGACCGACGCCCTCGCCGAACTCGCCCCCCTCACCGAAACCAGCCCCGCCATCGCCCACCTCGCCACCTTCATCCAATCCAGCCAGCGCGGCATTGCGCGGTAGTTTACACCACTTCTGATAAGTCCATGCCCGCGACTCACGAGATTCGAGCTGATTATGATCGGGATACGATTACAGTGTATCAGGCATATGATTCAGCTATAGCCGATGCCGCCATCAAGGCTCAAAAGTTTGTCGAATTGAGGCGACCCCGCAAAACTCCATGCATCAGATTTACTATTTTCCGAACTTATGAGTGACATTAAAAACCTAATCCAAAACAACCGCACCTGGGCGGCCGGGATGACGGAGCGCGATCCGGATTTCTTTGGCAGGCTGGCGCGGCAGCAGGCTCCGGAATACCTTTGGATCGGCTGCGCAGACAGCCGCGTGCCGGCCAATGAAATCGCTGGACTGATGCCAGGAGAACTGTTTGTGCACCGCAATGTGGCCAATCTGGTGGTGCATTCCGACCTGAATTGCCTCTCCGTGATGCAATACGCGGTCGATGTGCTGAAGGTGAAACACATCATCGTCACCGGGCACTATAATTGCGGCGGCATCATTGCCGCCCTGCGGAATCAATCCTTTGGCCTGATCGACAACTGGCTGCGTCACGTGCAGGATGTCCATCACCAGCACCGGGAGGAAATTGATAGCCTGGAGAAGGAATCCGCCCGGATTGCAAAGCTTTCCGAGATCAATGTGCTCGCCCAGGTGGTCAATGTCTGCCGCACCACGGTGGTGCAAAACGCTTGGCAAAGCGGCCAAAATGTCTCCGTGCACGGCTGGATCTATGATGTGAAGGATGGCCTGATCCACAGCCTTGTGGAGGCGATCAGTGACCCGGAAACAGCCTTGGAACTCCATAGCAGCGGCCTGAAGCGCGTGCGGCGCGGGGTGGCTTGAAGAGGAGAGTTAAGCCATTCAGGCGATTGCCCCGGAAAAGGGTAGTACCGGCAAAAGGCCATGGCGGCGGGCGAAGCTTCCCAGGAGGGCGAGACCGGCGGTTTGGCTTTTCTCCGGGTGAAATTGGGTCGCGATCAGGTTGCCCCGCTGGATGGCGCAGACAAATGAACCCTCATAATCCGTTACCCCAGCGGTGAGGGAAGCATCCGCCGGCGCGGGATAGTAGGAATGGACGAAATAGAAAAACGGATCCTGCTCCTGCCCGGCCCAAATGGGGGCGTCCGGCTGACTCAGGGTGACGCGGTTCCAGCCCATGTGCGGCACCTTCAATCCGGGCTTGGCGGGAAAACGGACGACCTCTCCTTCAAAGATCCCCAGTCCAGCAACACCGGGGTTTTCCTGGCTCCGCTCGAAGAGGGCCTGGTATCCGATGCAGATGCCGAAAAAGGGCCGGTCGGACCGGATCCAATCGCGCAGCGGATCCACCAGTCCCTGACGGCCCAGCCCGGCCATGGAATCATCAAAACGGCCCTGCCCCGGAAATACCAAAGCGTCCACCCCGTCGAATCCCGCCGGGCTGTTCACGTAATCCGCCTCCACGCCGGCAAAGCGCAGGGCATTCCGCACGCTTTGCAGATTGCCGCCGCCGTAATCGATTATGCCGAGCTTCATGGGGGGAGGAGAGTTATTGGTTATTGGTTACTAGTTATCGGGGAGGCACCGAAAAAGATGCAGCGAAGGTTTTACTGATAACTAATAACCAATAACCCCTCCCCTCCCCTGCCCCTACAGCGCTTCCTTGGTGCTGGGCACGCCCTGGACGCGGGGGTCGTGGCGGATGGCTTGGTCGAGGGCGCGGGCGAGGCCTTTGAAGAGGGCTTCTGCCATATGGTGGGCGTCGCGCCCGTAAAGGATTTCCGTGTGGAGATTCGCAGCCAGATTGAAGGCGAAGGCGCGCATGAATTCCTCGACGAGCTGAAAGGGGAAAAGGCCGATGGCATCCACCCGCTCCGGCACCCGGTGTTCGAGGTAGGCGCGGCCGCTCAGGTCCAAGACGACCCGGGCGAGGGTTTCGTCCATGGGGAGCAGCATGGAACCGTAGCGGACAATGCCATGCTTGTCGCCTAAAGCCTGGCGCACTGCCTGACCGAGGACGATTCCGGTGTCTTCAACGGTGTGGTGGAAGTCGACATGGAGGTCGCCTTTGGCGCGGACGGTAAGATCGATCAGGCTGTGCCTGGCAAAGAGGGTAAGCATATGGTCAAAAAAACCAATGCCGGTATCGATGTCAGCCCGGCCTGATCCGTCGAGCGACAGCGTCAGGGAAATGTCCGTTTCCGCAGTGCGGCGGGAGAGGGTGGCAGTGCGGGGAGCAGGCATGCAGTTTAATCGTCAGAGCCACCCTTCTTTTTGGCGAGGGCTTTGACGATGAGAAGGATGACGAGGAGGGCGGCGGCACCGCCGATGAGGATCACGGAAAGGCTGCTGGAAGAATCCGCAGGAGCGGTCTCTTCCAGTTCGGGTTTGGTTTCGCCTTCACCTGCGGTGGCAGGAGCAGGCTTTCTGACGGGCTGGCCCCCTTCAGTTTTGGCGGGTTCTTTGGCCTTGGC
>CAMDJM010000047.1 GCA_945900785.1 Akkermansia muciniphila
GCGGGACGCAGGGTCATTTTTAGAAGGCTGGTTTGTCCTTTGCCGCGCGACCACCGCGCCTCCGGGACAGCAACCAACCTTGTATTCAACCATGGCAGGGTTTTGGCAGCCAGCAAGCAAATTGATACAAATTCACCAAAGCAGAATTATTAATTATTGAAAATTATGGAAATTTTAAGCTTACTCAACAAATTCTACTGCTCTGGGCGGTGCATCCCTGCCGCTGCGCATCCAGGGGAATGCACCGGAGCACCGGTGGGAAGCCGCCCTGATCCCGGGGGCTGCCCATTGCTTTTACCGGGTGGCGGAGGTCACTCCCTAACGCGAAACCCGGAAGCGCAGAAACTGCCTGCCCAGGTTCCCCTGCGGCTGGGTGGTGCGGGCGCTCAGGGTGCCGGGCGTGTTGATTTCCACTACGGTGCCGGCAGCGCTCCAGGAGCCGGGCTGCTCTGGCGTGGTGCTTGACTCAATGACGCCGGAGACGTCTGCCGCGAGCGGATTCCGGGTGACGGTGAGGCGCAGATACCAGTTCCCGGATACCCAGGCGGCTTCGGCAGCCAGCAAAGGCGCGTCCGCCTTGAGGGGATTCAGAGCGAACGCGTATTCGAGCAAATTCAGCAGGCCGTCCTTGTCAGGATCTGCGGGGTCCCCGGCGGTCAGCGGCAAACTGGCACCAACCCCGAAATTGGCTGCCCTCCAGAATTCGATGGGGGATTCTTCAACGGTCAGGGGCAATTCCCGGAAACTGCGCACTTCCCCATCATCTGCCGTCAGGCGCAGCCGGCAGGGGCCCGGGGCGGAGAAGGTAGCGGTGGAATCCTCCGAAGCAGGGGAGCCGAAGGTCACCCCGCCCGGCCCGCTCCACTTGGACCACGCCACCACCACGTTTGGTGGCGCAGGGAGCTTGTCGTCGGTCACGCCACCATGCAAAGCCAGGGTGAGATTGGGAAACGCCGCAGCGGGGTCCTGGACCGACACGGCGGGAGCGAGATTGGCCCACGAGGGCGTGATGACCAGATGGTCGATATCAAAAGTGCCGGGGCTGCCGGCCGTGCCGCTGGCGGCGGCCAAACCCACCAGGCAGGAAGCGCCCATCGGAAAGGTTTGCGGGCTGCCGAGTGGCATAAAAACACCCGGCTCCCCGGAAAGATCCCCAGCCGTATAACTGGTGAAGGTGTTGCCCTGGCGGATGATGCGCAGCCAGACCGGCCCATCAGGGGCGCTGGCAGGATTCTGCATGGCATTGGTGACCGGAACCAGGCCCGCCGTGCTGCGCTGGATCACCAGGCGTGCGTTTTGCGAAGTGAGGCCGCAGAAAATCGAGCGGGCCTCTGCGGCCAGACTCTCACGGATCATCAGGCCGGCCATGGAACGGGGTCCGCTGATATCCTGCACAAGGGTGACCCGGGCGGTGATGGTCAGATCCGTTCCTGCTGGTTGATGGAGGTAGTAGCCGCTATCCAGCCGCCCGCCCTGAAACCCGCTTCCCCCTGCCATGATCCGGCAATTTCCTGCATTCCAAACATGGGAACCAGCGGTGCCCGGAACTCCAATGGCATCGCCGCCCGGCAAGGCAACAACCGCGCCGGCCTGCACGGCAAAATCCAACGCAAGGGGAGCCCCGCCGGCGGTTTCGGTGCCCCGGATCACATACCATCCCGGAGCAGAAAAAACCGCCCCGGTCGTGCAGGCAGTGCCGTCATCAAAGGTTACGATGCCCGGTCCATCCACCTTGCTCCAAGCAAAGGAAGCTCCTGCCCTGCCGCTGGCCCCCACGGCCAATGCCATGCCTTGGCCAGCGGGAAGACTGGCAGTCCGGCCCGCTGGTCTCAGTCGTTGCAGTCCTGATTGCACCACGATGGAAGCGCTGCCCACCGCACTTTTGAACGGCAGGCCTTCTGCCCCACTGTCCTGAACCCGGAGTGATAGCGCGTAGGTTTGCCCAGCCATGAGGGCATCCGGATTGGCGATGGAGATGGCACCGGTGAAGGGATTGATTGCAAAAGCGCCTCCGGTATTGCCTGCGGTGATGCTGTAAGCCAGCCCCCCCTGATCAGGATCCACCGCAGAAACGATGCCGGCCAGCGTCCCGGGGCGGTCCCCCTGCGTGACTGGGAAGTGGTAGCTGGCGGTATTCCACCGCAGCGGGGGTCTGGTATCATATGGCAGGAGGGCACTGGCGGGAATCACGGAAGGGGCTGGGATCCCAGGCCCCGTCCATGCGGCCTGGACAAAGCCGCCGCTGGTGTTGCCTTTGTGCAGCACTTCCATGTAACAGGCCTGTCCAGCCGTCAGGACAAGGTCCGGCGAACGTTGTTGGGGATAAATATTCCAGGCATTCCGGGCGGTCGCAGAGGGCACCCGTGCGATCTCAATGGCTTTGGAGGCGACCGCCGTGGCCGCAAATTTGAGACTGGCCTCCGCATCCCCGGCCAGGTAAAAGTGGTAGGTGCCGCTCACCGGAGGGACGAGCATAGCGCGGATGCGGCTGCCATAATTTTCCAAGGGGCCCGCAGGAGATTCAAATCCCGCCAGCAGGCGCGAGAAGCTGGGAGCATCAGGAAACCGCGCATCAGCCGGGAGGGATCCAAGGGGACCCGTCAGTCCCGTCCAGATCTGCTGCACCATGCCACCGGGTCCCCCGCCATCGGGCGGGATGATATTCAGGGGAATCACGCTGGCCCCGCTCAGGGTGGCCTGGGAACCGTCCATCACCCGCACGTTGAGGCTGGAGGAATTGCCCGTGCTGGCATTCAGGGCGGCGGGATCATGGACAAAGAGCAATCCCGTGGAGGCATCAATCCCACACCAGGCTGCCGCCGCGCCCCCGGTGATGGCCCAGGAGGCTGGCAGATCGCCCGGATTCACATCGGTGGCCACCAGGGTGCCCAATACAGTGCCAGACACTGAACCCCGCCGGGCGCTGAAACGGCGTGACTCGATCACCGGTGCCACCTGCTGCACATAAGGCACCAGATAGGCTCCGCTGATGACCTGACGGCTGAACCCCGGACCCTGCCAGGCGACGGCCAGATGATCGTTCCCGATAGCCTGTTTATGCCTGACCTCCATGTAATAGGGTTGACCTGCCACCAGGGCCAGGGGAATGGATTGCTGGGAGGCATTCAGGTTATACTGATAGCGCCGGGTGGCCGGGGAGACGGTCGCCCGGACCGGCCCGGAAGGGTTGCGGTCCGCGCTGATGCGCAGTTCGGCGGTATCATCTGCCGCGATCCAGAAGGTGTAGTTCCCGGAGACGGGAGGCAGAAGCCAGGCGCGCGCCAGGCTGCCATAATTTTTGCCATGATCTGCGGCATCAAAGGCCGTCAGCAGCTCTTCCGCATCAGGGGAATAATTGATATACCTGGGATGGGAGGTGAAACTGGAAAGCGCCGCCCCGTTGATGTTTTCAAAGTAGGTGCGCATCAAACCGCCTGGGGAATATCCTGACGGCGCGTCCAGAAAGCTCACCGTGACCACTGCCTCCGCGGCAAGAGACGGGGACGCCTGGTCGGTGGCCCGGACCGTCAGCACAGCGGGAGCCCCGGGATGGATGCCCGGAAAATTGGCGGTAGTGCTCAACTGACCGGTGGAAGGATCCATCGCAAATGCCCCTGACGCATTCCCGGATGCAATGGAAAAGCGGGGGAAATCAAAGCGGTCAGGATCCCCACCGGAAAGCCGGAAGACCGGCACTCCAGGACCAGTGCGGGTGAATACCAGGGCACTTCCCCCGGCAAGAGTGGGCGCTTCGTTGACGGGGGTCACGTTCACCACAGCGCGGATCAGTTCATTCAGCTCAGGTGCGGCAGGATCCGTGATGGAAATGAACAATCCGAAACTGGCCGGATCATCCCATTGCATGGACAGGGCTTCGTAATCCAGTGCAGCCGCTCTGACTACGGACAACACGCCGCTGGAAGGATGGATGGAAAAGGCTCCCCCGCTATTTCCGGAGGACAGGCGGTAAGTGATAGGATTGCTGCCATGGTTTTTGCGGGGCAGAATGGATCCCACTATCGTTCCCTCAGGGGAATTTTCGGCAATATTGAAACGATCGTGCTTTACTCCGTGGCTGACGCTGCCGCTGATCAGGTAGGCCCCCAGACTGCCATAGTCCGGATAGCCCGTCGTCATGGGATCACCGCGCCCCACCCCACTGATGCGTAAAAGGTAATCCCCGGCTGGCAGGGCGGCCGCCACCGTGGCGGCCAGGGCGGACTCAGGATTGCTGGAGGCGACCAGACTGCCGCTGCTGGTCAGGATGTCCGCCTGGATATCCAGATCTGCCCCGGAACTGACGGGATTCACCGTCAGGATAGCATCTCCCCCATCCGACTGGAAACGCCAGGCATCGGCATCGGCGCGGGTTTCGATGATGCCTTCATGGGAGACGGTGGAGTCCGGTAAAATATCCAGATAGGCCGCAGTCAGCCAGGTGTTTGCCGTATCGTCGGTCCGGAAATCGACGGCATTGTTCTGGTTGGTGATAACCTCAAGGTCGTCTTCCCTGTTATTTGCCCCGGCATATTCGCCCCGGGACCATTGGGTGAGATTTTTATAATAACCCACTCCCATGATCGGAGCCCAGCCCACCTCGCCGCTGCCCTGCCCGGCATAATATTCCTCCACCGGATTCAGGCGCCCATCATGGGACAGCCCCAGGGTATGCCCGACCTCATGGGAGACGATTTCGGCGGCATTTTTTCCGGTAAGGCCGTAGGCCCAGCAAACGGTGTCCCCGGCCCAGTTGAAGGACCGCAGCAGGGCGATCCCGCCAGCCGTGGGAGCCGCGTCCCTGGTAGGCGTGAGAAGAACGTGAATGCGGCTGGTCTCGGTGGCAATGTCATACACGCGGCGGTCTGTGGTAACATTCAGATTGAAGGTCTGATAGTCTTCCGCCACCCGTTGCCAAACTTCCTTGATTTGGAGCGTATTCGCTCCAGCAGGGGCCGCGTCGCGGGTGACCTGGGGCCAGCCTTCGAAGGGGCCAGCCTCCCCATCGAAATCCAGATAAATCACTCCCTGGGCACCAGGCAGACTTTGCAGAGGGATGATCCCGTTGACTTCTGCCGGAAGAGGGAAATCGGCCGGATGGAATTGAGGGGCGGATTGCGGCTCATCCGCTGCGGCAGCGGCAGCGGCGGGAGGCGGGAGCGGCAGGCCACTGCACATGACCTGATCCTTCCGCACCCCGATCAGGAACGGGGCACCGGCTGTCCCGAGACCGACGCGCCACGCGGCGGCGCGGTCATCGAAGACCACATAACCCACCATGGCACCAGCCACCCCGGCGGTCCGCTGCCGTTGGAAAAAATAAACCCCGGGCGCAGGCGACTCAAGGCGTCCCTGGATAGACCGGACGCCACTTTCATCGGACCGCAGCAAAGAAATGGAGCCCTGCGCCAATTGTCCATCCGGCAGGCGGAACTGAGCCCGTTGTCCTGTCGGATCACTCATCGTTTCCAAAAAATCAGGCGGCAGGGGAGCGCTTTGTCCGGGTGCGGGGACCACTCCAGCATCTGCAACTGCCGCCACTCGTCGGGCACCAGGCCGCGCTGGAATAGCCAGCCCGCTCCACGAGGATGCCGTCACCGCTGCAGCCTGCGCTGGAAGGACACTCCCCGGCATCGCATTGGACCTTCCGGCGGGAAAGGGTCCCGGGGAAAAGCTGGATCCGGCACCGGGGCCTCCCGGGGGTGCCACTTCCCAACAAGCCAGCAGCACTGCCAGAGCAGCAGATGCCGGCAGGGCCACTCGCTGGGAAATTTTCATCGGGGGGATAAAATAAGGCGTCTCCTTGGTCTAAGACGGAAGGAGGGAGACGCCGTTACCATGGATTCTGTAAAGCCGATGGAACAACATAAGTCGGAAGTGGAGCGACGTTATTTGAAACATCACATAATATTATAAATACCAAGTCAGTACAAAGCCAATCCAGACGCTTTTATCACGCCATGGGCCCACAAAAGTCCAAAGAAATCCTGAAATTCACCATCACCGGCAGTTGCGCCCGGCATCCAACCAGTTTAAACACGGCGCATTATGGAATCATTGCCCTTGGAATCCCTGACCGCAGCCCTGAAATGGCGTTATGCCACCAAGGCATTTGACGCCTCCCGCACCATCCCGGCGGAGACCTGGGCCGCCTTGGAGGAATCGTTGGTTTTGACTCCTTCCTCCTTTGGGCTTCAGCCATGGAAATTTCTCGTTATCACCGACCCTGCCCTGAAGGCCCGCCTGCGCCCCCACTGCTGGGGCCAAAGCCAGGTGACGGACTGCTCCCACCTGGTCGTGCTGTGCGCCAAACAGGAAATGGACGCCGCCTATATCGATAAATTCATCGCCCTGACCGCCGCCACCCGTGGTGCGCCCGTGGAAGCCCTCCAGGGCTACCGCGACATGATCGCCGGCAGCGTGCTGGATGGGGGGGCCATCGGAGCCGTGCTTCCGGAATGGGCTGCCCGCCAGGCCTATATCGCCCTGGGGCAATTCATGCTCAGCGCAGCCCTCATCGGCATCGACGCCTGTCCCATGGAAGGATTCATCCACGATGCCCTGAACGACGAACTCGGCCTGCCTGCCAAAGGACTGAAGGCGGCCGTGCTTTGCCCCGCCGGCTATCGCTCCCCCGACGATAAATACGCCAACGCCCCCAAAGTGCGGTGGGATTCCAGCGAAGTGATCGAACACCTCTAAATTCTTCTGGACTTCACCTCAGGTTAATCCCCATTTTGGGACATAGGAAAAAGATTTAAAAATTTAGACATTACAGACTTGCACCTGATGGCAGCATCAGGCAAACACCCATCTTGAAGGAGAATTTACCGTGTATTCCAACGAAGACTTTTTACTCGAACTCTTGCAGGACGCTGGCTACCTCACGCCAGATAACATCGTCCAGGCCAGCGCCGCCAAACGTGGCACCCAAACCACCCTTGACTTTTTAGTCGAAAACCGCCGCGTCCCGGAAGACGTTGTGGCTCAGACCATGGCTACAAATGCCGGCATGGAATACGTCGACCTGAATGGCTTTGTCCCCGATCCATTTGTGCTGGAACAAGTGAGCCCGGATGTCGCGGCCAAATACAACGTCATTCCCGTAGGCCTCGACAATGGACGGCTCATCCTCGCGGTGGCCGATCCCATGGACTTCACGACCATGGACAGCCTGCCCCACGTCCTGTCCACTTACCCGCTCGACTTCTATTGCGCTCAAAAATCGCAGATCGACCAATTCATCACGGACGTCTACGGCGTTCAGAAGGAAAAGGAAACCGCTACGATGTCCGGGGAAGAAGCGGGCAATGATGATGCCCCGATCATCCGGCTGGTCATGGACATGCTCGCCGAGGCCGTAAACAACCGGGCTTCCGACATCCACGTGGAACCGATGGAAAAGCGCCTGCGCATCCGCTATCGTATTGACGGGGTGCTGCAGGAAGTCGCCTCCCACCCGAAGCATCTCCATGCCCCGATGCTCGCCCGTATCAAGATCATGACGGGAGCGATGTCCATTGATGAGCGCCGCGTCCCGCAGGACGGCCGCATCCAGACCAAGGTGGGCAATAAAAACATTGACCTTCGCGTCTCCACCGTCCCCACCAGCCACGGGGAAAGCGTGGTCATGCGTATTTTGGACCGCAGCAGCATCCTGCTCGGTCTCTCCGATTTGGGATTTTACAGTGATGACTTGAACAATTTCAACGAGTTACTCGCCCTGCCCGACGGCATCATTCTTGTGACTGGTCCTACCGGGTCAGGAAAAACCACCACCCTTTACGCGTGTTTGAACACCGTAAACCGCCCTGACCGCAAAATCATTACCGTTGAAGACCCCGTCGAATACACCTTGTCCGGGATCAACCAGGTGCCGGTCCGCGACGACGTGGGAATGACCTTTGCCAACGCGCTGCGCTCCATGCTGCGCCAAGCGCCGAACATCATCATGATCGGGGAAATTCGTGACCCCGAAACCGCGCAGATCGCCATCAACGCGGCGCTCACTGGTCACCTGGTGCTTTCCACCCTTCATACCAACGATGCCCCAGGGGCGGTCGCCCGTATGACCAATCTGCAGGTTAAACCCTTCCTCATCGCTACCGCCGTCCGTGCCATGATGGCCCAACGGCTTGTCCGCAAGCTCTGCGCTGATTGCAAGCAACCAGGAGAACTCACTGAAAAGGAAATCCGCGCCCTCGGCTTGGACTCCGGCCGCCTCAGCGATGCCAAGATCATGGCTCCCGTCGGCTGCGGCAAGTGCCGCACCACCGGTTACCGCGGCCGGATGTGTATCGTGGAAATCTTCAAAGTGGATGACCAGGTGCGCCACATGATCAACGAGCAGATCTCCACCCCGCAGCTCCGCCGCCGCGCCCGCGAACTCGGCATGCGCACCCTCCGTGAAGATGCGGTCCGCAAGGTCCTCAACGGCGTGACCACCGCCTCCGAAGCCATCGAAAGCACCATGGCAGACGCCTAAGGCCCCCGGCTCCTCCCTCCTTTTTCCCCTTTTTTCACCGTCATGAATCCCCAATTCGTTCTGGATCTCTTTCAATCCCGCTCCCTGCTCGATCACCTGCAGGCAGCGGAACTCATGGAAGAGGTCAGCTCCTCCGGCAAGGACATCAAGCGCCTCCTCACCGACTACGGTTATGTCGAGAGTGAAGCGGATGTTTACCGCATGATCGCCGAAGAACTCGGCGCGGAATATGTTGATCTCCGCCGCTTCGAGCCCCCCCGGGCGCTGCTGGACCTCGTGCCCGCTGCGGCCGCCCGCATGCACGGGGCCATCCCGGTTAATTTTGACGAACAAGGGCTGCACGTCGCCTTGCTGGACCCCTTGAACCCGCAAAACGCCGAAGATCTCCGTTTCGCTCTTGGGAAAAATATTGTCGTCGTCGTCGCCGATACCGACCGGGTGGAAGAACTGATCAATGTTTCCTACGCTGCCGAAGCGGAGGGCATGGAAGACATTCTGGCTGGCATCAATGTTGATCCCAAAGCCGGAGTGGTTGCTGAAGCCGAGATCAATGCCGCCCCGATCGTCCGCTACGTGGACCTCGTCCTTTTCCAAGCCGTCAAACAGAAGGCATCCGACATTCACTTCGAGCCCTTCGAAAACGACTTCAAAATCCGTTACCGCGTGGACGGGGCCCTCCTCGAAATGGCTCCCCCCCCGGCCCACCTGGGTCCCGTTATCACTTCCCGTATCAAGGTCATGGCGAACCTGAATATCGCCGAACGCCGTATCCCTCAGGATGGCCGTCTCATGAAAACCATCGGCGGCCGCGGCATCGACATGCGCGTTTCCACCCTGCCCACCATTCATGGAGAGTCCGTCGTGCTCCGGGTGCTGGACCGTTCCAGCGTGAATCTTGACCTCGAAAACCTCGGGTTCGAGCCAAGGCTCTACGAGTATATCATCGACACCGTCAACAAGCCCAACGGCATCTTCATCTGCACTGGCCCGACCGGGGCCGGCAAGACCACCACCCTGTATGCCGCCATTAAAAAGGTCAACCAGGTCGACTCCAAGCTCCTCACGGTGGAAGACCCGGTCGAATATGAAATCGACGGGATTCAGCAGGTTCCGGTGAATGAAGCCATTGGCGTCACCTTCCAACGCGTTCTCCGTGCCTTCCTCCGTCAGGACCCGGACCGGATCATGGTGGGAGAAATGCGCGACGTGGAAACCGCCACCATCGCCATTCAAGCTGCCCTCACGGGTCACCTGGTGCTTTCCACCCTTCACACGAACGATGCACCGGGTGCCGTCACCCGTCTGATTGACATGGGTTGCGAGCCCTTCCTCGTCGCCGCTACGCTTGAAGCCGTGCTCGCGCAACGTCTCGTCCGCACCATCTGTAAATCCTGCCGGGTGCCTTACGAACCAAATGAATCCATCCTCACCCAGCTGGGACTCACCGCCCATGAGATTGGAGACAAGCAATTCTATACGGGACGGGGATGTGACGAATGCGGGAATTCCGGCTACCGTGGCCGCCGCGGCCTTTACGAGCTGCTTGACATGAACGACGTTCTCCGGGACATGGTTATTGAAAAAGCCCCGTCCATCGTGCTCAAGCAAAAGGCCATCGAACTCGGCATGATCACATTGCGCGACTACGGGCTGAATTGCATCTACGAAGGCAGCACCACCATTGAGGAAGTCCTCAAATACACCTGATTTTCTCCCCTTCTCCTCATTTTCTCCGAAAGGACCGGGTTTTTCCCATGACAAACTCCAAGCCTTCCGGTATCTCATCTATAATCCTTTCAGAAAGAGCACATGGCCAAGTTTGAATACATCGCATTGAACGCCAAAGGCGAAGAAACCGCCGGCACCGTTGACGCCGGCAACCGCGACGACGCGTCCGCCAAACTCAAAGGCATGGGCCTCTTCCCGACCCAGGTGGCCCCGGAAGGACAGCTCACAGCGGCAGTCAAACAAAAGGCCAAAGCCGCCAAAAGGCGGGAAGCCAAAGCTCCCAAAAAAGCCACTGGCAAGATCAAGAGCAAGATCCTCATGATCTTCACCCGCCAGTTGGCGACGCTGATCGATTCCGGTCTGCCTCTGCTCCGCGGCCTGACGGTGCTGGGCAATCAGGAGCCGAACCCCGTTCTCAAGAGTTGTATCAACAGCCTCGCCGACTCCGTGCAAACTGGCTCCACCTTTTCGGAAAGCCTGGCCCAGCACCCCAAGATTTTCAACAAGCTCTACGTCAACATGGTGAAAGCCGGGGAACTGGGTGGGGTGCTCGAACTGGTCCTCAACCGTCTCGCCGAATACCAGGAAAAAGCAAACAAGCTGAAGAACAAGATTGTCTCCGCTATGACCTACCCGGTCATCGTCGTGCTCATCGCGGTCGGGATCGTGGTCTTTTTGCTCGTCTACATCGTGCCGAAATTCACCCAGATCTTCGAAAGCATGGTGGAAGGCGGAAAAGACTCCATGCCCGGCCTGACCAAGGCCGTCATCGGAGCCAGCGATTTTCTTCAGCATAACTTCTTCCTCATCTTTGGAGGAGGCGCGATTCTTTTCTTTGCCGGCAAAGCCTATTCCTCCACCAAGGGCGGCCGCAAGACCTTGGACAAGTTGGTTCTCAAACTCCCCCTTTTCGGCTCGGTGCTCCTGAAAAGCGCGGTAGCCCGCTTCACCCGCACCCTTGGCACCCTGGTCACTTCCGGCGTGCCCATTCTCCAAGCCCTGAACATCACCCGCGACACCGCTGGCAATAACACGGTCGCGGATGCCATTACCCGGGTGCATGATGCCGTGAAGGAAGGTGAATCCATGGTCGCCCCGCTGAAAGCTTCCAAAATCTTTCCAGCCATGGTCATCAGCATGATCGAAGTGGGTGAAGAAACCGGTCAATTGCCCGAAATGCTGCTGAAAATCGCGGATGTTTATGATGATGAAGTGGACAACTCCGTGACCGCCCTCACCTCCCTGCTCGAGCCCATCATGATCGTGGTCCTCGCCGTGATCGTCGCCGTGATCGTGCTCGCGCTCTTCCAGCCGCTCATTACGGTTATCACCAAGTTCCAGGGTTAGTCCAGACTGCCCCACGCCCGCCCGCCCCCCACCCAAATCCACCTGCCATGAAAACCCGGCCCCTCATTTCGCAAGGCAAGGCCTTCACCCTGATCGAAATCCTCACGGTGATCACCATCATCGCCCTTTTGGGTGCCATGGGTTTCGGCGGCTATAAGGTAGCCTTGGAAAAAGCCGCCAAGAAAAACACATTAGCCCGCCTCAGCGCCCTGCAATTGGGAGTGGAGTCCTACAAAGTGGATAATGGGGAATACCCCGAGCCCTTGGGAGCCAAGGAAACGACTGACATCAAAGGCGTGCCCTACATTGTCGGCGGAGCCAAAATGCTCTATCAGGTGGTGACCGCCGATGGCGATAGTTCCATCAAAGGTGGGGGAATCGAATCAAACGGCACCCCGGGATCCTCAGGCGGGAAAGTCTATTGGGATGAGGTAACACCGCCCACCCCCAAGGAGATAGAGAACAACAAACCCAAACCGCTCGTGAACCGCGCTGATGACGGTGGGTTCTATATGATCGACGGCTGGCGCAAGCCCTTCCAGTATGTCAAAGCACTTAAAAACAGAAATAAGGAAATTGCCAACCCTGACGAAGTGCACTCTGAAGCCGATTACGAGATTTGGTCTTACGGCGTTCTAAAAACCCCGCTGGATGATCCGGAATCCCAGAAGGAATGGATCTCCAGCTGGGGCAATTAATGAGAGGGCCGTTGAAGTCCCGCTGGGCGGATTTGCGGGAGACCAGCGATCCTGCGTCCATACGGGTATTATGGGTTTTGGCCGGGCTATGCACGCTTCTGGCGGTTTACCTCGGGGCAGGCCCCAATCCCTGGGAGGAATCCATCGGTAAACGATTGGCTGCGGCCAAGCCCCTCAAGCTGGAGCACTTCATCCAAATCGGGCTGTGGTGGGGAGCCGCCGCCAGCTTTGGGGCATCCCTGATCGCCCTTGCCACCGTCACATGGTGGTCCCGCCCGCACACCGCCATCCATCCTGATCTGCATCCACCGGGTCCAAAGGCGCTCCGATGGACGATGATTTTTGCCCTGGCGGCCATGATCCTCGGGGTCTGGCCCCGGATGTCCCGCCTGGATCACAGCCTTTGGAATGATGAGGAGTATCACCTCCGGGCCTACGTTTGGGGGGCCTACCAGCCTGCGGCCGATGGCACGCAGAAATTCGAGGCGGTCAGTTGGCGGGATGCCATCTTTCTCAATCAAAAAGGCAACCACCATGTCTGGGCCTCGGTGGAGTCCCGCCTGGGGCATGCCCTGAGCGGCCACACCTGGGACCAGGGTAGCACCTTTTCCGAAACCGGCCTGAGGATCGTCCCCTTTATCAGTGGCATCCTGACCATTGGCGTTTTGGTCCTGCTCACCGCCACGCTGGGTGGCCCGCGGCTTGGATTGGCGGCGGGGCTGATCCTCGCGCTCCATCCGTGGCATGTGCGTTGGAGCGTGGAGATCCGCGGATATTCCACCATGCTGCTGGGGATCACCGCCGGCTTGTATTGCCTGCTCCGGGCGCTTCAAACCAACCGATGGCGCTGGTGGCTTGGCTATGCCGCCACCCAGCCGCTGGTGCTGCTCTGTTTCGCCGGCAGCGTCTACGTCATTGCCGCCCAAAACCTCGTGGCCCTGGCCGTCATATTTATCAACCGGAACCCTGCCAGCGTAAAGCTGGGCAGTGCCTCACGACTCATCACGGCTGGCATCCTGTCATTCATCCCCACCGCTCTGATCATGGGACCACATGTCCCTCAGCTCGCAGCCTATTTAAGAGCGGCCAATGAATACGCTCCCATCGGAACCAGTTGGTTCCTTGACCTCTGGACCCACCTCGTGAGTGGGATCCGCCCGTCGGGCGATCCCGCTGGCACCAGCAAGGGGATTGCCTTGAGCGATCTGACCAATTTGTCCCCTTGGAAATCCTGGATTTATCACGGTCTCATCCCGCTGCTCACCGCAGGAGGGCTGGCGGCGCTCCTGGTGCAGGACTGGCGCACCCGATTTGTCATGGGGACTCTGCTGCTCTCCGGTGCCATGGCCGTGCTGCACAATGCCCTCTCCGGCAGCCCCTTCCTGCCATGGTATATGCTATATCTGTTGCCTGCCTATATCCTTGCTCTGGTGTGGTCGGCCAAGGCAGTGGTAAAATGCAACCCACGCGTGCTTGCTTCACTTCCCCTGGTTTTAGTCGTGGCTTATAGCCTGCTGACAGCACCCGCTTTGGAGCGCATCATGAACGTCCCGCGTCAGCCGATCCGCGAAACCGCAGCAGCCATGCGGAAGACCTCCCCTGCCCTGACCCCGGCAGATCCCCCTATCCTGACCGCTTCCTTCGGGGACGGAGCCCGCCAGATGTTATCCTATGACCCAGGACTCCAGATTCTGAAAACCACTCAGGATCTGACGGCTCTGATCAAGCGGGCGGTATCCGCAAACAGCCCATTGTTTCTCTGTTTGAGAGGCCCGGCCGCCATCGCGTCCGAAGCACCGGAATTGCTCCAGGCCGTGACCACCGACCCCCGTTGGCAAAAACTCCCATCTGAGTCCGGCATGGAAGCCATGCTCAGCTACGATCTTTACCGGTTTGCTCCGGCCGAAATCGAGCGGATCCAATTGCAGACCAAACCCTGACCGCCCGCTATCCTGTGTCATGACTGGAAAACCAGCCCTCCGTCAGCAGATGAGGGAAGTGCTGAGCAGCCTGACGGCGGTGGAAAAATCGACCGCCTCGCGCCAGCTTTGCGCCCAATTGCGGGCCTGGCCCGTTTTCCGGGACGCCACCACCATCGCCCTGTTTCATCCTACCGCCACGGAACCGGATCTGCTGCCTCTGCTGGACTTGCCAGAGAAGCGCTTCCTGTTTCCCAAATGCCAGCCAGGATGGCAAATCACATGGCACCGCCCGGAGCACCTGTCCCAATGGCGCCCCAGCCGGTTTGGCATCATCGAACCGGATCCCGCCCTGGATCCGGCAGTGGATGCCGGAGCAATGGGTCTGGTGCTCGTTCCAGGACTGGCCTTCACCACCTCGGGCGACCGGCTCGGCCACGGGGCTGGTTACTATGACCGTTTTCTTCATAGCCTGGCCCCCTCCATCACCACCGCCGGCCTTTGCTTCTCCTGTCAAATTCCAGCCCGGATCCCCCGCGAAGCCCACGATGTCAAAGTCCACTATCTCTTCCATGCCTGATCAGCGGCCCGCGACATCCTGTCCTTCATTTTGCCGGAAACACCAATGAACTTCATCCCCAAAAGGCAGCCAACCAGTCCTATCATAAGACTACTGCGCAAATTGAAATAGGGAATAAGGAAACCACCATAAGTCCCCGGAACCCAGCCCCTTCCATGCCAGACTTCCAATTCGAAACCGTCCACCGGGTGGCGGGCCGCGTGCTCATTGCCGGAGTCGATGAGGCCGGCCGGGGCCCGCTGGCAGGACCGGTCGTCGCGGGGGCCGTCATCCTGCCGGAAGATTTCACCAGCCGCTGGCTCGACGATTCCAAAAAACTCACCGGGGCCCGCCGGGAAATCCTCTACGGGGAATTGACGAGCGATCCCCGCGTGCGATGGGCCTCCGGCGTGGCGGAGGTGGCGGAGATCGACCGCCTGAACATCCTGCGGGCTACCCATCTGGCCATGCGGCGGGCCGTCGCTGCCCTCACCGGACCAGAGCCGGACATGGTCCTCATTGACGGGCTTCCCGTGCAGGATTTCCCATGGCCCCAGCAGGCAATCGTCAAAGGGGATGCCCTCAGCCTCAGCATCGCGGCCGCCAGCATTATCGCCAAAGTGGAACGGGACCGCACCATGCTTGCGCTGGACAAACTGTTTCCGGACTATCAGTTTGGCCGGCACAAAGGGTATGGCACCGCCGTGCACCTCGCCGCGCTTCAGAAACATGGACCTTCTCCGCATCATCGCCGCTCGTTTCAGCCGGTTGCTCAACTCTCCCTGGATTTCAGCGGGGGCAGAGATCCCTGACAAGGACACCGTGGGCCGCCATGGCGAAACCCTCGCCGCCCGCTGGCTCTACGCCCATGGCTGCAAAATCCTCTACCGGAACTACCGGGCTCCCCGCGGGGGAGAAGTGGATATCGTCGTGCGCCACGGCCTGGTCCTCGCCTTTGTGGAAGTCAAAACCCGGACCAGCACTGCCTTCGGCCGCCCCGCCGCCGCTGTCACCCACGACAAACAAGTCCTCATCGTGCGCGGAGCCGCCGCCTACCTGCGCCTGCTCCCCGGAGCCCGCGACATCCCATGGCGCCTCGACGTCCTGGAAGTCCTCCTCATCCCCGGACAAAAACCCGCCGTCAATTGGATCCAGGGAGCCTTCAATACCACCGACGTAAAACGCGAAATGGCCCGCCAGCGCGAAGGCCGGGGAGATTAGGCAAAAAACAGCAGTGGGACACCACGGATTTCACGGAACACACGGATTACCCTGGAAAAGATTATAGAGTTTGAACAGAAGGTCACAAAGGGCAGGAAGTAAGGGACTTATGTGGCAATCGTCCTTGAAAACCGTTCACCCTCTGGAGGAGTCCGCCCAAGTCTGGAACTCGTTCTTTTTTGGCCTTTGTGCCCTTCTGTTCAAATTCATTCCGGTTTTTAGGATTACCCATGCTTTGGAAAAAATGCCTCCTCACCCGGCGGGTGAGTCAAGCCGCCGCTCGAAACCCCTTCACGATAACACCCGCGCCATCAGCTTGGAATTGCGGCCGCTTTTCTGGAGCCTGCTGAGGCGCTCCGGCGGCAGCAGATCCTCCTGGGCGGGGAGGAATCCCAGTTTGTTGCCGAAGTAATTGTAAGCCTGGGTGCTGAGGGCGAAGAGGATTTTCGCCCCGAACGCGCGGGCGCGCTTCTCCGCGAATTTGACCAGCTTTTTCCCATAACCCATTCCCTCGTGGCTGCGGCGGATGTAAAGGAAGCCTACTTCTGCCAGTTTTTCCTCAGGATAGGAGCGCACCATCACCGTGCCCACCAACTGGCCATCCACCTCCAGCACAAAGTAGTCGCCGAGATGCTCGCGGATTTCCTGACGACTGCGGGCCACGATTTCCTCATCATCCACCGCGCGCCGCACCAGTCCGATGATGCCAGGAATGTCCGCCTTGCGGGCCGGGCGGATTTGTTGATAGGCATCCGCATAAATCATGGTGCCCACGCCTTCGATGCTGAAAAGCTCGCCCAGCAGCGCATCATCCGTGCGCCCATCCAGAAAGTGCGCCCGCGGCACCCCGCCTTCACAGGCCCGGGCAGCATGGCGGATCTGCACGTGCTTCAGATTGCCAGGATCCCCCGCCGCCGGTGCCGTGACAGCAGCAGACGCGGGACCCGCTCCAGCCACTCCGATGGCTGCGACCGGTGCGCTGGAGAGCGCTTTGGCCTCCTCTACGGAAAGCTGGCGGATGCGCGTCCCGGTGACGTCTTCGATGGCGCCCGGGCCTACAAAAAGCAGCTTGGAAGCGCCAAGCGCGATAGCCACTTCCACCGCAGTCGCGGCAGAGTTGACCCGGAGCACCCGGCCTTGCTTTTCATAGCCCAGCGGCGGGATGATAGGCACCATGCCATCGCCGATGAAAAGCTTGAGGGATTGCGCATCCACCCGGTCGATCGTGCCGGTGCTGCAAAGGTCCTTGCCCCGGATCACCCCAGCAGGATGGGCCGCCACCGCATTGGCCACTCCAGCCCGCAGGCCCACCACCGTCAATTGCTGCATCAGATCAGTCGTAAGACGGCTGATAGCGTCCAGCGCGACTTCCAGCGTCGCCTCATCCGTGACTCCAGTGGCATCGGCATTGGATAGGGTCACCCCACGTTTGGCTGCCAGCTCCGCGATCTGGTGCCGGGCACCGAAAACCACCACCAGCTTGATGCTCAGGGAATGCAGCACCGCCAGATCCAGCATCACATTCGCCATGTTTTCATGCTCGATGATTCCACTATCAATGAGGACAATGAAGGTCTGGCCACGAAACTGCGGCACGTAGCGGAGGATGCCTCGGATATCGTCGTATTTCATCAGGGGGTATGCAGGAGAGCGGGCGGGCGGCTGGGGTGAAGCGGATACAACGGCCTCGATTCAGGAAAATCAAGACCCTATCGGGCCAGGACAAAAGCCCGGAAAGCCCGGATCGCGCAAGTTCCAGACTTGATTTTGGCCGCAGGGGCTGGTTTGATCGCCGCATTATGGCAACCATAGCAGTATTGGGCACTCTCGATTCCAAAGGACATGAACATGCCTTCGTGGCAGAGGTCATCCGTGGCCAGGGGCACGAACCCCTGTTGATTGATGTCGGCTGCCTTGAGCCGCCTCAAGTGACGCCCGGCATTTTGCGCACGGAGATCCTGCCTGCCCTGACGGACATGCCGGTGGACCGCGGCCTCCGGGTGGCAGCCATGGCCGAGGCCGTGCCTGGATTTGTCGCCGGTCTGGCCGCCTCCGGGCGGATCCAGGGGATTATTTCCCTCGGTGGGGGCGGCGGCACTGCCATCGCCAGTGCAGCCATGCGCGCGCTGCCGCTGGGATTTCCCAAGCTCATGGTCTCCACCTTGGCCAGTGGCAATACCGCCCCCTACATGGGCGTGAAGGATATTGTGATGATGCCATCAATCGTTGACGTGGCCGGCCTGAACCGCATTTCCCGGAAACTCTTCACCCAGGCCGCCGGTGCCATCTGCGGTATGGTAGCCGTGTCAGCCCAGGCCGGTGCCCAGGAAGCCGGAGATGCCAAGCCCCTCATCGTCGCCAGCATGTTTGGCAACACCACAGCCTGCCTCACGGAAGCCAAGCGCCTCCTTGAGGAAGCCGGCTATGAAGTCCTCGTCTTTGCCGCCACCGGCCAGGGCGGCCGCACCATGGAGTCCCTCATCGAAACTGGGCTGGTCGCTGGCGTGCTGGACATTACCACGACGGAGTGGGCAGATGAGCTGGTCGGCGGCGTGCTCAACGCCGGTCCCCACCGCCTCGAGGCTGCAGCCAAGGCTGGAGTGCCAGCCGTGGTGGCACCCGGTTGCCTGGATATGGTGAATTTCGGTGCCCCGGAATCCGTGCCTGACAAATTCAAGGACCGTTTGTTCTATCACCACAATCCACAGGTCACCCTCATGCGCACCACGGTGGATGAAAATGCCGCATTGGGCCGCATCATCGCTGACAAATTAAACAGCTATACCGCGCCCGTCACCGTGCTCCTGCCCCTGGGTGGCATCAGTGTCGTCAGCGCCCCCGGCGGGCCATTCCACGACGCAGCGGCCGACGCCGCCCTCTACACCGCCCTGAAGTCAGGACTCCGCGCCGGCATTCCGGTGCAGGAATTCCCCGGCAATGTCAATGAACCCGGCTTTGCCGCCGCCTGTGCCACTGCCTTGCTGGCGAACATCGCCGCCAAATCAAAAGCCTGACCCCGGACCCAACGGATCAGGGTTGGGTGATCTTCAGCCGCAAAAAGCGCTTTGCCAGTGAAATAGCCTCGGGATCCCGTGCCGTCACCAGATCCGCTTCCCCTGCTGCCACCGTGGATGCGATCCATGGATGAATCAACCCATCGACTGACGACCACCGGTTCACCCACGGACCGGCTGGACTTTCCGCCGATTGCAGGGTCACCGTATTCCCACTGAGAAACCGGCGCAGCGGAAACGTATAGGTTAGATGATTCGCAGCCAGCCCCGCCAGCAGATCATGGAAGGTGGCCTGAACCGGCAGGGATCCCAAGGCAAACTCCACGAAATTCAGCCGTCCATCCTGATCCGGATCCGCACCGGAAACCGCATCCCCGGCGGAGCCAAAGGCCTGCCGTGCCGCCCAGCCGGCATAGGAATCCGATACCGTCACCTCGAAGGAGGAAGTCGCGGTTTGATTGTCCAGATCCGTGGCCGTCAGTGTGACCCGGGTGGTGCCAGGCAGCAACGGAGTCAGGGTCAAATCCGTCCCCGCCAGCGATGCCCCTGCCACTCCCGCCGGAAGTGTGGCAACCGACAAAGCCAGCGCAGGGATGGCCGCTGCCGCATTGATTCTGACAAGCGCCGCAGGGTCATAGGAGGCTGGCGGCGTTCCCCGGACCGGGGTCGCAGCCATGGCCCCATTGATAGCCGTGTAGCTGCGCTGGGGCAATGCGGCGATGGCATCCGCGACCGTCATCCCATTTCCAGCCACGCGGGCGAACACCGCAAACCCTTCGTTTTGATTGTCAAGATTGCCGGCGTTATTGGCGAGGTTGATGAAGAACTGATTGGTGGCGCTGTTGACGATCGAATTCCGTGCCATGGAAATGGTGCCACGCCGGTTGGAAATATTGGGTTCGTTCACCACCACAGGCTGGGTAGGCACCACTGAGGCCGTGGCATCGGCCCGGAAAGCTCCTCCCTGAATAATGAAACCCGGGACACTCCGATGAAAAATCGTATTCAGGAAATCGCCCCGGTTCAAATAACCCAGGAAATTAGTCACCGTGGCCGGGGCGCTGTCAGGGTAAAACACAAAGTCCATGGGCCCCATGTCTGTAGTGAGACGGGCCGCTGAGGAAACATCAGGATCCGTGAAAAGCGTGTTGGCAGAAATCACCGCCGGGCCCGCGCCCGTCACCAGGGCACGGTCCGCCAGCGCCGGCCCGGAAACCGGTGGCAGCAGCGCGGGCGGATCAAGGTAAACCCGCAAGGTTAGAGGCGCAGTGGCCATATATCCATTCGCGTGGGTAATCGCGACCTGCCCGGTCGTTTTGCCGGCAGAGGTTGGCACCCCCGAAATGAGCCCCGTCGTGGGATTCAACGTCAAGCCGCCCGGCAGCGCGGTGATCGCATAGCCCGTGACCTGCGCAGGGCTGGTTGAAGTGAGATTGAAGCTGAAAGATTTTTGCAGATAAGCCGCCAGAAAGGTGGTGCTGCTGACGACCGGGGGAGTGGTGACGCTTGCCGGTCCAGCATACGCGGAGTATTCCCTGGGTGAGCCGAGGTATGCCCGGACTTGAAATTGATAGGAAGTGGATGGCGTGGCAGGAGTGAGGGTAATGGTGGTGGTATTGGAGGCAATAACCAAATTGATGACATTGAAGGTCCCACTGTTGCCAGCCCGGAAGGATACTTCAAAGCCAGTCTCATTATTGGAATTGTCCTGCCAAGCCAGAGTCACTGCAGTAGGACCAGGAGCCGAAGCTGTCAAGTTGGTAGGATCTGCGGGAGGGGCAGCCAGAACCGGCAAAGCGGTTCCAGCAGAAAAAAGCAGGAAAAAGCAGGAGAAGAGGCGCATCGGGAATGGCTGTTTTATCAGAGTGCAGGCTGTGGTCAAAGCCATTTATCACTGTGGTGTCCCATGCCCGGCCTGGATGGGATCCGGTTTTTGCCCCATTGACGACGTGCCTTGCTGCAATTTACTTGCGGCAAGATGAAATCCCGATTTTTGCAAGTGCTGCTGCTGCTTGGCCTGAGCTGCTGGGGGACTGGATCCGCCATGGCAGAGCTGAAAGTGGCTTCCCTGCATCCTTTGCTCACCGATTTGGCAAAACAAATCGGAGGAGACAAAGTAACTGTGCTGGCCGTGGTGGCGGCAGGCACGGACGTGCACCACTTTTCCCCATCGACCCAGCACATGAAGCAGGTGGCAGGTGCCGATCTGGTGCTGGCTTCTGGAAAGGGACTGGAAAACTACCTTGGTAAATTGCGCGATAACATGAGTGCCGGCCAGGTGCTGCTGGAAGTGGGGGAGGCGATCCCCTCCCTGGAACTCAGCGAAGCGGCCGCACTGATGGAAGCGGCAGAACAGGGTCATGCCGGACATGTTCATGGTGGGGTAGACCCCCATTGGTGGAATAGTGTAGATAACATGCAGCGGGCCATCCGCGTCGTGACGGCAGCTTTTTCAAAGGCAGATGCCAGCAATGCTGCTGTTTATGAGACCAACGCCGCCGCTTATGGGAAAAAACTGGGCGAACTGAAAAAGTGGGCAAAGCGCGAGTTCAGCAAAATTCCCTCCGGACATCGGAAACTGGCCACAGCACACCTTTCCCTGGGCTATTTTGCCCAGGAGTTTGGCTTCAAGCTGATTCCCGTGCAGGGCCTGAATCCGGAGATTCCTGCCACCTCGAAGGATCTGGCTGCCGCCGTGAATACCATCCGCAGCAGTAAAGTCAGGGCGGTCTTTCCTGAGCAGGGAGTGAACCCGAAGCACCTCGAAAAAATCGCGGCTGAAACCGGCGTCGTGTTCAGCGGCGAATTGGTGGCGGATGGCAATGGGATCGGCCCTCTATCAACTTTTACCGGAGCCTTCGAACACAATGTCCGTGAAATGGTAAAGGCCCTCGTGCCGGCTCCCTGATGGCTTTTGGAATGGAACTTTATGCGTGGATTTCCCTTGTTGAATTTGCTCCTCCTGGCCGGGTGCCTTGCTCTGCTGGTGATCCCGCTGAGCCGGATCAACCGCCCTTCGGCGAGCCGCCTGGCAATTGAAAAAATGCCGGTTGGAAAGACGGATGCCGGAACTCCGGTGCACCTGGTGCTGCGCTTTGTCCACGCGCCCAAAACGGTCACTCTGACACGGGAGGGAAAAGCGCTGACCCTGCAGGGCAGCGGTCTGGAGCGCACGGTGGATGGTGTCTGGCCGTTGCAGGATGACGCCTTGGAGTTTACCGTGACCGCAGCCTGGGAACCGGGGACGGCCCAAGGAATGGTGGAGATAAAGGTGGCCCCGGATGGCCGGGCGGAGCAGTTGCAAAACATTTGGAGCGATGAGCCCGGAGCCCCTTTGGACGAAGTAGTGCGCTTCACCTGGAGGAAAAAAGCATGAACCCCGCCCAAGTGTCAGGACATCCCGGACCGGGCGGAGCGGAGCATTGCTATCACTGCGCCCAGCATCACGAACTCCAGGTGCGCGGAGTGAGCGTGCGGTATCAAAAAACCGAAGCTTTAACGGATATCAGTTTTGCCACCAGCTGTGGGAATACCGTGGCCCTGATCGGCCCGAACGGCGCGGGTAAAAGCACGCTGTTAAAGGCAATCGCCGGTCTGGTTCCGCGCTCCGGAGGCTCGATTCAATGGCGCGGGGCCAAGGTGTCCCAGTGGCACCGCGAGTTTGCCTATCTGCCGCAGCGGGAAGATGTTGACTGGAGCTTCCCCGTGACCGTGCGGGGTCTGGTGGAAATGGGCCGCTACTGCCAGTTGGGCTGGTGGCGGCGGTGGCGGGAACTGGATGAAATCCAGGTCACCAAAGCGCTCGCCGCGATGCACCTGGAAGGATTGGAAGGCAGACAGATCAGCGAGTTGTCAGGCGGCCAGCAGCAGCGGGCGTTCATCGCCCGCGCCCTCGCCCAGGAAGCCCATGTGCTGATGCTGGATGAGCCGTTCAATGGGCTGGACCGGCCGGCGAGGGAGAGTCTCTCGCTGTTGCTCCGGCAGCAGGCTGCGGAAGGACGCCTCGTGATCGCCAGTCACCATGACTTGAACACCGTCGCCGGTTTATTCGATGAAGTGCTGATATTGAACCGGCGGGCGGTCGCTTTCGGCCCGGTGGCGGGGGTTTTTACGGAGGCAAATCTGAGTTTGGCTTATGGATGATATTCTTTCCTATCCTTTTTTCCAGCGGGCGCTGCTGGGAGCCCTGATCATCGGCTTCACCAATGGCTGCTTCAGTGCCTATGTGGTGCTGAAGCGGAGCGCGCTGGTGGCAGGCTCCCTGTCCCACGCCCTGTTGCCAGGCATCGCCGGGGGCATTCTGGTGGCCGGATCCCTCACGGTTTGGAGTGCTTTTCTGGGGGCGCTGATCGCGGCCTTGCTGGTAGTGCTCGGTTCCCTCGCCGTGGCACGGTCCTCACGGCTGGATCAGGGCACTTCGCTGGCTGTCATTTTTACGATCGCTTTCGCGGCTGGGCTTATCATGCTGAAGTATGTGCCCGTGCAGGTAAAACTCGAGGATTACCTGTTCGGGGATATTCTGAACATTTCCGCCACCGATTTGTGGGTGGCCTTCGGCATTGGCACCGTGACCCTCACCCTGACGACCGCGCTGCAGCGGCCCATTTTGCTGACCCTTTTTGAACCCTCGGTCGCCGCAGCCCAGGGCGTGCCCGTCAGGGCGCTGAATTACCTGATCATGACCCTGCTGGTGCTGGTGATGATCTCCTCTCTCCAGGCGGTTGGTTGTATCCTGGCCCTGGGGCTCGTCGTCGCCCCCGGAGCCACCGTCTTCCTTCTCACCAATTCCACCCGGGCCATGTTTTGGGGGGGTGGCCTGCTGGGCGCAGCAGGGGCGGCAGGTGGCATGTGGATCGCCCACTGGGGGGATTTCCGGCCTGGAGCCGTGATCACGATCCTGCTGGGAGCAGCGTTTTTACTGGCCTTTATGCTCGGTCCGCGCAGCGGATTTTTCCGCCGGTCCTAAGGGTAGTCGCCCGGCCCAGTGAAGAAACACCATGGGAATTCAGTAAAGAATCACCGTGAGCTTTTTAGGCCCATGAGCCCCCAGCACGAGAATGCGTTCGATGTCCCCCGTGCGGCTGGGGCCGGTGATGATCGTGATCATGCTCGGCCATTGGGCAGGCCCATAGGTGTGATGGAGCAATTCGTAGGCTGAGGGCAGATCGGGGACCATTTGATCCAGGCGGGCGATAACCACGTGATGCGGAGGAAGCACGGACAAAGCGCGCCCTCCTCCACTGCGGGTGGTGAGCAGGATGGAACCCGTCTGCGCGATGAGCGCATCACACCCGCTGATGCCGGCATCACAGCGCTCCAGTGCATGAACGTCGTAACCGCCATCGGTGTTGATTTGATTCAGGCCTAACGCGGCAGATGCTCCGGCGGCGATACCATGCCCATGGGTGGCGACACGGGCCCAGCCTTCCGCCTCTGACAAGGCACGCAACTGACGGTGCGCCGCCCCGGCATCTGCGGCCACGATGACGGAAGTCCTGAGATCAAAGGAATTTTTCGTGAACAGGGTGATCCACTCCGCTTCAGTATGGCCCACACTGGGCAGCCAGTCCCTGGCTCCGCTGGCGGCAGTGCGCGCCGCCGTGAGGCTGTCCGGTTGCTGCGCTGTGGGATGATGGCCTAAGTGGTGGGATCCCGGTTTAGGGGAAGCGGTTTTTAAGGCATCGCGGATGCGGCTGAAAATTTTGTCGCGTTCTGTCATGGCGGGCCTCCTTTCCTGTCCCCGGCAGAAACAAGCGGCCGGTTTTTCCAATAATCGCGGAAGGACACCGGGGCGATTTCCGGGAGTTCACGGCTTTTGGTCCAAGCCCGGGCGGGATCCAGGATGTCTCCTTTCACCAGACCGTGGAGGGGCTGCAGGAGCCGCCCCACCCTGAGTCCGGTTTGATAGAGCCAAGGCCGCTTCATAAGGAAAGTAAAACCCTGCCAGAGCAGGCTCTCGAGCCGCCCTGGCTTTTCAGCCACAGCGTTGCGGCGGTTATGGAGCAGGTGATGATGCAGATCGATCTTCACCGGGCAGGTCTCGGTGCAGGCTCCGCAGAGAGAGGAGGCGCTGGAGAGGTGCTTCCAGTCCTGCAAGCCGCGCAGGTGGGGCGTGATGACGGATCCGATCGGCCCCTGATACGTTGTGCCATAGCTGAAGCCGCCTACATTTTTAAAGATGGGGCACACATTCAAACAGGCCCCGCAGCGGATGCAGTGCAGGGCATCGCGCTGCTCAGGATCCGCGAGGAGGGTGGTGCGGTTATTGTCCAGAAAAACCACATGCCACTCTTCCGGGCCATCCACTTCCCCGGGCTGACGCGGTCCGCCATACATGGTGTTATAACATGTCAGAGGCTGTCCGGTGCCGGCCGTAGCGAGCATGGGGAGAAACAAGGCCAGATCGGCCAGCCGGGGAAGGATTTTCTCGATCCCCACCAGCGTAATCATGACCCGGGGCAGGGCTGCCGTCAGGCGGGCATTGCCTTCGTTTTCAGTGATGGAGATCATGCCGGTCTCTGCGACGATGAAGTTCGCCCCGGTGATGCCAATGTCAGCCTCGATGTATTTTTTCCGCAGGACATCACGGGCGATCATGGTCAAGGCCTCAGGATCATGGGTTTGGGCCGTGCCGAGGTGGTTTTCGAAAAGATCGCTGATCTCTTCCCGGCTCAAGTGCATGCAGGGAAAGACAAAATGATAGGGCGGCTCGTTCTTGAGTTGTTGAATGTATTCTCCCAGATCGCTCTCGACCACCTCAAACCCGAGGGATTCGAGGAGCTGGTTGAGATGGATTTCCTCCGACGTCATCACCTTGGATTTCACAATGCGCTGTGCGTTGTGCCGGCGGATGATATCGACAATGACCTGCCTCGCTTGTTCGCTGGTGCTGGTCCAGTGCACCGAAGTGCCGCGCGATACCGCGTTCTTTTCAAATTCAGCGAGATGTTTGTCGAGTTCGTTGATGCCGGCCCATTTGGTTTCGGCAGCAGTCTGCCGGCCTTCCTGCCAATCGCGGAAAATGGCCTGCCGGGGATAGCGGGCGGCATAATATTTCGTCATCGCACTCTGGATGCGCTGACGATGGGTCAGATCGCTGGTGAGGCGATCGGCATCATTTTGAAACTGCGTGGCGTTACCGGTCATGATTGAACAAGAATTTCTGCGAGATGAAGGGTCTTGAGAGGACGGCCCTGCCGGTCCAGCAAGCCCTTGAGGTGCATGAGACAGCTGGAGTCATTGGAGACCATATAGTCCGCCCCGGTTTCAGCGGCGGAGGCACATTTCACCTCTCCCATGGCTGTCGAGATGGAGGCAAATTTGGTAGCAAAGGTGCCGCCAAATCCACAGCAGGTTTCGGCCTCGGTCATTTCGACGAGTTCCAGCCCGCGGACATGTTTCAGCAGTTCGCGCGGCGGTTGTTTCCCCAGCATTTCCCGGAGGCCGTGGCACCCATCATGGAAGGTCACCTTGTGAGGAAAGGAAGCTCCCAGATCCGTAACCCCCAGCTGATTGACGAGGAAACCGGAGAACTCAAAGCATTTGGCCGACAAGGCGTTGGCGGCGGCTTCCTCCGGTTCTCCGGCGAAGAGTTGCGGATAAAAGGACTTCAGCATTGCTCCGCAGGAGCCGCTGCCGATGACGATAGCCCCGGCATTTTCGAGCCGCTTCAATACCGGCCGGGCCAGCCTGCGGGCCTCCGGCCAATAGCCACTATTAAACGGAGGCTGCCCACAGCAGGTGAGTTCCCCGGGGAACTCGATGGTGTGGCCCAGTTTTTCGAGAATCTGCACCATGGCCATGCCGACTTTCGGATAAATAGCATCAATGAAACAGGGTATGAACAAGGTAATTTTCATTTTACCGGGGCAATGGGTGGAGGTTCATGAGGTGGGAAGGTTGGGCATTTTGGAAATATGGCAAAGGGCATTCTCCCACCGGGAAGCATAAAAAAAGCCCGGCTATTCACGGAAGGCCGCGCGATAGTTGAACCGGTCGTTCGGCGCAGTATCGCCGTGCAGGGTGAACGCGGCGGCAGGTCCGCCGGCTGGAATGTTATCGAACCATTTGAAGTCGCAGTGGTCTGCGTCTGCCGCCAGCTTCAGGGCGGCGCGGGGAATGGATAGTTCCAATTCGTTGTTCGTCCAGGCGATGGGAATTTCGGCGGCCACCGGAAGGGAAGTGCCATCGGAAATGAATTTTTCGAGAGTGCTCCTTCCGCCTTTCACGGTTCGCCGGTTCACGATGAAATCATAGCCCAGCCAACCCGTGGCGGGATTGGCATCGGTGTCGAGGCACAATTGCATCCAGTCAGCCGCAGGTGCCGTGAGCGGAGCGCGGCTGCGGATGTAAAAAAACAGGCTGTCAGCATCCGTGGTGACTTTAGCCACCGCGAGGTCATTGCGCGCGGTGTGATCAACAAAGGCCGGCTGCCCCTGCCAGCCGGAATGATCGCGCAGGACCGTGTCGCCCAGCGTATCCCGATACTCAGGAATGGCTGCCTTCCACCCGGCAAATTCACCATCGATTTTGACAGGGAAATTATTTACGACTGACAGCGGCCGGGTTCCCTTGTAGCGGCGGATATTCGCCACCATCTGATAGAAATAAGCATCGCCAAAGCCGCCCTTCATGGGTTCGATATCGCGGCTGTATTCTTCTGAAAACTGATCCACGAAGTAGGTCTCCCCGGGCTTCAATTTCCGGCCTGCCATGCTCAGATCGCCCCTCTCATCAATAAAGCGCTGCGCGACCCATTCGTTCCAACCAGTGATAAAAACAAACGGCGGTGCGGCTTCGAGAGCACGCTTCCATTGCTCCTCAAAATACAGACCTTGAGCGGTTCTCCATTCTCCCGGGGGAGGCTGCCTGCCATCATGAAAACTGCGTCCGATATTGGAAACGGGATGCTCTGCGGAGCAGACCACGATTTGCTCCGGACGGTCCGGGCTTTCCGTCCAGCCTGGCGTTTGCGGGGTGTGATCCAGCCACGGCCATCTGTCCCGGCCATCCCCAAACCAGGCTTGCCCCTTCGTCCACGCCCAGGAATGACGGATGGTAAAGAAGGATTTCACTGCTTCACTGAGTCCATCCGGAGGTGTCAGGATGAGTGGCTTGCCGAGCCACTGGAACCAGTTTTCCCTGAAGCGCCCCGGCCTGTAGAAGGTCTGATAGAGATGCTCCACGGTGCGGGCACTGCTGCTGTTCGCCAGAAAGGCAATTTGTGGCACTTTTTGACCGGCCGCACGCATTGAGGAGAGGACTCCGCAAAGGCGGTCGCGCACCGGATCATAAGTCAGCGCATTGGTCACATCAAGGAAAAGCACGTCGATGCCTGCGTCGCTGAGCATCTGCATGTGCTTGTGAAGCACGAAGACATCGTCCTGACGGTAATAGCCCAACAGTGGCTCGCCCCAATGGTGAAACGAACCGGGCGGTCCGTAGGCCGGATTGACCGGATCGGCCGCCATGATTTTCGTGAGGTCGTAGATGGGATTTTGCCCCTCATTCCAGAGGAAGTAAAAAATCCCGGCAGTGCGGTTCAGCTTCAAATCCCCAGTCCCGGCGTGCGTCGGCAGGGAGCGGCCCAGGCCATCCGTGGCAACCCAGGTATCCGGCTGGATGTCCCAGGTCACTTGAGCCTGGGTCGGGGCCACGTGAATGCCCAGGACGAAAGGCAAAGCAAAGATCGGGAATGGACGGGACATGAAGGAGGGGACCATCTGAAGAGCGCGGAAAAACCGGATTAACCGCTGTTCTCCTGCATCAGGGTGAACGGATGGCCGGGGAGGATGTTATCGCGGGAGATTTGAAGTTTGCCGGATCTGCCCGCCCCGGATTCCTCCGCAGCAGACTTCAGGGTGCCGTCCGGCGATTCCGTCAGGTGACGGGGCGGCTGAATGCTGCGGGACGGGTTATTGTTTTACAAATCCTTTCGTCACCCCGTCCTTGAGGGCGGCAGCAGTCAGGGCTTCGGCCCGTTCCGGGGTGAGGCCTGCATCGACGCTGACTTTGAGAGGATCCTTCCGTTTGGCCGAGTAATCCGTCCAATAAACCAGGAAAGGAATGGTATCCGGCCCGGTTTGGGAAGTGACGACCAGCTTGCGGACAGCATCGCCTTAAACATAGACTTCCCGGCGGATGATGGCGGGCGGCGTGCTGTTTTGGTTTCTGGTTTCAGGACGGAGGATATCCCGCCCGGTTTGCGCGAAGCGGGCCCCACCTCCAGCCAGGGTCTTGTCGGGTCTTAATTGCCGGAAGGTGGCGAAAACCAGACGCGGACAGGGGGCGAGACCGGAGAATTGATATGCTGTGCCATCCCAGGCAAGGGTTTGAGTGAGGTTTTCGCGTTCGTTGTTGGTCGTGACAAGGTCCTCGCCCCGCAATTCCAGCATGATTTCAGGACGGACAAACTGGATTTCCCGGCCATCGGAATCCGTCATGGCCACAGGAGCAGGCACGCGGAGGGTGGGGAATACATCCAGAAATTGGCGTCGCTGCTCAAGCGAGAGACCGGAGCCGACCCGGGCAAAGGTCTGCATAATCCCGTCGCCATCGTGTTTTTCGGGATACGTCTGGGACGTAAGGAGAGAGGTGACTCCCGGGCTCCCATCCACGTCACCTTCGACAAAACCGATGACCACGGCATCAATCGTGATTTCCGGTTTGATCTTGATGATCTCAAGGCGTGCGGGACGGCGGATGACGAGACCTTCATCGCCAGCCTGAACGATGTTTTGAAAATAGCTTTGGATTTCGTTCTCAGGCAGGATGCGGCCCTCCGGTCGGTGGCATCTGGTGCTGGCGTCAGTGCCCACCAGGGTGGCCATCAGATCCCAGGTCGCCGTGAAATTCTCCTGATGCGCGCGGAGGTCACGGCCATCCAGCATGATGATATAAAAGACGGCCAGCTTCAGGAGCGCGGGGTCATCCGCCACTGCCTGATGGGAGATGCGGTTTCCATCCAGGCTGCGGGGGCGGGCGGTGCCTTCCCGGCGGGGAAGATAGAGTTCACCACGGAAAAGGGCACGCTGAATCCCGGCGGCTTCCATGCGCGCCGCGAATTCATCCAAGGCAGGCAATCCCATCCTGACTCCTCCTGCCGGGGCATTGAAAAGCGCGGCAGGCTGCCCTGTTTGCCAATGCAGAAAAACGCCCTCCCCATCATACTTGAGGTTGGCGAGCAGCGGCGCCGATCCGGGAAATCTTTTGGCGATCTGATCCGCTGGCAGGGAAGTCATTTTGCGGATGACTTCATTTTCATACTGGGTGGCTACCCCCAGCAGGATGTGATCGGTGACGGCTCCGGCCCGGGCAAAAGGATAGGGACCCTTGCGGATAGGGAGGAGTGATTCGTCAGTGATGCTTCGGAAGGGGCAAAGGTTTGAGGGAGTTTGAGTTCCTGGTCACTGAGCAGCAGGAGCAGTTTATACTGTCCATCATCCGGGTTGGAGCCTGGCTGGATTTCACCATGGAGGAAGCCACGGTAGGGAGTGCCATCATCACGGATGACGAGCGGCTGATTGCCTTTGAGCCCGGCCCCGGTGGTCATCATTTCCTGCTTTTCGTGCAGGTCCCGGGCGATGTGATATAGGAAGTCGCGGGTGACGCCGTCCTCATGCACGATCTGCAGGGAGGCTTTCCAGACAAATCCGGTGAGGGTGGGGATAAGTGGCAGGCGCTTGCCAGCTTTGACAGGATGCAGGTCATCCAGATTGCGCTTCCGGGAAAAGATGGGGACGGCGTTCTTTTTCCTGACCATCCGGCCCATACACGATGTCCACCTCGCGGAAATCTCCCACCGGCCGGGGCACCTCTGCGGCAGGATCAAACCAGGCGGCCGTGAGGTCCTCCGAAAAAACGGTTTGCCCGGCTCCTTCCAGCCTCAGTTCAGGGTCTCCGGCGATCAGGAGTTCGGCGGAGAGTCCGGCGGGGTTAATGCGGGGATTGACTCCATTCCTGATCCTGACAGATTTTACCGCGCCCCGGGCGGTGCGGAGAGAGACCACGGACTTGGACCGGGCGGCAGGCAGGGTGTGAAGGGATACCCTGGCGGTTTTTCCCTGGTGTTTCAAATGAAGAGTCAGCATAACAGATGTGGCAGAATTAAATCATGGCGAAGTCCAGTTCCTCGTCTTCATCCCCGGCGGCATCATCGGCATCGAAGAAGGAATAGGCGACGCTGAGGCCGACGAAGACCGGGCTGCGGCGGACCCCGCAGAGAAGCCAGGATTCCCCAGTTTTGACCAGGATCAGGGCTTCCTTGGGTTGGACGGATTTGCGGTAGTTGAATTCGGTTTGGTAAAGCCCTGGAGGCAAGCCGGTGGTGTCGAGAGGATAGACATCAGCCACATTGAATCCAGCCAGGGCGCTCCATGGCAGGGGAAGCAGTGGGGCCTCCCGATCGAAGGAGCTGGGGACGGGGACGGCTTCCGCGCCATCAATGTCGGTGATAACCTCTTCGACCGGCGTGCCTTCCGGGTCCAGCTTAACCAGAGTCATTGCCGAACGCTGGAGCAGGCCTCCCATCCGGATCCAGATAGCCCCGGGAGAGCGCGGTGCCATCCTTCTCCGCAATATAACGGGAATAACCGTAGAGGGCCTTTTTTTCCACGCGGGTGCCGGGTTGGGCGGTGATGGGTTGACCGTTGAATAGAAATTTGATTTCCTTCATGCAGGTGGGATCTCTCCACTACCGCTGGCAGGGTGTCCATTAAAAAACCCGGGGAGTGACTGAATTTTCCGGGCATTTTCCCTGATAGCACAGCTTGCACGGAAGAATGGACCCTTCCATCCTGTCAATTAGGATGTGCCTCCATTGAACTTTAAGGCTGCCCCGGGCCTACCGGGCGGAAAGGTGCTATGAAAAAGCGGTCCTGGAATGTGAGCGGCAGATGGAATGGCATTCCCTGGCCCCGGAACTCTGGGCGGAGCTGATCCTGGCGAAACGCTGCGGGGGTCTGGGTGGCGGTCCGGAGGAGGAAACCATCCGTAACAGAGCCTTGGAATGCCTTGGCATGATTCACCGGCCTTCCCTTTTTGACAGGATGCTCAGGGACCGCAATAATTTGCCGGAATTTCCGGCTGGCTTGGCGTCCCAGTTCGAACGCTGAGGTTAGGGGGCGAAACGCATGCGCAGAAAGACCTGGCCCGACTTCAGCCCGGCATCCGATGCTACAACACGGATGGTTTCCGTGCGGTCAGTGCGGGAAATAATTGCGAGGGGCCGGGGACTCCATGACGTTAAATCACTGGATTCCTCCGGGATGTAGCGCACTCCGGTAAGGAACCGGGGCCGCACCAGCGTAAAACCAGCATTAATGCCATCAATGGAGAGGGGGGACTCTTCGGACGAAATGCCAGGCTGGGTGCCCATGGCGTATTCCGCAAAATTGCTGGATCCATCCTGATCGGCATCCTCATTGGGAGCAGCCGCCCCTGAGGCAATTTTCTCCGGGGTAAACTGCTGCTGGACCCAGGTATCAAAAGTTGGAGGATTGATGGTGAGAATGCCCTGGCCCGTTCCTTCGGTGCTGGTAGGACCGGCAGTGGCCGTGACCTGATATTGACCGGGAGCCATGGGGGCCGTTTTTGTAGCGGCAGTGGTAGCCCTGAGCCGCGCCACCGGACCGTTTATATTGGTCCACCCATTGTTGGGATAAAACCAGTTCGAGCTGGTGACACGCAGAACGACATCCGGGTTTACATCTTCTCCCACTGTAGGGGCAGCTGCCCCTACTGCCACATTCAGGGAGTTCCAGGGGCCATGGGCATTCAGAGGTTGAAACCCGGAGGTCTGCGTGTTGTAATCCACCGTGATCATGACCTGCTCTGGAAGGGTCGTATTGCCCGTGAAATCAAAGATCGTTTTGAAGGCATAGCCATTGAAGGGCCAGGGCTGGCCATTGGTTTGCACCAGCGGGCGCCATGGGATCAGGACATTTTTTGTAACCGATGCCAGAAAAACTATCCGGTGCGCAGGGGTCACGGTATGAAGAGTGAGCGTGATGGGGTGGAGATAGCCCGCTGGATTTGCCGCTGCCAAGGCAGGAAAGTCCGACGCTTTGGCCCAGGTCACCATGAGGACTTCGCAGGATTGGAGATTCCTTGCGGTGCCTCCGAGGCGCACGTAGTTCCCCAAAGCATTGATTTTCTGTCCGGAGAAAGCCACGCTACCTGTCGAAAGCGGGAGTGCTGCCGGCATGTTATCGAAAACAACTTCGGACTGCACCCCTTGATTTCGCCCAGCGATATTGCGGTAGACAGGGGTCGTGGAAAGACCTGGCGGAACGGTATTGATGACAGGACTCACCGGATTGCCCGTATAATCCTGAACCAGTTGGGTAATTACCACTTCGGCAGCCGGCAAGGTGGCGGTCTGGTAAAGCCCTAAACATAGGGAAAGCAGCATCCACTCCGGGGAGCGGCGGGTGGACAAGGCTGGAATAGGCATAAAGGTCGCTCATTTACAGGCAGTCCTGCGACAGCCCTTGGGGCAAATACAGACTCCGCGCCATTTCCGCAAGCGGTTTTTACGTATCCGCGTCAGCGCGCAGCCCTTATCTGGATGTTTATGCCGTTTATTCCTCCTTTATCTAATCCACATAGGCCATCTCCGAAGTCATAAGGAGAACCTGAGCGTATTTTTCCCAAGGGGTAAGCGGGCTCCGGTCCACTTTTTCAGCACCCGGGTCGCGCACGGCTTCCTTTACGGACGCCGCCTGCTGCTTGGGATCCATGAGGGCTTTTTCAGCCAGCTTCTTTTTGCGGAATGCCTCGAGTGCGGCTGCCCGCCGCTGTTCCTTGGTCAAAGCAGCAGGCGGTTGGGCAGGACTGGCCAATAGACCGGATTCAGGGTCCTGCCCGGGGGGGGATTGGCTGCGCAGGTAGGCGGTGGCGAGTTCCACTTCCCTTGATTTTGGCCAGCGCTGATAGATGACTTCGTAGAGCTTTTTCATCCGGTCGGTGTCATTGTGACACGCTTGGAAGTCAGCGCGCTGAATGATATTCCGGGCCTGCTCGATCACCAGCAGACTATTCATGCGGAACAGGGCCTGCTGGGGGACGATGGTCTGGAAACGGCGCCCCGTCGGCAGGCTGGCGTTGGCCACATCAAAATGCCGCATGAATTCCGCCATCTCATTCCGGTCCAAATAACCATAAACACTGCGGCGCTGGCTGTAGGGCTCGCTTTCAATGTTGACGGGATGCCCCCCCATCGTCAGATCCAATTGCCCCCCCATGAAGAGGATGCTGTCGCGCAGGGCTTCAAAGTCGAGACGATGCAGATTTTGCCGCCAGAGGAGCCGGTTGAAGGAGTCAAGCATCGCCTTTTCCGGATCGGGCCCGCTGGATTGCTGCCAGGTTTTGGAGAGCAAAATCGTGCGGTGCAGTTGCTTCAGGGACCATCCGTTCTTCATGAAAGAAGCGGCCAGATAATCCACCAGTTCCGGGTGGGACGGGGGACCGCTCATGACACCGAGATCATCCGGCGTGGAGATAAAACCTTCCCCGAAATGATGGAGCCAAAGCCGGTTCACCAGGACGCGGGCGGTGAGCGGATTGGACGGGGAGGCAATCGCAGCAGCCAATTCAAGACGTCCGCTGCCCTGGGTAAAGGGCTGCCGGTCCGGGCCACTGAGCACTTCCAAAAACTGCCGTGGCACCACCGGCCCGGGGCTCTGCAATTGGCCACGCAGCAGCACGGGGGAATTGTGAGGCTTCCGGTCATCCTCCAGCACATTTGCCAGACCCGGAGAACCGGCATGACTCACGTCGAGGGTGGCGAGCGCGGCATTGATGCCATTGGCCATGAACCCGATCTCCCGGGGGAGCGCTTTCAATTGACTATCCAATGGACCGGAAATGAAACGCGCGGGATCCGCCACGGCGGTGCGCACTTCCTCCAGAGCACTGTCCTTCAGGCCGGGAAAAAATCCTTGCCCACCTGCCCTGGACCAGGCCGCAGATTCCTCCTTCCAGGCCGCGTCCGCCTTCAGGAAAACGCTGGCATAGAGATCCAGGGCTTCATCCCGGGATTTTGGCTGGGCCCCAGTGAAAACGGCGCGGATGGCGGAGTTGCTGTGCAGGCCTGCGGTATCCTTCAACAGGCCTGCCTGCCATGCCGGAAAAGCCCTGCTGAAATTGTCAGGACGGATCGCCATCAGGCGGCGCAGCGGCAGCATCACGGGATGCCCCTGCCCTGCCCTGCCCCCCATGCTTTGCTGAAAAAGCCGGCCGACATCCTGCACGATGCGTCCATCGAGATGGTGGGCTTTCAGATAGCTGAAAAAGGCGGGGGACTTCCGGTCGATCCCAGCCAGCCCCATGAACGCGCGCGCCTTCTGATTGAAGGTGGAAGCCGCCCGGTTCATCGCGGCGGCGAGTTTTTCCCGGCCCTCCTGCACCATTTTTCCGCGTTTCTCCTGGTAGTCAGTGCTGCGGGTGTCCACCACCGCAGCCACCACAGCGGGCTTTTCAGACGGTTCGCGGGAGGAATCGAAAATACCGTGCAGCGAATAATAATCGGCCTGCGGAACCGGATCAAATTTGTGATCGTGGCAGCGGGCGCAGGTTACGGTCAGGCCGAGGAAACCTTTGGAAACCACATCGATCTGGTCGTTGATGATATCCTGACGGTTCCCCATGAATTGATCCCCCTGGGTGAGGAAGCCCAACGCCGCAAGAGAGGCGTTATCGGTCCGGCCGGGGAGCAGATCGGCGGCGATCTGTTCCCGGATGAATTGGTCGAAAGGCTTGTCCTGATTGAAGGCAGCGATAACGTAGTCCCGGTAAGTCCAGGCATGGGGACTCAAGGTCGTCTGGCGGTTCTTCGTGGAGCCCCGGGTGTCGGCATAGCGGGCGACATCCAGCCAGTGCCGGCCCCATCGTTCCCCATACTGGGGACGCGACAGCAGGTCGTCCACTACCTTTTCAAAAGCCTGGGGTGATTCATCCTTCACAAAGGCCAGCACCTCATCCGGCGTGGGGGGCAGCCCGGTCAAATCCAGATAGGCCCGGCGGATCAGGGTGCGCTTACCGGCTGGGGGAGAAGGCGTCAGGCGGTTTTGCTCCAGTTCTGCGAGGATAAAATGATCGATGGGATTCGCCGGCCAGGCGGTGTCCTTCACCGCCGGCACCGGTTGGGTTTTCACAGGCTGAAACGCCCAGTGCTGGGCGGCTTTGGCATTCATGGATTCCGTCATTGGCCCGCCCGCTTTGGCAGCGGCTGGAGCCGCAATCCGGGGATCCGGGGCACCCATCCGGACCCATTCCTCCAGATCAGCGATGATCTGGTCCGGCAGTTTCCCATCCTTGGGCGGCATCGCCGTTTCACTGTCATGATACCGCACGGCCTTGATAAGCAGGCTGTCATCCGGCTGGCCTGGAATGATCGCGGGCCCGGTTTCGCCCCCCTTCTGCCAGCCATCGCGGGTATCCAGGGTCAACCCGCCTTTGGATTTCCCTTCGGAAATACTGTGGCAGCGATAGCAATTTTCCGCCAGCACCGGTCGGATTCTGTTTTCAAAAAAGGTAACCTGTCCGGCTGCGGGCGGTTCGGCGGATTGAGCCAGGGCACCAGCAGACCCACTTGCCAAAGCGAGGAGAAGAAGCGGAGTTTTCATGGTCCAGTGGGGAAGTTAAGCGATGATTTGATTCACGGTTTTTCCCGCTACATCCGTCAGTCGGAAATCCCGTCCATTGTAGCGGTAGGTGAGCTTCTCGTGGTCAAACCCCAGCAGGCGCAGCACCGTGGCGTGGAGATCGTGGACATGCACCTTGTCCACCACGGCGGCGCGGCCGATTTCGTCCGTAGCCCCATGCACGTAACCACCCTTCACCCCACCTCCCGCCAGGCAGGCGCAAAAGCCGCGCGCATTGTGGTCGCGCCCGGCGCTTTCCCCCTGACCATTCCGGTCGCGGCCCGGGGTGCGGCCAAACTCCCCTCCCCACATCACCAGCGTGCTGTCCAGGAGGCCCCGCTGCTTTAAATCCGCGAGCAGTGCCGCGATTGGCTGATCGATGGCTGCAGCGCGGTTTTCCATGTTCTCCTTGAGATTGCCATGCATGTCCCAGCCGCCGATAAAGACCTGCACCACCCGCACCCCTCGCTCGACGAGACGCCGGGCCATCAGCAGCCGTTTGCCGGCCTCGGCGGGGCTGCTCCCGCCCTTTTTTCCTGGCCTGACGCGCCCGGGCGCCCCCCCTGCCGCGATCCCGTAGGCTTCGCGTGTGGCAGGCGTTTCCTTGTTGATATCAAAAGCGTCAGTGGCTTCCGTCTGCATTTTGAAAGCCATCTCGAAAGAGGCAATTTCCGCTTCCAGTTGGCGGTCATTTTCCAGCGAGCGGTTATGGATCTGATCCAACTGCTTCACCAGATCGAGCTGCTTCCGCTGTTCCGGCAGGGTGACATAGGGATTGCGCAGGTTTTCGATGATTTTGCTCACATCCCCCGCCGTGGTGTTCACGCTGGTGCCCTGGAAACGGCCTGGCAGAAACATGGATTGCCAATTCGTCACCCCGCCCTGCGGAAGATTGCCCCCACGCAGGGAGATGAATCCTGGCAAATTTTCATTCAGGGTGCCCAGACCATACAGGGCCCAGCTGCCCATACTGGGACGCGGCAGGCGCAGGGAGCCGGTATTAATAAAGACGGTTGCCGTTTCGTGGGCAGGGATGTCCGTCCACATGCTCCGGATCACAGACATCCCGTCCACCATCTTTCCGAGATGGGGAAAGACCTCGCTGACTTCCATGCCGCATTGGCCCTGCCTGGTAAATTTAAAGGGCGAGCCGAAGGCCAAGCCCTCGCCACCCGGCAGGGACTGGCCGTCCAGCCGCGTCAGTTCCGGCTTGGGATCCCAGGTGTCGAGATGGGATGGCGCACCTTCCAGGAAAATGTGGATCACATGTTTGGCCCTGGATGCAAAGTGCAGGGGCTGGCCTCCCTTGGCCAGCGCGGGAAGCGCGCCTGCCGCCAGACTCTCTGCCGGTTTCAGCAGACCCGCCAGGCCCACCAGGCCCAGACCCATGCCCGTGCGTTGCAGAAAATGCCGCCGGGTGGAGAGGATGTTGCCAGACTTCAGTTGAGGGAAATGTTGGGCGATGAATTCGGGGGTAGGTTTCATGGCAGAAATGATATTGGGGAGTGGGGTCCATGTTGATGGTTCCATGCAACGAACGACGGGACATCTTACCCAAGGTTTCACCTTTTCAGGCGGCGGCACCTACGCGTGAACGTATCCGTTTCGCATCAGCGTATTCTCCGGCTATCAAAATCGACACGCCTGCAGACCTGACTAAACCTCCTGAATAACTCATTTATAAGTTACGCAGCAGGAACGAGTTGGAAGCCGAGGGATTGGGCCTGTTTGATGAGTTGGACGTGCTGGCGTTCGAGGGAGCGCGGGGTGATTTTGAAGGCTTCCGCTTCGTCATAGGGCTTCCGGGTGGCGATCAGGGCATACACGATCCGGGCCAGTTTGTGCGCTCCCGCGGTGATCCCTTCGGCTTTGCCCAGCCGCCCTTTCATCCGCCGGGTGTATTCCCCCATCCTGGTCTGCGAGCGGTGCTGCCCATATGCTCCCATTCTCATGGCGTTGGCGACCCGGTTGGAGACTTGCCGGGTTTTTGCTTTGAGGAT
>CAMDJM010000048.1 GCA_945900785.1 Akkermansia muciniphila
AACCTTTGGAGAATCTCCGGGCTGGATTCATAGTCACGTGGCTGAATCAGGTCTGGATAGGAAAAGCATTTTCGTGCGCGCTGGACTCATAGATTCCACAGTTAGAGACGGGAAGTGCCCGCTACTGGAGAATCTGGACCAATGGTCTCTGGATCTGGAGAGCTGGCAATGGAGCAGGATCAAGCATGAAAAATGGGAGCGGTATGCTTTCGGCGCGGAAGGCGTGAGAAGTCTGCCGTTCTGGATATTGAAGCACCTGCCGTTCACGCTGCAATATTATACAGACAGCAAGCCGGACCCCGAGAAACCAACTCCGCAGCAGTTGGTTCCGCCTGAAAAGTGGGAGGAATTTCTGTCCCGTTTCGGTGAAACAAATGCCAAAGCCCAGGCCGAAGCTGCCATGATTTATAAATACGGATGCAATCCTGATGTTGGCGTTTACGAATCCCTCTACCAGCCTGACGTTCCTCACCAGCCGGTTCCGGAAATCGAATCGGAGGATCAAGAGGAGGAAGACGAAGTCTACGAGGAGGAGGGGCCGTTTGACTGGGATGAGGAGGATTACAGTGGGCCGGAAGGCGTCTTTGAGGGAACCCGGATTTCGGTGAATGGGGTGGTGGTGCGTTACAAAGAATCAGGCCCTCAGGTGCTGCTGACGATTGAAGGGGCTTTGCCGGAAGACACCGTGGCTTCTCTGGTTTCCGATCTGCAACGCAAGCTTGAGATATTGCTGGCACGACCGGTCTATGCCCAAAGGCTGTGACTAATACTGGGTGCGCTTTTGCTGCTGGGAGCGCCGTCCGTCCCAGCGGCCCCTGAGCATCGGCAGCGCATCGCCGGGGCACTTGAAAACCATGGCATGGGGCCGCCGGGACGGACGGCGCTCCCAACAAAAAAGGGCACCCGTTGCCGGGTGCCCTTTGGGATTATTTCAAGGCTATTCCTGGGCGGCAGGAGCGGCTTCGGCGGCTGGCGTGGGAGCGGCGTTGGCCTTGTCGGCTTCGGCGAGTTCGCGTTCTTTGTCCTTGAGGACGGCGCGGCGGGACATTTTCACGCGGCCTTTTTCATCGATGCCGATGCATTTGGCGGTAACGATGTCGCCGGTTTTGACGACGTCCTCGACTTTGTTGACGCGGAAGTCGGCGAGTTCGCTGACGTGGATGAGTCCGTCGCGGCCGGGGAAGAGTTCCATAAAGGCCCCGAAGGCCGTGGTGCTGACAACGCGGCCGGTGTAGAGGGCTCCGATTTCGGCTTCGGCGAAGATGTTCCGGATGAGGCGCATCGCGGCGTCGAGGCCTTCCTTGCGGATGGCGTAAACGTGCACGGTGCCGTCGTCTTCGATGTCGATCTTGGCTCCGGTTTCGGCCTGGATGCCTTTGATGACCTTGCCGCCAGGGCCGATGAGTTCACCGATGCGGTCCTGAGGAATCTTGGTGGACTCGATGCGGGGGGCAAACTCGCTGATGGCCTTGGGAGCGTCGATCACCGAGTTCATGAACTTGATGATTTCGAGGCGGCTGGCGCGGGCTTTATGCACGGCTTCCTCAAGGATGCTGAGGGGGATACCGGGGAGCTTGAGGTCGAGCTGGTAGCCGGTGACGCCGAGTTCGGTGCCGCACAATTTGAAGTCCATGTCGCCGAAGTGGTCTTCGGAGCCGAGGATGTCCATCATGGTGAGGAAACGGGTCATGTTGTTATTGTCATCGTGCTCGCTGACGAGTCCGACGGAAATCCCCGCGACGGCGCGCTTCAGGGGGACGCCTGCAGCATAAAGGCTGAGGATGCCGCCGCAGGTGGAGGCCATGGAGGTGGAACCGTTGGATTCCATGACTTCGCTGCTGATGCGGATGGCGTAGGGGAAGTCTTCGATGGCGGGGATGACGGGCTCGATGGAGCGCTCGGCGAGGGAGCCGTGGCCAATTTCGCGGCGGTTCTGGCCACCGAAACGACCCGTTTCACCAACCGAGAAGGGAGGGAAGTTGTAGTGGAGGATGAAGCGCTTGGAGTCCACCCCGCCGGTATAGTTGTCCATGTTCTGGCCTTCATCGAGAGGCGCGAGGGTGGCCAAGGCGAGGGCCTGGGTTTCGCCGCGGGCGAAGAGGGCGGAGCCGTGGACGCGGGGGAGGACGCCGATTTCGCCGGAGAGTTGGCGGATTTCATCAATGCCGCGGCCATCGCAACGGGTCTTCTTGTCGAGGATGGAAATGCGGAAGGCTTTCTTCTGGAGGTAGTCGAAGGCCTGGCTGATTTCGAAACCACCGGCGTCAGGATATTTGGCGAGGATGGCGGCTTTGACTTCTTCCTTGAGGGCTCCGACAGCGATGCCGCGGGCGACTTTGCCGGGGGTGTAAATGGCGGCTTCGATGCGGCTGCCGGCGACTTCGTAGGCGACTTCGAGGAGTTCCTCGCGGGCGCTGAGCAGTTTGTAGGCGCGGACGGGTTTGCCGCAGAGTTGGCGCAGTTGTTTCTGGGCGCTGATCAGGGGCTGGATGGCTTCGTGGCCGAAGTGGAGGGCTTTGATGAACTCTTCGTCAGGAAGCTCAAGGGCGCCGCCTTCGATCATGATGACTTCGGATTCGGAACCGACGTAGATCAGGTCGAGGTCGCTGATTTCGCGCTGGGAGTTGGTCGGGTTGGCGACGAACTGGCCATCGATCCGGCCCACGCGGACCGCGCCGAAGGGCTTGGCCATGGGGAGATCGGAAATATAACAAGCGGCGGACGCGCCGTTCATGGCGAGGACGTCGGAGTCGTTTTCGCCGTCAGCGGAGAGGAGGAGGGCAACGATCTGGGTGTCGTAGAAATAACCTTTCGGGAAGAGCGGCCGCAGGGGGCGGTCGGTCATACGGCAGGTGAGGATTTCCTTTTCGGTGGGGCGGCCTTCGCGTTTGAAGTAGCCTCCGGGGAACTTGCCGGCGGCGGCGGCTTTTTCTTTGTATTCAACCGAGAGGGGGAAGAAATCCTGGCCATCCTTGAGAGTGGTGGAGGAAACGGCGGTGACGATGACGACGGTGTCACCCATCTGGACGGTGACGGCACCATCGGCAAGACGGCCCATTTTGCCGGTTTCGATGATGATAGGAGTGGAGCCGACCTGGCTCGTGGTGGTGTGTATGCTCATGTGTTTTGTTTTTGTTGCTTCTTGTAAGGAAAATTGTGACGGGCGGGGAAAGGTGCTGGACCGATACTCTGACGGGCCACGGATGGCACGGATTTAACGGATGGGCACGGATGCCGGAGCGCTGGGAAAATCATGGATGGAGGAGGGTCTGGACAGGATGTCACTTTTATCAAATATCCGTGCTATCCGTTAAATCCGTGCCATCCGTGGCCCGTTCAGAGCCTTTTCCGGAAAATGAGTGATCCCGCCGCGAGTGTTAAGTTCGGGCGGGATCGATGATTTTCAGGCCATTGGCAAGTCCTTGGTCTGATGGGGCGGGCCGGGATTAGCGGCGCAGGCCGAGGGACTTGATGAGCTTGGTGTAGCGCTCTTCGGCGGTGTTCCGGAGGTAGTCCAGATGGCGGCGGCGCTCGGCGACGGCGCGGAGGAGGCCCCGGCGGGAGGAAAAATCTTTCTTATTGGTGGCCAGGTGGGCCGTGAGGTGAAGGATGCGCTTGGTCAACGCGGCGGCTTGATAATCGGAACTGCCGGTGTCTTTGTCGTGAAGCTGGTAGTCCTTGAGATTGATGTTTTGGTTTACGGTGATGCTGCTCATTTTAGTATAGTTATCCTTGGGTTCAGGCAGCTGGAGATTGCTCCTACCGCCGCTCCCCGCCTTTCGGGAAGTGGCGGATTGTGTCACGTTTCCCCGCTGACGCAACTGAAATTACGGTTTTCCAGTTAAAATAAGTTAGGCGGCGGACTCAAGGCTCCGGTGGCGCTGGGGTGGATCCGGGCCGCCGTCCGGCGCGGACTTCATCCAGGGCGATGGTGAATCCGCCCATGGTGCTGATGACATGGGCTCCGATTTCCTCCAGAGTGGCGCGGTAACCGGCCACCGCCTGTCCCCCGATGAGAAGGGGGATGGTGTGGGGCAAAAGGTGCCTCAGGCGGGTGAGTTGGTGCGGCAGCCCCGGGTCGTCCGCAGGGTAAAGAATGCTCAAAGCGACGGCATGGGCCTGATTTTGAATGGCAGCACTGGCGATTTCCTCGGCGGGCAGGGAGGGGCCGAGGTAAGTGACTCTCCAACCGGATTTCCGGGCCAGACCTGCCGCGATGGAGGCTCCCATCTCGTGCAACTGCCCGGCCGGGGTGGTGACGATGAGGTGCGGAGCGGTGCTGGACGGTTGCATGGACTGGACGTTGCGGGCCAGGTAGTCTTTTAATAGCGCGGTGGCACCGTGTTCCTGGGCGGCGGTGAGTTGACCGGCTTCCCACTCGGCCCCGACGCGGTGCAGCAGGGGGATGAGAAATTTTTCCAGCATCCCGGAATAGCCCAGGTAAAGCATGGCCTGGTCCAGCAGCGCTTCCAAGGCGGCCATGTCGTAGGATTTTATGGCGGTGAGGGCGTCTGGAATGAGGGTAGTGGGAGCTGGCGGCGGCGGGTTGGGCACCTTCGGCAGCGGGGCGGGAGCCGTTACAGGCAGGACCGTCCGGGCATCCAGGATGCGTAGTTGTTCCGTGCTCAGGCGGGCGATCTGGCTGATTGCCAATCCGGAGTGGCTGAGGCGCCGCAGCAGATCCAGTTTTTCAATTTCCGCTTCGGTATAAAGGCGTTGTTGGCCTTCAGAGCGGGAGGGGGTGACGGCGGCGTAGCGCCTTTCCCAGACGCGGATGAGGTGCGCACTGAGACCGGTGCGCATTTCCACCGCTTTCATATTGTGTAACCGTTCGCCGCTCATGGAGATTTGAAGTGCCCGGCCGCCAGGAATGCCGGGACGCTCTTTTCAAAGATACGATCCGTAATGCGGCAGGACGCATCCCACTGCCACCGGCTGCGGGAACCGTCAAGATTCCATCATTGCATTTTAAGCGGGAGTTTCTATATTTCGTCCCTCCAGGGGATGCCGGATCCGGTAGCCTATGGAGCGGGTGGCAGGGGTTTCCCCGCGCCACGATCAAAATGGCATGTGGCACTTTTTAAAACGGCAGAAACTCCAGCGTAAAGGCTTCTCCTGCGGAAAGAAGCGGCGGGAGCAGCACCGCAGTGCGTGGGCGGAAGCCATGTCCAGCAGTCCCTTCGTGCGCGGGCTCATCCTTGCGGCTTTCCTGAGCGTGGTCGGCGGCATGGTGCGCTACCTGCCGCCGGGGAATCTTTTCCAATCCATGGGACCGGTGACCGCGTCCGCCTGTCTGGCCGCTGTGATCCTGGTGGCCATGGTGCATCTGCGGGTGCATCTGAATGTTTCGTATAAATGCAATGGGCGCTTCCTGCTCGTTTTTGTAGTCATTCTGCTCCAGTTGGGGCTGATGCAGGCAGTGGATTTTGTGGTGAGGTTGAACGCCCAGCCGGTGGATTTCCTGCTGTTTTGTGCACCTTTCGCTCTCGCTCCGCTGCTTCTCACGCTATTACTGGGACCGGCCCATGGCGTTTTTGCGGTAATTTATGTTTCCCTGCTGGCGACGCTGCTGACGAATAGCTCCGTGGGCCTGCACTACACGCTGGTCAGCCTGGCCAGCGGCATGGCAGCGGTGCGTGCGGCGCGGAATCTGCGGAAACGGGGTGCCCTGATGCGTGCCGGCATTTACTCTGCCCTGGCCGGGATCGTGGTTTGCGCGCTGCTCGGCCATATCGAGCCCATCTGGCTGAATCCTGCCTCCGCCCTGGGCTGGAAACGGCTCGGCACCGAAGCTCCAGTCATGCTCCTCACCGGCATGCTCACCGCCACCATTGCCGGCAGCCTGCTTCCACTGATGGAAGCGATTTTCCGCACTCCAACCACCGTCTCCTGGCTGGAACTGGGAGACCTGAACCACCCGCTGCTGCGGCGCATGACTCTGGAAGCCCCGGGCACTTATCATCACAGCCTCATGGTGGCGAATCTGGCGGAGACGGCCGCCGATGCCATCGGAGCCAATCCCACCGTTTGCCGGGTCTGTGCCCTCTATCATGATATCGGGAAGCTGAATAAACCGGAGTATTACATCGAAAACTCCCACGGCGATGAAAACCCGCACGATGACCTGACGCCCAGCATGAGCGCCCTCGTCGTCATGGCTCACGTGAAGGACGGCGTGGATCTCGCTCTGAAGCACAAGCTCAATCATCAGATCATCGGTGTGATCCAGCAGCATCATGGCAATTCGCTCATCTATTACTTTTACCGCCGCGCTCTCGACCAGCAGGAGGAAATCAAAAAGCTTGTAGCGGAGGGCAAAGCCCAGCCGGAAGACATTCCGGAGGTGCTGGAATCCAGCTACCGCTACACCGGCCCCCGTCCTGACACCAACGAAAGCGCCATCATCAGCCTGGCGGATGCTGTGGAATCCGCCGGACGCTCCCTCTCCAAGCCGACTCCTGCCAAGATCGAAGCCCTGATCGACGATATCATCCGCAGCCGCATCCGGGATGGTCAGCTTGACGACTGCGACCTGACGATGAGCGACCTCAAGGGCATCCGCGACAGCTTTGCCAAAACTCTGCGCACCGCCCTGCACCGGCGCATTCCTTATCCAGAGGAAAAGGACGTCAGGGACAAGGAGTCCCGGCCCAAGGATGAAACCAAAATCCTCCGCCGCGAAACGGCCGAGCGCGAACGCCGTCCGAAACCCGCCACGGCCATCCCGGCAGCTACCGCTGCGATCCCAGGGCCCGCCGCGGTCATGCCCCAGCAGGCGAACGGATGAAGGGTCAGGCCAGAATGGCTTTGACCACATTTCCCGAGACATCCGTCAGGCGGTAGTCGCGGCCATTGTGCCGGTAGGTCAGTTGCTCGTGGTCGAAACCCAGCAGGTGCAGGATGGTGGCGTGGAAATCATGCACGTGCACTTCGTCCCTCCCGACGCGGATGCCGCAGTCATCGGAGGCTCCATAGGTGGTGCCGCCTTTGACGCCGCCACCGGCCATCCAGGAGGAAAACACCCAGTGGTGATGCTCCCGGCCGGCCTGGTTGGGGGCTTCCTTGAAGGGGGTGCGGCCAAATTCCGTGGTCCACACCACCAGGGTATCGTCCAGCATGCCGCGTTGCTTCAAATCCATGAGGAGACCGGCGATGGGCCGGTCCACGTTTTTCGCCAGGGGGGCGTGGGCCTGCATGTCACCGTGCGAGTCCCAATTGTTGCTGGATCCGCCGTCGATGAGTTCGATGAAGCGCACCCCGCGCTCGGCCATGCGGCGGCCGACCAGACATTGCCAGCCAAAGCCATCCGTGGAGCCGCGTTTCAGGCCGTAGAGGTCCAGGGTGGCGTCGCTTTCCCTTGAAAGATCGAAAATGTCAGGGGCTTCCATCTGCATGCCGAAGGCGGTTTCAAAGGACTTCATGCGGGCCGCCAGCATGGGATCCCCGGCACGCGTCAGCAGATGCCGGCGGTCCCGGTTTGCCATGGCCTGCAGTTCCAGTTCCTGCAGCCGGTTGCTGGCCACACGCCGGTTCACGTTGGCGATGGGTTCCGGGCCAGGCATCACCAGCGTGCCCTGGTGTGCTCCGGGCAGGAAATCGCTGGCCCAGTTTTGATTCCCCGCATATGGCGTGGCCCTGGCCAGCACCACAAAGGACGGCAGGTTTTTGTTTTCACTGCCCAGTCCATAACTGACCCATGAGCCAATGCTGGGCCGGGCGAAATTGAACGAACCGGTGTGCATCCCCAGGGTGGATTCGTAGTGGTTCGTATGGTCGGAGCGCATGGAGCGGATGACGCAGATGTCGTCCACGCATTTCGCGGTGTGAGGGAAGAGAGCGCTCACCTCCGTGCCGCATTGGCCATGCGGTTGGAATTCCCAAAGCGGTCGTGTCAGGAACATCCTGTAATCGCCCTTCCGGCCTTGGAATTCATCCACCGCAACGGACTGGCCCGCGTTTTTGAAAAGCAGCGGTTTCGGGTCCCAGGAATCCACGTGGGACACCCCGCCATTCATAAAAAGAAAGATCACGCGCTTCGCCTTGGCTGGAAAATGCGCGGGTCGGGCAGCGAGGGGATCGGAAGCAGTGGAGTCCGCCAGAAGCTGGGAAAGCAGCCCCGGAAAAAGCGCCGAACCGGCGAGCATGGATCGCAGGGCGTGGCGGCGGGTGAAGGAGGAAAGGGCAGGGGACATCACGTTAATCGCAGTGGAGGAATTCATTGCTGCCAAACAAGGTGCGGACATACGCCGCCAGGGCCTGGGAAGCATCACCCGCCGCGCCCAGCGCTTCGCGGTAGGCGGTTAGAAAGGCGGTAGCTTCCGATTGTTCCTCATCGGCCGGGAGGCGGCCAAAGACGAGGCGGGTGGCGAGTTCGATCTGTTTTTTCTCATCGCTGCTGGCGGCCCGCAGGCGTTCCGCGAACTTCATGGCCTTGTCATGGACGAAGGGATCGTTCAGAAAGTATAAGGCCTGGGTGGGCACGGTGGTGGTCCGCCGGATGGCGGTGGAAGCGTTGGGGTCCGCACCGTCAAAGAGCGCCAGGAAGGGATGGCGTTTGATCCGCTGCACCATGAGATAGACGCTGCGCTTATCATGCTCATAGACCGCATAAAATGGGCCATGCTGGGAAAAGGCCCACGACTGGGGCGCGGGGAAGGGATGCGCTTTGCCGGGCACGGGATCCAGGGCACCGCTGACTGCCAGGATAGCATCCCGGATTTCTTCGGCCGCCAGACGCCGCCGGGGGAAGGTGGCATAGAGGGCTTCCGCCTGCGCAGTGGAGGGGCCGGTGGCGCTGGCCTGCTGCCAGGTGGCGCTGAGCAGCACCAGGCGGTGCATGGCTTTGAGCGACCATCCGCTGCGGATAAATTGAAGGGCGAGATGGTCGAGCAATTCCGGATGGGTGGGTGGTTCGCTGCGGGTGCCGAAGTCGTTGGAAGTGGCCACGAGGCCCCGCCCAAAATGATATTGCCAGAGGCGGTTCATCATCACCCGTGCTGTCAGCGGGTTGTCAGGCCGGGTGATCCATGTGGCCAGCTCCAGCCGGCCGCTGCCTGCGGCTCCCGCAGGCAATTCTGCCTGCCCCAGCGCGTGAATGAATCCCCGCGGGACTTCCCCGCCGGGTTTGTCAGGCTCCCCCCGGATTTGAATCCGGGCGGCGTGTGGCGTGCCTTCCGAGACGCCGTAGGCCATGTCCACCGGGCCGGAAGCGAGTTTGGCCTCCAGATCCTGACGGATTTTTTCCTCCAATGCCTTCCGCTGCCCGATTTGCTGCCGCAGTGCCGCCATGCGGGCCTGGTCCTGAGCAAATCGTGGATTACCGGCGTGAGGCACTGGGGCAGCTTCCAAGGGGGCCAGGGCTTCTGTGGTGATTTGGAAATTATCGGTATCGAGTTCCGGCTTCGCGCCATGCACATGGCCGCCACTGTCGATGAAAAGATAGTCGATGCTCCCATCCCATGCGCTGGCGAAGGTGCCGGCGAACCCGGTCGTTTTCTCCGTGGTGGCCAATAAACCGGTGTAGCTCCTTGCCTTCAGATCCAGCGTCAGCTGCACCTGATGCCACTGGCCCGGCTGCAGCGGGGCAGCCTGCTCATGAGTATCGCCACTGCGCCGGAACAGGGTGGTGCTATTCATTTCCAACTGCACGGCGGCGGTGGCGGCGGTGTGCCCAATGTGGAATCTCCACGTGCCGTTTCCCCGGGCATCGTCCCCGCAGCGGAAATCGAAGCTGATATTTAATTTTGGGGCAAGCTGTGGCGTCCATTTGACCGGGAGGCGGTTGCCATAGCCATTGTAGGCACCGTCCGCAGTCGCGGGCAAATGGATTCCCAAGGTGCCTTGTGGCCGGATATTTTGAAACGGGCTTTGGGATGCCGTGGAAATCCTGACGGCACTATTGGGGCCGGGGTGCCAAAGGGCAGATGGAGGGGAGCCGTTCGTTTGGCCTTCCAGATCACCGTCCATGCCAGCAAGGGCCTCCAATTCGGCCGTCAGTGCTGCCAGCGCCGGTGCCTCCGCAGCTTTCCCAAAGGGCAGCAGAGACACTGCGGCCATCGGCTCTGCCTGCACGCCGATGTTATCAAAATCCAGGGAAGGCAGGAGATCCGTTCCAGCTCCATCTGCATCCACCCTTACGGTGTTGATGCTGTTCCCGGCATCAGTTGCCATTGGCCTCGGGGCAAAGTCCACGGTATGACCCGGCACACCGACAGAACCCCTGAAGGTGCGGTCACGCAAATCCAATGCCAGTTGCAGGCAATGCCATTCGCCGGGCTTGGGCAGCGGGAGAGTCAACGCCTCCCCTGCGCCGGAAATGGACAAAATGCTGCCTGAAATAAACGCTCCAACGGCGGGCACGCGCCCATTTTCACCGACGGTAAACCGGTGCCTGCCCCTGGCGGCGGGGTTGCTGACTCCCATCCGGAATTCCAGATTCACGTAGACGACTCCGCCCGTTAGGGTGGGATGGAACGTTTGATGAACCGCCTTGCCGCCCGATCCTTCTGCCATACTGATCCCAAAGCTCCCGAAGGGATACAGGTGCCGGAATGGACTCTGCGCTGCTCCCGTGACCGCTGGTTTCCCCGTATATAACCATGGCGGCACGGGCACTCCATTGCTGCCCCCTGCCGCTGGTTTTTGCATTTCAAAATCACCATCCATTTCATCAAGGGAGCGCAATACCGCAGCGGGCTTCAGGTCCAGCGCGGCGAAACCCGCCTGCATCTGCCGCCATTGGGATTGCGCTTCAGGCATGGGCACCAGCGGCACGGTGGAACGGCTACGCTGCTTTTCCTCGGAGCCAGGGAAGGAATATTTGGTGCTCCCGAAAATCCCGTAGAGACCGTAGTAATCCTGCAGCGTCACGGGATCAAATTTGTGATCATGACAGCGGGCGCAACCCAGCGTCAAACCCAGCACGCTTTGTCCCAGGGTGTCCAGGGTGTCCTGGATGGTAAGATGATGATAGTTTTCCGAATCATATCCAAAGCGCCGCGACAGCGCCAGAAAGCCCGTGGCGGTGACTTGTTCGGCGTAGCGCTCCGGGGGGCCTGTCCTGGCCATGATGTCTCCTGCGATCTGCTCCCGGACGAATTGGTCGTAAGGTTTGTCCGCATTGAAGGAATCGATGACCTGGTTCCGGTAGCGCCAGGCTTCCGGCAACGGATAGTCGGCGGTGTCCCCGGCGGTGTCGGCGTAACGGATCACATCCAGCCAATGGCGGCCCCAGTGTTCCCCGTAGTGCGGGGATGCCAGCAGGCGGTCCACCACTTTGGCGAAAGCGTCAGGATCAGGATCGCCGGCAAAAGCATCAATCTCCTCCGGCGTGGGGGGCAGGCCAGTGAGGTCAAACGTCACCCGCCGGATCAGCGTGGGCTGGTCTGCCCGTGCCGATGGGGTCAGCCCTGCGGCTTCGAGTTTCGCCAGGATGAAGCGATCGACCATAGTGGCAGGCCACGCCTGATCCTTCACCGGTGGTGGAGACACCTCCCGCACGGGATCCAGGGACCACAGATGCCTGGGGGCTGGTTTCCTGTCTGCCGGAGTATCTGGATAGGGAGCCCCCATTGCCACCCACTGGGTCAAATCAGCAATCACTGCTTCCGGTAGTTTTTTCCCACCATTTTTCGGGGGAGGCATCTGGCGTTCCGGGTCATCATAGCGGATCGCCTTCAGGAGCAAACCGGTTTCCGGATGGGAAGGATCCAGCACCATGCCGTCGATCCCTCCCTTCAGCAAATCCTCCCTGGTGTCCAGCTTCAGTCCGCCTCCGATCTTTTTTGCACCAGCGCTGTGGCATTGATAGCAATGCTCCACCAGAGCGGGCCGCACTTTGTTTTCGAAAAACGCCAGCCCCTCAGTATCTGTGCCCGCCTCCAACGCTGAAGGCCAAGCCAGGCTTGCGGTCAGGAAAGGCAGCAGCAGAACAGGGAGCCAGGAACGGATGGGTGGGCTGGAGACCATGGGATCAGGAGAAACCTGGACAAGTTTAAAGAATGCCTCGCCCGGCGTTGTTTTGGAGCCGGGACCGGGTTGGCGGGCATTTCTGGAACGTGGCGGGCAGGCGCACTATTGCAGCAGTCATCACCCTTTCTGCGAACCGCCGGAACCAGCCTGCCCCTGCGGTCCTTGCGGCATAGGAAGCCCCCAGCCAAATTGATCGCTATACTGGACTATAAGACAGTATGGATTTTTTCTCCTTGGATCACTGGTTTCCTGCTGAAGAGAGAACAGAGTTGCTTTTTTTTTGGGCCGGGCCGGGATAGTCCATTCATGCGAAATCTCCTACTTTTCCTTGTCGCCGTTTCAGTGATTATGCAGGGTAAGGTGCACGCTCAAAGTTATGGACTCAATGCCCCGCCTGCTTTTGCTCCCTGCAACGGCACCACGCCCACGGTCACTGCGTTGGACAGCGGCACTGAAAGCGCCACCTACCTTATTCCCCGGGACGCCCAACGGAAATTTATCCGCCTAACGGTGCGCCTCCTCCTGCCCTGAGCATTCTCTGCCTGCGGCGCGGAAATCAGACCAGGAAAGCAGGAAGGCCAAAGCAAGGCCCGCAGGGCTTACGCACTTAATTCCCAGGTTTTCCGTAAACCAAAAATCACACCACCAATACCTCCAGGTTTTTCAGAATCCAAAATTGGGTGTCTTTTGGCCCGCAGCTCCCCAACTTGACGGAAATGCCCTCAGTTTCGCACTCCCAATTACGAAGAAGGGTCAAACAACCGCTTCTAACTTCCTTAGTGCGTAAGCCCTGGCAAGGCCCGGAGTGCCCGAACAAGGGCTTGCCCCAGGCCGGAAAACCTGTTTCCCTGGCGCTCCGACCCCATGACTGTTGCCCACCTTCAAGAATCCCTGGCTGCTGGCTACGCCCTCGACGAGGCCGGCGTCCGCTCCATGGCTGATATCCTCCTCGACGCCTCCGGGGACCTCCAAATCAAAGCTGAATTGCTGCGCGCCCTCAGTGGCAAGGGGGAGACCCCGGCGGAAATCGCCGGCTTTGTCCGGGCCTTTCTCGATCACGCGGTGCGTCCTCCGTTGGACCCTGCCACCCTGGACCGTCCCGCGATCGATATCTGCGGCACTGGCGGAGACAAGTTGAACCTTTTTAACGTTTCCACCACTTCCATGTTTGTTCTGGCGGCCTGTGGCGTGGCCGTCGTCAAGCATGGCAACCGGGGCATTACTTCCAAAAGTGGCGGGGCCGATGTCCTCGAAGCGCTGGGGATCCGTATCGACCTGCCACCGGATCAGTTTGCGGAATGCGTCAAACGCCATGGGGCCGCCTTCATGCTGGCTCCGCAATACCACCCGGCCTTTGCCGCTGTGGGCCCGGTGCGCCGCCTCCTCGCGGCGGAAGGCACCCGCACCCTGTTCAATATCATCGGCCCCCTGCTGAATCCGCTCCAGCCCGCCTATCAACTCGCCGGGGTCTTCGATCCTGCCCTCCCGCCCACTTACGCCGGCATCCTGCAATCCCTGGGCCGCACTCGGGCCTGGGCGGTCCACGGCACCACGGCGGATGGGCAGGGCATGGATGAAGTTTCCACCCTGGGGCCCACCCGCATCGTGACGGCTGAGCCGGATGGCATTCGTGAGGAAACCATTACCCTGTCCGCCTCCCCAGCCACGCTGGCTGATCTGCAGGGGGGCGATGCGGTGGAGAACGCCGCCATCCTGACCGCTATTCTCGATGGTTCGGACCGTGGTCCCCGGCGCGAACTCGTCCTCGCCAACACCGCCGCCGCTCTTCTGGTCACCGGCACTGCCCCGTCGTGGGAGGAGGCCCTCGCTTTGTCCAATGCGACCGTGGACAGCGGCAAAGCTCTCGCCGTGCTCCACGCCCTGCAACAATTTGGCCGCACGGCCCATCCAGGATGAATAACCCCGGTGATGGCCTGTTTCGTCAGGAAAAATCCTGCTCCAATCCCGGTCCGGTAAAATAGCTCTCCTCAATTACGTCGCCTTCAGCCGGCGGGAGGAGTTGCGGCGTGGCTGCCAGACCCTGATAGGTTCCAGCAAATACCGCGCCGCTGCCCGGCCCCTGGCCCAAAGCCTCCCCCTGAATTCCCTGAAGTATGAAAAAAATTTGCTGAAGTGACAGATTTCCGTCGTCTCCCGGCATTGCTCATGCTACTTCGACACCCAAGCCGCCGGGACCTGTGGTCGCTTCCTGACCCAGGTTCCCGGTGTGCCCTGAGACCGAACCAACAACACCCGCTCCACAACAGCAACTACCATGGCCAAATACAAATTAGAATACATCTGGCTCGACGGCTACCAGCCCGTCCGCAACCTCCGCAGCAAGACCCAGCTCAAGGACTACGACGCCTTCCCCACTCTCGCAGAACTCCCCAAGTGGGGCTTTGACGGCAGCTCGACCCAGCAGGCCCCCGGTGGCAGCTCGGACTGCGTGCTCGTCCCTGTTGCCGTTTTCCCGGACTCCACCCGCAAAAACGGTGCCCTCGTCATGTGCGAAGTTTATAACGCCGACGGCACTCCCCACGCTTCCAACGACCGCGCCACCATTCTTGACGATCCCGGTTCATGGTTCGGTTTCGAGCAGGAATACTTCTTCTACCAGGACGGCCGTCCCCTCGGCTTCCCCGAAAACGGCTATCCCGCCCCCCAGGGCCCTTACTATACTGGCGTTGGCTACAAAAACGTCGGCGACGTCGCCCGCGAGATCGTGGAGCAACACCTCGACATCTGTCTCGATGCCGGCATCAACCACGAAGGCATCAACGCCGAAGTGGCCAAAGGCCAGTGGGAATTCCAGATCTTCGGCAAAGGCTCCAAGAAAGCTGCTGATGAAATGTGGGTCGCCCGCTACATCCTTCTCCGTCTCTGTGAAAAATATGGCATTGACGTCGAATTCCACTGCAAACCTCTCGGGGCCACCGACTGGAACGGCTCCGGCATGCATGCCAACTTCTCCACCACCTACCTGCGTGAGACCGGCGGCGAAGCCTACTTCCTCAGCCTCATGGCGGCTTTCGACAAATTCAAGGAGGAGCACATCGCCGTCTACGGCCCTGACAACCACATGCGCCTCACCGGTCTCCATGAGACCCAGTCCATCGATAAGTTCAGCTGGGGTGTTGCCGACCGCGGTGCTTCCATCCGCGTTCCCCATAGCTTTAAGAACGCCGGTTGGAAAGGTTATCTCGAAGACCGCCGCCCCAACTCCCAGGGCTGCCCCTACCAGATTGCCTCCCGCATCCTCGCCACCATCGCCAGCGTGCCTACGGCCTGATCTGCCACACCGGAACTCCTTCCAGGCAGAGCGGCGTCATCCTCCCGGATGGCGCCGCTCTCCCGTTTAGCCTGCCGCTTCAGGATTCTGAGCCGTGATGCCACCGCCACAAAAGCAAAAACACCGGCCCGTGGAAGCGGAGCCGGTGTTTTTGGGAATGAAGGGAAGGCGGCCCTAGCGCTTGTAGGCGGCGTTCCACTTGGTGAGGTTTGCCGCCTGGGCGGCGAAAAGGTCATCGGTGGCATCGAGCACTTCAATGGTCTTGATCCTGTCTCCCTGGCGGATGGCGTTGACGACCTCCAAGCCCTTGGTCACTTCGCCGAAGACGGTGTGTTTGCCATCAAGGTGGGGAGTCGGAAGGTGGGTGATGAAAAACTGGCTGCCATTTGTGCCGGGACCGGCATTGGCCATGGAAAAGATGCCGGGCTTGGAATGCTTCAGGCCGGGGATGAATTCGTCGCCGAACTTGTAGCCAGGACCACCGGAACCGGTGCCCGTGGGATCGCCCCCCTGGATCATGAAGTTGGCGATGACGCGGTGGAACTTGATGTCATTGTAGTAGTCCTTCTTCGCGAGGTTCAGATAGTTCGCCACGGTCATGGGCGTCTGGGAAGCAAAGAGGGTGGCTTCGATGTCGCCTTTGTCAGTGTGGAGGATGATGCGGATATCAGTCATGCAGGGGAGGTTCAGTTGGGTGCGGTTTTCAGTTTCAGCAGGGTGTGCCGGTCACGAAAATTATTTATCAGCAGGGAGGACGCTGGCGGACTTGATGTAGTCGAGACGGGGGAAATCCTTTTGCAGGTAGGCATTGCCTTCCGCCTGCACCCGGCCCTGTTCCGGCCCGCTGCCATTGGGGGCACCTTCACCGTATTCCCCGTTGATTTTATTAATGACATCCATGCCTTCGATCACTTTGCCAAAGGGGGAAAACCCGCTGCTGTCGAGGTTCGGATTATTGGCCAGGTTGATGAAGAACTGGGTCGTCCGGGTATTTGGCCCGGCCATGGCAAAGGTGATCGCCCCGCGGATATTGCTGCCTTTGACCTTGTCGTCCTCGATCTTCGCAACCTTCCAGGCGGCGGCGACGGCGGGATCCCCATGGATGCCGAATTGGCCCATGAAGCCGGGAATAACGCGGAAAAACGCGATCTCGGTGAAGAAACCGCCCTTCACGAGATTGTAAAATCGATCCGCTCCATTCGGGGAAAGATCGCGGCTGATTTGGATGATGACGTCCCCTTTGGTCGTGGTGAATTTGACTTTGAAGCCGTCCGGGGCTTTTTCGTTGAACTTCGAGGGATCTGTCAGGGCAGCGGCAGCAGCCGGGGCAGCGGGTTTGGCGTCCTTGGCAGGTTCAGCGCGGAGCGTGGTAAAGGAGGCGGCTCCAAAAAGGAGGGCGGCGAGCGGGAGCAATCGGGTGGCTTTCATCGGATGGGTGTCAGGGTTGAAGTGGGGATGGGCCCGGAACCGGGTAGGGGGCGATGCTGCGGGGGATTCCGGGCAAAATCAAACGCAGATTGATGGTGCCGGTGGATGTAAAGCGTCTCCAGGCACACGCTTTGCTTATCCCATTCCCATCTGGAAGGCTGGACACGAAAAAATGACACTTTCCGGTTTCTCTTCGATACTATCACGGCTTTTATTTAATTCTCTGGGAAATATGGCAAACCCGTTCAATTAACATAAAACACAAATCCCGATTGACGATGGAGCGGATCAGGTGTTGAACACCTCTCCCGCTCTTATTGTCCAAACATTTGCCTCTGATTTATTAATAAAAACCGGGCGGCGTGTCGCTCCAGGATGCTGGTCTTTTTTTCGCAATTTATAACGGTCCATTCATTTTCAACATTTCACTTTTTCGATCTTAATCTACCGCCATGGCCAATCTTGAACTTGATGGAGGCATCAAAATCTATCTTAGGGAGATTGGGAAGACTCCCCTGTTAACTCCCGAACAGGAAGTCGAACTCGCTGCAAAAATCCAAGCCGGAAGCAAGGCCGCGCGGGATCACATGATCAAAGCCAATCTGCGCCTTGTCGTGAAAATCGCTCAGGATTATGCCAACTACGGCCTGCCCCTGCTGGATTTGATCTCCGAGGGCAATATTGGCCTGATGAAAGCTGTTGAACGCTTTGATCCGAACAAGGGTGGCAAGCTCTCCACCTACGCTGCCTGGTGGATCAAACAATCCATCAAGCGCGCTCTGGCCAACCAGTCCAAGACCATCCGCCTGCCCGTTCACATGGTGGACAAGATTTCCAAAATGCGCCGCGTTTCCATGTCCATGTCCGAGGACCTGGGCCGCGAACCCACCGATGACGAACTTTCCGAGGAAATCGGCATCGACCGCGCCAAACTGGCTCAACTGAAAGCCGCCAGCCTGCGCCCAGCCTCCCTTGATGCCCCGATCAGCGAGGACGACAGCACGGAATTTGGCGAAATCATTGGAGACGACCGCGCCCAGACCCCGCACGAGATTCTCAGCCACCGCAATATGCACGACCAGCTCGACGGTCTCCTTGACGTCCTGGATGAGCGTGAGCGGAAGATCATCGACGCCCGTTTCGGCCTCAATGGCCAAAAGCCAAAAACCCTCGAGGAAGTCGGGCAGGAGTTCGGCGTTACCCGCGAGCGCATCCGCCAGTTGCAGAATATCGCCCTGAAAAAATTGCGCCGGGCCCTCCAGAAGAAGGAAGATCCCGGACCACGTCCCCTCAAAGGAGCCCGCAAAAAAGCCGGCATGGCCGCCGCCGTGGCTGCCATGGCCAGCATGCTGGGCGAGGACGATGACGACGATGACGACTTCTCCGCCGATGAGTTCAGCATCGGCGACGAATAATCGTCCTTTACGCCTGACATCTGTGGCCTGTCATTTTCCCAAGTAAGTCAGTGGGACTGGAGACCCACGGATTTCGCGCAGGCCATGGATGGTCAGAGGGCAGGGCATGGGAAACCGAGGTCTCTCACTCAGCCGTGGAGTGCGCATGCTCAGACATTTTGACCTGCCTGAAGCTGAGTGCTGAACCTAATATTTGGGAAAGGTGATGAACCCCAGCCGCTTTGGAGTGCCGATGGCTTGCCGGTCGCCCCAGCATTTGGTGGTCTACAAGCAGGACTCCGGCTTGAATGCCACAAACGGGTTCAACCATTTTCCCGGCAGGTCAAGATGTCGGAGGCTCTTTCGTGCCTCAGGCCTTGGCGGGCTTCTCGGGCTTCGCGGGTTTTTCGGGGGCTTCGCGCTCCATGGTGCTCAGGGCTTCGAGCTTGGCGGCATCGGCATCAAGGATCTGCTTGCGCAGGTTCAACTGGCGCTTGGTGGCCCACCAGAGCACCACGGGGGAGGCGACGAAAATGGTGGAATAGGTGCCGATTACCATGCCGACGAGCATGGCGAAGGAAAAGTCAGCCATCGATTTCCCGCCAAAGATATACATGGCCAAAACCGCAAGGGAGGTGACCCCACTGGTGATGATGGTGCGGCTCAGGGTGCTGCTGATGGAGAAGTTCAGCAGGTCAGAGAGATCGCCTTTCTGCGTGCGCAGATTTTCCCGCACGCGGTCGAAGATGACGATGGTATCGTTCACAGAATATCCGGCAATGGTGAGGAAGGCCCCCACCAGGATCATGCCGATTTCCTTTTCCACGAGGGCGCAGGCCCCGATGGCGATGATGACGTCGTGGATCAGGGCGACGATAGCCCCCACCGCAAAGGAGGATTCGAAGCGGAAGGTGAGGTAGATGAAGATGCCAAGGATGCCCACTAAAATTGCGATGATGGAATTGGTCAGCATCTTACCGCCCACGGAGGAACCCATGGTCTGGACATCGGATGAAGTCAATTTCTTCAGCATGGCCTCATCGGTGCCGGCAATGTCCTTTTTAAGCTTGGCCAGGATGGCATCGGAGGTGCCCGGCCCACTGCGGATGGTGAAAAAGGACTCGCCGCCGAGGGGCTTGCGGGATTGGATGGTGAGGGAGTTGTAATCGAAGACCTGACCCTCGCTGGTGACGCTGAAGTCTTTTAGGGATTGGGTGATCTGCTCTTCTGAAATGCCGGCCGGCAGGCTGATGGAGTCGCCCCCGCGCAGTTCGTAACCGAGAACGCGTTTTCCTTTCACAGCGACGATGGCAATGGAGGAAATGATGAGGAATCCGGAGACGGCAAACCAGATTTTCCGCATGCCCATGAAGTCGATGAGCTTTTTGTTGGAGATCAGGCTGAGGAAGGTCAGTTTCTGCAGGCCAAACTTGCTCAACCAGAGGAAGCAGACCCGGGTGATGAGCAGGGAGGAGAAGAGGGAGGCGATCAGACCGATGGTGAGGGAGAGACCGAAGCCGTAAATGGCACCAGTGGCGATCAGCATCATGATCACGGCCGTCAGCAGGGTCGTGATGTGACCATCGAAAATGGCACTGAAGGCCTTTTCGTAGGAGGCATTGAGTGCCGCAGTGAAGCTCTTTCCACTAGCGAATTCTTCCCGCATGCGCTCATAGATCAGCACGTTGGCGTCCACGGCCATCCCCAGCGTCAGAATGATCCCGGCGATGCCGGGCAGGGTGAGGGTGAAATCAAAGATCTGCATGGCCCCGAGGAGGAGGAGAAGGTTGATAACCAAGCCGATCACTGCGATGATGCCAGAGAGGCGGTAATAGATCATCATGAAAATCAGGGTGGCCAGCAGGCCGACGATTACGGAAATGAGGCCTTGCTTGATCACTTCCGCGCCGTAGGCGGAGGAAGTAGTGCTGGATTGCTCCACGATGAGGGGGTTCTCCAAGGGGTTTTCCAATTGGCTCGCAAGCTCCCTAGCGTCTGCCTCGGTGTAGGAGCCCGTGATTTGGAAATTTGAACCGAAACTGCCTTGGATGGTGGGAGCAGAGATCACTTCGTTGTCCAGCACGATCGCCATGGGTTTACCCAGATTGTCGGCAGTCAGTTTGCTCATCTTGTCGCCAAATTCATCATGCAGTTGCACACTGATGTGATAATTGAGGGCTCCCGGCATCAGGGCGGCAAAGGCGGCCTTGACGCTCTTTCCTGACATTTCCGCGCGGTTTTTGACAAACATCGTTTGCTTGTCGGCCTCAGGGACGGGGATTTCCTTGCCGTTGGCGTCCTTGGCTTTTTTGGAATCCACGTAGGGCATCAGAGTAAATCCAGGCTCGATGCCAGGATCCCCGGGTGGATTCGGTAGCGCGCCGCCGCCCCGGATGTTTTTTTCGGAAAGGAGCCGGAACTCCAGTTTAGCGACTTTTTCGATGGTGCCTTTGCTGTTACGGATTTCATCGTCGGTCAGCCCAGGAACTTCCACATAAAGGCCATCTTTGCCCTGAGGGGTTACGGTCACGTCCTTGTTGCCCAGGGGATTGAGGCGTTTCTCGATGATTTCCTGGGCACTGCGCAGGGCATCCGGGGAGACCTCACGGCCTTCCGCCTTCTGCACTCTGACGAGGAAGGCGGCACCGCCCTGAAGATCGATGCCCAACTTCAGGCCGAGTCCGATACAGAACAGGCTGAACACGCTCAACAGGATGGCCAGTGTGGTGCCCGTTTTCCGCCTGCGGTCGTCCGTCTCCGCCGCAAAATACCAAATGAATAACAGGGCGGAAAAAATCCCTACGGCCATCACCATGTAAGGCAGGTAATCTTTGAAGGGCTCCAGGGTGGCTTGGATATTCATAAGGTCAGAAAACGAAAAGGTCGGCGGAAAAAGGTTGCAGGGGAGTGACGGGTAGCGCCCGCCGGGGAAAAGCTCGTCGGATTAAGATTTCACGACTTCGGTGGATACCACAGGCACTTCTTCCTGCTTGCTGAGAATGGTCGCCACACTGGTCTTTTCGACTTTGATCTTCACGCCATCAGCAATCTTCAGGGTGACGGTGCGGTCCGAGACGTTGGTGACGAGCGCGTGGATGCCCCCTGCCGCGATGACTTCATCGCCGGTCTTCAGGGCTTCCAGACGCGCCTTGTGTTCTTTCGCCTGGCGCTGCTGCGGGCGGATCAGCATGAAATAAAACATCACGATGAGCAGCACCGGCATCAGCAGTCCGAATGGGGAAGACTGGGAAGCGGAGGGGGCAGCGGCTCCTTGAGCAAACAATTGAAAAGCAGAGAAAATCATAAATCGGAGGGGACTGAGGGGCGGGAATGGTATCGGGACAAAAAAGCCGCGCGATACGCGGCAAAGGTCCCCGCCTCCAGTGCCGCACGGGCACCTCGGACGAGGGACTGGTAGAAATGCAGATTGTGCAAACAAATCAACCTCAATCCCAGGATTTCCCCCGCCCGGAAAAGATGGCGGATGTAAGCCCGGCTGAAGTCGGCGGTGAGCGGATGCGAGCATTCCGCATCCAGAGGCCCGTGGTCAAACTCAAAACGCTTTCCTTTGATGTGCACCGGCCCATCCATGGTGAAGGCAGTGCCATGCCGCGCCAGGCGGGTAGGCAGCACGCAATCGAACATATCAATCCCCCGCGCGATCATCTCCAGCATTTGGGGCGGCGTGCCCAGGCCCATGGCGTAGCGGGGTTTTTCCACCGGCAGGTGCGGCGTGCTGGACTCCACTGCGCGCATCATCTCCTCCTCCGGCTCGCCCACGCTCACCCCGCCCACCGCGTAGCCGTCAAATTCCATCGTGGCGAGGGCCTTCGCCGCCTTCTCCCGGAGCGGCGCGTAGCCGCTGCCCTGGACGATGCCAAAGTGATACTGCCGTGCTCCAGTGTCGGTTTTTGGCCCGTTCCGCAGGATCCATTCCTTGCAACGCTGCGCCCAGCGCAGGGTCAGGTCCAGGCTCACGTCTGCTTCCTTTTCCCCACAGGGCCAGGGCGGGCACTCATCAAAAAGCATCGCAATGTCCGATGCCAGCACCGCCTGAATCTCCATGGAGGTTTCCGGGCCGATAAAACACTTCGATCCATCCAGATGACTTTGAAAATGCACGCCTTCCTCCTTCACCTTCCGCAGCTTGGCCAGGGAGAAGACCTGATAGCCTCCGCTGTCGGTCAAAATGGGCTTCTGCCAGCGGCTGAACTGATGCAGGCTGCCAAAATCCCGGATCACTTCCAGCCCTGGCCGGAGGTTCAGATGGTAGGTATTCCCCAAAATGATCTGCGCCCCCAGCTGATCCAACTCCCCCGGCGACACTGCTTTGACCGTGCCCTGGGTCCCCACCGGCATGAATGCGGGCGTCTCCACCACGCCATGCGGGAGGGTCAGGCGGCCGCGGCGGGCCATGGATTCCGGATCGGTGGCGATTAACTCAAACATGGGGGACTGTTTCGTGTCGGTTTTGTCAAGTGCACGCAAGCGGAAAGCTGGGGAACGCCCTGTGGAACAAGGTTTTTTTTGGCCTTCAGTGCCATTATTGGACACTTATTCCCGCATTATTCACAATCAGTCAGGTGGCTTTCGGCTTTTCCCGCACCGGCGGCTTCCTTTCCTCCGGGACAAATCATAGGTGTTATTTTAATGTTTCATAAGCCATTGATTTTGAATCATTTTTTGAATATATTTGCATCGCCTAAGCGTATCTGGGTTGGAGCCCGGTTCTGTCTTATGTCCCATGAAAGAGGGATCCAGCCTGGCGGATCCGGCCCGGATGGGGCAGATTCCCGGCAGAAAGGTAGAATTATTCACAAAATCCCCCCGCAACGCCTTAAACTCCAAGGGCTAAAGTCGGATTTCACCATGAGCCTCCCGTTTTGGAGCGCCCGATCCCCGCCCTTCTGTCACAGAGGCAAGCCCCGGAACTCAGGCGAAGTCATAAATGACTGCCTTTTCACAGAGGATTTTGAAGACTTTATCCACAAATTCCAGATGCTTGGGATGCACCTGATAGGCTTCCTCCGCCGCCTTGCCGGTAAAAACCACATTCAGCGCCACCTGATACGACTGATCGACAATCGGGCGGTGACTCGGGATCATTTTGCCGGCGTGGAAATTCACCACCCCAGGCAGGTCCTTCAAATACTGGTGGCAACCCGCCAGCAAAACATCCGCAGCATCGGGGGCGGCGTCCGGCTTGATCCAAAAGATGACAACATGGCTCAACATAATAGAATAAATTTAGCTTGCCTGCCGCGATTGCGCAAGGGCCGACTGCCCGCCGTCTGTTTCGGGATCGGGGCGTGTTGAATCCGGCAAGGGTGGAATCGACGGCACATTCAGGAGGCTGTCTGCCGGGAGCACCGTCCGTCGCGGCGGCGCTGCGCAGCCTGAGGAGGATGGATAAATTGTTCTTTCATTCGCCACCCACTGTGTGAAGAGTGGCGTCATGTTTTTCAACGTTCGCCCGCAACACGTTTGGTATTATTTGGTCGTGGGGTTGTCCGGTCTGGCGTGGGCGGCTCCGGGGAGGGCGGCAAATTTGGTGGTGAACGGGGAGTTTACGGCGGGGACGACGGGCTGGAATACCTTGGGAACGGTGTTCGATACGGGACAGACGGCGGTGCTATCCGATCAGGGGGGAAGCCGGGTGCTGCTGTTCCAAACCATGGCGGTGCCGGTGGCGTCGACGGCGGCTTTGACGCTACGTTATGATATGTTCACCGCGCTGTCGCCGTCCGCTGGGCTGGGCCAGACGCCGGACACGGTGTTCCTGAGCGCGTTTTTGGGGAATACTCCCTTTGGCAATGACTTCGCGGCGGGTTTGTTTGATACGGCAGTTTCCCTGCAGGATGTGGATTTCCGGGGTGTGGCGAATCCGGCTCCGGGCCTGGGTAGCAGCCCGAGTCCGAAGGGAGCCGGGTGGACCCGGTATCACTTGGCCCTTCCGCTCAGCGGATTTTTCACGGTTTCCTTCGAGTTCCTCGACGGCAATGGCGTGTTTGGGGATTCCACAGCCGCAGTGGACAATGTGGTGCTGGAGACGGTGCCGATCCCCGAGCCTGGAGTGAGCCTGCTTTTGGCTGGGGCCGGGATGGCGCTGCGGCGGAGCAGGCGGATTGCCCTTTAGCTATTTTCCCATGAATTTATGAAACGTGTCCTGTGCTTGTTGATTTGCCTCTGCGGCGTGGGGCGCGGGTCCCTGTTGGCGCAGGGGACGGCCCCTTTGCTGGAGAAGTCGGCGGTGCAGTCCACCGCCTCGGCGGAGCGCTCCACCTTGAACCGCACCACGGGGGAACTCACTTCCACGGTGGAGGTGGTGGCGGTGAACGGGAGTGGCCGCCGGATCAATGGACCGGTGCATGCGGTGGTGTCCTTCAAATCGGCGGCTGGTGCGCCAGTCACGGCCGGGGTGCAGGTGGTGGGAAGCCAGGGCGGTTTTGGTCAGGCTCCCTGGCAGCAGCCCTTTTTTGACCTCACTGCCCAGCTGGGAGCGGACGGCTGGCAACCCGGGGAAGTGCTGCGGCTGCCTTTGACGTTTTCCCGGAACCGCTCGCTGCAGGTGTTGTATGAATTGAAATTCGCGGGCAGGCTGAACCGGGATCCGGTGGTGGATGCGGGCGGGCCTTACTCCGGGCAAACGGGGGCCGGGATCGTGTTCAACGGGGCGGCAGAGGATGCGGACGGGGATGCCCTGACGTTTGCCTGGGATTTTGGCGATGGCACCCGGGCAGAAGGTGCCCAGGCGGAACATGCTTTTGCCACGGCAGGAGCAAAAAATGTCAGGCTGACGGTGGATGATGGGAATGGCGGGGTGATCACCCGGGAAGTGACCGCGTTGGTGATTCCGTCAGGACAATTTGCCCTGGCGCACACCCGGGTGGTGGAAGGGACGGGTCATCCCTTGTCGAAGGCGGTGGTGGAGGAAACGGGACCGCAAGGCAGCCGTGAGCTGCCGGTGGAGGACTCCGGTTTTGTCTCCTTGGGAGCCGGGGCTGGAGAGTATCTTTGGAAATTCAGCGCTCCGGGCCATCTGCCGGCCTGGCGGAAAGCTTCGCTGGCGGAGGGCGATATCAAGTTGCTGCCGAGCCCGTGGCTGGCGGCGCAGGGGGCTCCAGCCATGCTGTCCGTGCTGGAACCGGTGACGTTGACCAATCCCGCCTTGGCCGGAGTGCCGGAGGGCACGGCCCGCCTGGTGTTTCCGGCGGGAGCCTTCACTCAGCCGGGCGAGGCCCGCCTGGCCGCGCTGGGCCCGCAGGTGCTGCCATTTCCGCTGGCCTTCGGCTGGAGTCCTTTGGCGGCTTTTCATTTGGATCTGCCGGAGGAGCCAACCGCAGGCGCAGAGGTGCGCCTGAGGCTTTCGGACGCGCTGGCGGCAGGGGAATTGGTGACGATTGTGCAGTTTGATAGGACGGCGCTGGCCTGGAAGGTGGTGGCTCATCTGCCAGCCAGTGCGGCGAACCCTGACGAATGCACGTTTACCATGAACAGTGGGGGCACGTGGGCGGCTTTGGTGCGTGATGAGGGCTCCGGGGCTCCCGGCCTGCCGGATCCGGGTGACGTTCTCGTGCCAGGGGCAGCGCAGAATTTGTCAGAAACCGTAACTGCAGTGGGTTCCGCGTTGCCGGCAGAAAAGGCGGCGTCATTGGACCCGGAGGCAGTGACCGGGGAAGGGGAAGCCGTTTTCACTCCCGCTGCGGGCATTCTGCCCAGCGGATCGTGGTTCCGGCTGGGGGTGCAGGAAATTTACGATCTAACCGATGGCACGGGTCTGCGCACCCCGGACTATGATGTGACGGTTTATGCCTACCGCCGGCCGGTGGGGCGGACGATAGCGGCTCCCATCCCCCGGAAAGTGGCTGCGGGTGAGGTAGTGGGTTCGGTTTCCCGGTCCCAGTTGCTGAGCCGGCAGCTTCCAAGAGTGGTGGCCCGGGCCGCCGGCGAAGGACGTCCTGCCGCGCGGTTCCCGCTGCGCCCACGATTGTTATTTTCGACGGCGGATTTGAAGGAAGCCAAACTCCATGTGGAAGTGCTGCCGCCGCTGGGCACCGGTGCCTCGGTTTTATCGCGGGAAGGTGGCGTGCTGGAATCCGGAGGCCTGCGGGTCACCGTGCCGCCGGATGCCCTGGGCGCGTTTGCCGCCGGCTCGCTGCGGGCGCTGGATCCTGGAGCTTACGCGGGGTTGGTGCAGTCCGGAATTTCCATCGCGGGGGTTTTTGAGTTGAATTTGTCAGGGCTGGCACCCGGCGCGGTGCTGGGTTTCAGCCTGACACAGCCAGCCGCACCGGAGGCGGATTTTCTGCTGACCCGGCTGATCAGTTTTCCCGGAGGTTCCGGCCTGGCCCCGGTGCAGCGCCTGCGCAGTGACGCGGCAGGCGCCCTTACAAATGCCGAGCCCTCCAGCCCGCCCCGCCTGCCTGGGCTGGATGGTCCCGGACAATATCTGCTCGTCCAACTGCCCGCCGCCCAAGGCATGGTCCACGGCCTCGTCCGCAACGCCGGCGGGGATCCCGTAACGGGAATCGGCGTCAGGGTCACCGGACAATCCTGGCTCAGCATGACCGGCACGGACGGCCGCTATTTCCTAACTCTCCCAGCAGGTCAAGGCACGGTGCTGGCCAGCAACTCCACCAACGGCGATGGCGCTTCCGCCGACGTCACCATGCCGCCGGGACTGGGCGCTCAATCCATCGATTTGACGCTCGGCAGCGTGGCACCGCGGGTGCTGGTCACCACGCCGGCCCACCAAGCCGAAAGAGTGGCCAGCGTCACGCCTCTCATCGTGGAGTTTTCCGAAAAAATCGCCCCGGCCAGTCTGGGAACCACCCCGGTCACCCTACGGGCGGAGGGAGCGGCGGCGGATGTGCCCACCGGCTTCACCTTGGATCTTTCCAACCGCATCCTCACCCTCCTGCCGGTCAACCCCCTGGAGCCGGCCACCGACTACACCCTGACGGTTAGCGCCGGGATCCGGGATCTGCAAAACCTCGCCCTCTCCGGATCCCGCGAATTCACCTTTACCACCGCCGCCCCCGCTGCCCGCGGGGACGGGGCGCAATTGGTCATTTATGAGCCGGGAGGGGCCGGCCCGACTCCGGCGGATCAGACCATCATCGATGCGATTCCCGGCTATACTCCGGGAACCGACACCACCAAAGTCGTCGCCACCGGCGGTCCGGGCACCGTGGACCCGCGGGTTCCCGTCATACTCGTGAACGAAAATACCGGAAGCACCGCGACGGTGCTTTCCAAGCCTGATGGATCATTCGCCAATTTCATCAATGCGGAGGTGGCTGACCTTATCAGCGCTACGTTTGTCAATGCCAATGGAACACGGATCACCATTCCCGCCACCCGTCAGAAATTCGATGATGGTCGGATAGGATTGTTCCGTCAGGGGGGGATTCTGGAAGCTGAAAATGAAGGAGTGGATCCTGACGAAACGGCCGGCACCACCGGTGTTGCGGTGGAGATTAAGCCGGAAGCCATCGCCATCCGCACCGTCTTCCAAATGCGGCCCGTGACCAAGGAGTCGGTGACCACGGCACTGGGGGCTGCTCTGCCCACGGAAGGAATCGTGCTCGGGGGGGTGATCGCCTCACACGAGGCCGGCAGCGAAGTGGACACGCGTTCCGAAATCGAGTTCACAATCGATCCCGCCTCGCTGGTGCTGCCGCCGGGGGTGACGCGGCCCGAGGATGCCACCTTTGTCCTCACCAGCCTGCAGGAGGTGGATGGGGTGCCGGTGCTGGAAATGCTCGACACCATGGCCTTCGCCAATGGAAAACTAACAACCCGGTTTTCCCCGCCGGACGATCCTGCCGCAGCCACTCCGGCAGCCCCCGCGCCACGGCGCGCCGCCCGGTTGGATGATTTGAACAAGCGGCTGAAAAATGTGGCGGAGGGATTCTACAAGGGCCTGAGTTTTCCTGACATCGTCAAGAAGCAGTTCCTCGCCGATATCAAATCGGTGCTCTCCGATTTGAGTACATCCAGTCTCAAAAAGATCAAGCAGCCCAACCAGATTCTGAGCAAGCTGGGACTTCCTTCGGTGGGGGATACTGTGATTCATCAACTGTTGTTGCCCGTGATGATTGCCCAGGGAACGACCACCAATATTGGCGGGCGGGTGGTGGCCACCAAAGTGGATAGCAACGGCGCGGCCACGGGAGAGGCTCTTCCCGTGGCGGGGGCGCTGGTCACGGTGGATCAACCGCCCATTCCGGCACCCGGTCGGCTACGGCCGGGTCAGATTGTGTCCCAGACCTCGCCAGCCGGTCATTTCATGTTGCGGATGGATGTGGGGCAATCCGGTGGGGCTCGGTTGTTATCGGCGACCCATCCGCGGTTTCCGGGCCAGCGGCCCACGGAAAACGGATCGATAGGGACGTTGGCGCAACGCCTCGTCGGAACGGCGCAGGAAGGCGGTACCAGCGGCCTGAATGTGCAGTTGGCCAAGCTCACTTTTGTCATCCCTGCCGCACCTGGGACGGAGGGCGTGGATGAAACCCCACCTTCCCTGAGGGCATCCCACGCGCCGGGCTTGCCCTTGACCGGGTTGGCCACCGGGGATGCCGGAGCCACCGTGCTGGTGGCGGCGGGTGATGACCGCAGCATCGCGGAACTGACCATCCGGTTGGAATCGGTGGAGACTTTTGATGGACGCTTGATCGCTTCGGAGGAGGCGATCCTGACCGATGGTGCGGTAATCCCCCGCACGGAGACCCGGATGGAGCGGCAGATGATTCTCAAATGCGGCCGGCCGGCGCGGGTGAAGCTGGTGGTGGAAGCGGCGGATGCCTCCGGGAACCGGACCCAGTCCACCTACGCGGTGGATTTTGCCCGCCCGCCGCTGGTGCCGGACATCGGCGGCGTGGAGACCGGTCCCCGGGTGATGAGCATGACCCCGGCGGCCAATGCATCAGGACTGCAGGCCTTTCCGGAGATCCGCCTCCGCTTCACCAAGGCTCTGCCGGCGGCTGCCTTCGTGCCCGGAAAGACTGATTGGCTGGTGCTGGGTGCCGGTCACTTCGTGGTCTCGCTGGAGCCATCCGCCGACCGCCGGGAAGCCGTGCTGCGCTTTTCCGGAAAGGAAGCCGGACCGGTGACCCTCACCATCGGGAGTCCTCTGACGGATGAAGCGGGCAAGGCGTTCGATCAGAATCCGGATGAGGAAGGCAGTCAGGCTTTTACCGCCGGATTCACCCTCGCGGCACCTCCTTCCGCGCCCCTTGATTTGGCTAGTGGAGGCGGCGTGGGATTGTTGGGCGGCTATCTGTTCGCCCTCGAACGGACCAACAACAATCAGGCCGGCAATCTGGTGGCTTATGATATCAATGATCCGCTGGCCCCGCGCCGCGTGTCTACGACGGGCCTCGCCGCCCTGCCGGTGGATTTGGCCGTGATTTCCGGCTGGTCCGTGATTCCAAAACCCGGCGATGGTCCGGTCTCGCCACCGCTGCTGGCGGTGATTACCAGTGAATTCGGCACGCCCAGCGATGGGAACGACGGGGTCGGGTTCAAGTCGCTGCGTCTTTATGACGTATCGAACCCTGCCATGCCCCGGGCTCTGGTACGCGGGAAAATCAGTTTCGCGCCGGACTCACAAATTGTGAAGCTCGCGGCAGTGCCTCCCTTCCTGGTCTATCAGGAACAGGGGGCGGACGTGACGTCCGTCCAGGTGGTGGATCTTGCTGCATTCACGCTGGGGCATAATGCCACCGCAGAACAACGCCGGAATTTTCCGGAAAACGGGTTGGCAGGCACCGACTTGAATGGGGATGGCGACTTCACGGACGCTGGGGAAATCAACTCCCAGCCGCAGCGGGCTCCGGCGACTTATTTTGGAAACGTCTTTTCCTATGCACCCCAGACCCGGGATGAACGCCTGGTGGATTTCAGCCTCGCCGGTAGCGGCCTGCTCGGCGTGATCACCACCCGTCCTGCGGGGGGACCTGCGGTGTATCGGAATATCCTGGCAGGCAGCGAACCGGGAAATCCGGCGGTGGGCAGTTTTGTTTTCGGTGAAGGCGAAGACCCCAAACGCGTTACCGTCCTGACGGATCTTCCGGTTCGGGTGGGCGGGGTGCTCCGTTTGATGGATGTGGCGCTGGTCTCGATGCGCGCCGGCGCGGCCGGCACCCCCGCTCTGGTGGTGCTGGATCTCAGCGATCCCCGGGCTCCCCGGCGGCTCGGTGAAATGCCGTTGCCACCGGACGACGGGATCCCGAATACGCTGGTGCAGCGCGGGGGAACGACTCTGGTGCTCGCGACTGCGGTCAATGCCCTGACCTTAAACAGCGAACGTCTGCTCGAAGTGGACGCGGCGGGGCGCAGCCTTGCGATTACCGGGCGGGTAGCCGGGTTCGGGGGTGGCGTCCGCTCCTTTGTTTCGGACCCCTCGGGTCTTGCGGCGGTGGCTGCCTCGGGCAAGAACCGGATCGCGTTCACCGGACCGGGTTTTTCCGTGGTGACTTTTCCGGACCCTCCACAAACCGCTTTGGCGATTTCCCAGCTTTCGGCCGATGGAGTCGCGGCCCGGCTGCTTTCCGGAGAAGTGGTGGCCCAGGCGAGAAAGGCGGCGGTTGAGTTTGGCGGCACGGCTCCGGATAACGTGACCGTCACTTCGCCGCCCGCAGCCGGTGACCATTATTATGTTGTATGCCGGGTGCCTGGTGGGGCGGCGGGGCCGCCTGATTTGCCCGCGAAGCTCCCGCTGACGCTGAGTACGGTTTCCCCCGCTGGCGGCTATCCGGCCTTGGAATCTGCCACGGTTTTTCCCCGGCTGATTGTGGATGCCGCTTCCCGGACCCGCGTGTTGGGAACGGAATCGTCCGCTCCCGGGGCCTGGCCGGTGGAGTTGCAGGCGCACCGGTTGTCCAATTCACCGGTCAGTCCGCTCTACAATGTTTTTCTGGCAGGGCCGTTTACGGTAAATGCCTCGCTGACGGAGCAACAGGGCAGGGCACTGACCGCGCAATTGGCCCGGGCCTTCATCCGGCTCGATCAATTCCTATACATCGGTCTCTCTCCCAAAAATCCTGACGCGGGTAATTTCCTTTCCCCATTTCAACCCACCCTTGGCGAAGGGCCCTTGCAGCCTGGCAGTGGCATGCTCCTGCCTTGCGATTACCGGAGAAATCCCCTCATTTTTGTCCCCGGGGTGATGGCCAGCAAGTTGCGCGGGGAACGCGATTTTGATCTCTGGCTCAGTGCCCCCAATGTGGCTGCCCAGCTCTTTCTGGATGGCGTAAAGCTGCTGGCTGACAAAGGCGTGATCGGGATCGACGTTGGCGGCTTTCTGACAATTACCATTCCCCCGGGGATCACCGGACTGTTGCACGAGCGCGTGCGGGATTATTTCAATGCCCTCTCCGACCTTGCTTTAAAACCTGATGGAACCAGCGAAAAGCTGGTGGTAGCGAGCGATGTACTGAGGAATATCAGTTTCTTTGATAACGAGGTCAGCGAGGTGCAGGAGCCGCTCCTGAAATACCTGCGGGAGGAACTGGGCTACCGTGAATATGAATACGACCGGAATAGCAAGGAAAATCTCTTTTCTTCCAAAGGCAAACCCGACCGCACCTCGCTGGAAACGCTGCCGGATCTTTATCCTTTTCCCTACGACTGGCGGCTGGACTGTGCGAAGAACGCGGAGCGGCTGGCAGAATATGTGGAACTGATCAAGGAGACCAATCCTGATGTCCGTCAGGTGGATCTGATCGCGCATAGCATGGGTGGCTTGGTTTCCCGCCGCTACATGATGGTTCACCCGGGGCAGGTCGGCACCTTCATTTCCGCCTGCTCGCCTTGGTTGGGTGCGCCGAAGGCAGTGAATACCCTGAAGACTGGGGACATGGGAGAATTCGCCCTGAACTTTTCCGTAGGGCTGGATCTTTCGAAAAAGATCTCGCGCCACATGCCGGCGCTGCATCAGTTGATGCCGAGCGAACAGTATTTTAAGCTAGGGGGACGCCCGGTGGTTGAGCGGGGCTGGGATGCGGATGGAGATGGTCTTTCCTATCAAACCTTGGGTTATACACAATACCGCACCGCGCTCGATGGCCAGTTTGTTTACGATCCGAATTTGGTGCCCCCCCGCCCGATTTCGAATGCGAATGAACAGTTCCACCGTGGATCCGGGCAGGATACCCAGGATGATTGGCGGGGAACGCGGGATGGGGCGCGGATTTTCCATATTGTGTCCGCCATGCGGAAACCGGAGACGATTTCCCGTCTGAGGTTGATGCCCCGCCTGATCCCGACGGTCGCCCCACCGGATCTGGCCCTGAGTCTGCCGCCCGTGGAATTTGAAGACAGCGAGCAGATTGGTTCTTCGGATGTGATTCAATTAACGGAAGCCCAGGCGCAGTTTCCCACCGGTGCCAGCTACCGGCTGGAATATGGGGTGGAAGTAGACCGGGGTGTGGGAGATGGCACGGTCCCACTGCTCAGTCAGACGCGGGCCTTCGGCTCCCCGCAAAGTCTCAATGCCCCTGGCACTGTGATGCTGCCGCTGGTCAGCCCGGATCCCCGCCATAATACAGACGTGCAGTTCAGCCACGCCGGAATGCTGCTGAATCAGGATTTTTTCAAAATGACGCGGGATATCCTGCTGGGGTCGCTGAATTCCTCCCAGCAGCCGCAACTCCAGCTCACCGTTCCAGCGGCGGCGGATGAAGGCACGGCGGTTGGACTCTCTGTGTTCATCAACAACGCCCCGGCCGGTGCGACCCCCAGTGTCATATGGGACACAGGCGACGGAGGATTTGTCAGCGGTCCGGAGGGGCAGCACGCCTTTGCGGAAAATGGCACCTACACGGTGACCTGCGCGGTGGGCTATCCCGGCACCACCCATCCTGGAGCGGTGGCCTCAGCTCAGATTACGGTGGCCAATCGCCCGCCAGTGCCCGTGGTGCGCACGGAAGGCACCCTCGTGGCCGGTTCACCGGTGCGCCTGATCGCGGTGGCCACGGACCCCGGGGCCGATGACGGACTAACCTACCGGTGGAATTTCCAGGATGCTGCTCAAACGGTGAGCGGTGACGCGTTCCTCCTGACCCATGCCTTTGCTGCGGCGGGAACTTACAACGTTTCGCTGACCGTAACTGACGACGACGGGGCCCAGGCGACGGTCACCACGCCGGTCACCATCGCCGCCGCAGGGGCGCCCCTGCCACGCCTGCCCCCCCGGAATACGCCTGAGGATAATGAATTTAGTGAGAATGCTCCCAAGCTGGAGTTTGTTCAGGTCGTCATCGGTGGGCATGACACCCTTGGAAAGGGCGCGCCAAGCGTGGCTTTTTCAGGCCGTAGCCTGGGAGGGCAACTGGCAGATTTTGTCGTAGACGAGGCAAAAAGCGCCCTCCTCGATTTGCGCTCCGTGATTGTCGAGCCGCTCGGGGCCAAATCCACGGAGATGCGCGTCTACCGCTTGGATCCCGCCGGAAGCACTGCACTGCCTGAGTCTGTCAGGATCGCCATGACCGCAGCCGCTTTCCGGATGGATATCCGCCTGACCCATCACCGTGCCAATGGCATCGTTCGGGCCTACGAATGGCAGGTTGAAACCGAGCCCACGGCCGAGGTGCAACTGACCGTTCCCTGGGATGTCCTGGGGGCAGGTGTAGTGCCAGACCTTGCTGCCCTCACCAGCCCGGAAGCTTTCAATGCCCGCCCGATCAATGCCCTGGATGTCACCGCTCCAGCCATTGAGGCGGACTTTGATGAGGTCGGTTATTTGCTCAAGGGCCTGGACCTGTCCGTCAGTGATGCAGAGCCCGTCGCTCCCCTGCCCAGGCGGGTGCCGCGTGCCGGGGAACCGGCCACCCTGATCAGTCAGGAACCCGTCTTCACCCTGGAAGGTCCGCCGGATTCCGAAGCCGCCCCAGCCACCCAACCCGGCGGCAATGCCTTGCCCACTGTGGAAGGCATCAGCATACCGGAAGGCTCCATCCTAACTGAGGTCATTGGCCCCATCTTCCGGGGCAGTGAGCCCACTGATGTCAAAGGCCTTGCGGCCCAGGATGCCGCAGAAAACCTGAATATCTCCAAGGAGAAGATTTGTCCCGTGACTCCTCCGTTGAATCCCTCCCAGGCGGAGGGTCTGCGCAAAGTGGTCGGAGACGTTCTGGGTGAGGCCGCCGCCCATCCGCTCTTCCAACAGATGGTTCTGCACATGAATGATGTATTGATCCTGGAGCAGGGTTCTGGGGCCTGTCTCTGGAAGAATAATCAAACCAAGTGTGATGCCTTCTCCCCCAAAGCCAGCGACCGAGATTTTGAATTGCTATTTCCCGTCTGGAAAACTGGCCAGCGACTCGTGAACGGTCTGCCTTCCGGCCCTGATTTGCAGCCGGCGGTGGATCTGGTGCCGGATCTCCGGTTTATCGATAGAGGCAGCTTTATTTCGCTGGCTTCAGTCAAAGGAGAGGATTTTGCCCGTTCTGCCCACACCCCTGACATGATGCGTGGCAACTGGTATTTCCAGCGCCCGCACGGCCTGACAGCTGCCGGGATTTCACTGGAGGAGCCTCCGGATACTGCGGACACGGCGATCTATGACAACTATGTGCGTCATGTTTTCAAATGGCGCTATATATTGCCCCGCTTTGTCACCTCCACCCTAGCCGGGCCTGCTACCCGGGTCTTTGACGGAAGGTTTGATGGAGATATCGCGGTGATTGATGTGCTGAAGGGAACGGTGATCCGGGATGCCCAGGGCAAACCCATCGCTGGAGCCTCCGTGTTCGAGCATCCTGCCACCCCTTCTGAGGTCATCGCCTCCCTGATGACTGGCTTGGCATCCTCCAACCCGGAGAGAAAGAAGCTGTTGCCTGACATTACATTCTTTCCATTCAGGCGGGAACACGCCCTTCAGGCCGTGATGTCCCTTGAGAAGCCTCCAGCCTTTGGATCCGATCCCATCGGCGATGCTGGATTGGGCCGAGGATTGCTGCTGCTGAAATGGGCGCTGGAGGGAAGCTTTCTCCCCCCGCTCCATGGCTTTAACACAGGGATTGACGATGCCGGCCTGCGCACGAAGATATTCGACAATCTGCGTGCCCAGTCCGCGACGCTGGAACCGGAGGGTTATGAATGGGCTCTGTATCAGGAGTTTGCCCTGCTCAAGGAGAGCGCCCAGCTCCGCATGAGAAAGGATCCTGCCCACGCTCAGAACAGCTCCGTTTTTGCCGACTACCTGATCACCCATGACCGGAAGATTCTAAAGAAGACCGGCAAGGCGGCCCTGCGTGGGATGCTGGGGATGATCGCGGCGGAGGATGTCCTGAGAGAGGAACTTTTCAGCGTCAATCCTTCCGGATTTGATGATGATAGCAGTCTGGTCAGCTTCGAGCATTTCATTGCCAGGTTGGCCCTGCGGCACCAAAGTCTCTTTCCGGCTTTCTCCGTGACGGAGATCGATCAACTGGTCCGGGCCAAAATAGATGATGCCTCCTTCCTTTGTCCCCTGGCTGAAAACGCGGATGCGGCAGATGCCTTTGTCAGCAAGGCGTTTCGCCTCTTCTCGGACCGGATCCAGCCGGCCACCGAGGATGACTTCAGCCAGTATGAGGAAGGGTTGAGCGCGGCTGGGAAGCCATGGGAACGCCGGATACGGGAGGAAAATGTCTATCAAATCCAGCGTGGCTTCAGTGCGGTAGGCGGCCGCAGAGTGCCGGGCCGGGAGTTTATGTTGGGAGTGCTTCCGGAGTCTCCCGCCTACCAGGCCAGCTACAGCTTTGCCGTGAGACTGATGAACCGCAGTGATCAAGCCGCCGGACCGCTCCGGGTGCGCCTCCAGTCCACAGACGGATCCGCTCCTATTGAGTGCGCGGACCTGATCGTGCCCAAGGCACCGGAGGTTCTTGATATCAAAAAGAAGGATGCCGATGGAGACCCGTTATTCACCGTCCGGCGCGGAGTTGATACGGAAGGGACAAGGGTCGGCCATTCGTTCGTGCTGGGTGGATTCGACCCCGCCGTGGATTTACGCCGGGGGAACAACTCCTGTGATTTGCAGAGCTTCTTTCTGGATCTCTCGCCTCATCCTGGTTTGAGTTTCCCCAGCATCCCTGCGACCCGCTTGGTCTACCGGGGACTGACTCTGGATCAGGCGACGCTGAATTTGCTGATCGGCCAACTAACTGACGGAGCGGAGCTGCCTCCCGCTATTTTCAGGAATCCCGGAGTTCCTCCTGGGCAGGCCATGGCTGCCAGTATTCCTCCCATGGTGGCGGCACTTAATGACAAGTTCAATCCTCTGGCTACTCCTCCAGGCAGTCCATCCGCGCGCCCCAGTGGATTCAGAAAAGTGGACGTGGACGCTTTTACTTCTGATGTGCAGCGGGCGGTGCTGGCACACGTTTCAGTCGGGGTCGGAGGAACCAATGGGCTGGTAAGTCCATGCATTTCCCTGGCCGAGGAACTCAAGGCTCCGATCAATTTTTCGGAAGCCGCCAATACCAACCGCATCGAGCGCAGCTTTTTACTGGCCTATGAGATTGCCTCGGATGATCCGAATGCATTCCGTTATTTGCCTACGGCCCACCCCACTCTCCAGGGCAGTCCTCCAATTCTGAAGCGGGTCAATCCGGAAGAGTCCCTTGAGGTGGTCTATTTCGGTCCGCTGCGCTTTAAGCATGCCTGGCTCTTTGAACTGGACCGCAATGAGCAGACCCTTTTCGGCCTGAAATGGAAATTGATCCACGAGTTTAACGGAATCCCTGCCCCTTGATGCCATGAGAATGATTTATGCAATCCTCTCTCTGCTGTTGTGGTTGACGCTTGGGTCACTGCAGTCCGCGCCTCTGACCACTATTGACTACCGGGTTTCCGGGGCCCAGATGACGGTGACGCCGGCCGCGTTGGCGGTGCCGAAGGGGATTGCGGGGTCGGTGGGGATTTCCGTGACGGGGACCGTGCCGGCGGGGGCTTTTGTGGAGGCGACTCTGCGCGGGCCTTCGTTTCCGGCGCGGCGCTTGGTGGGGGCGGCGAATGCGGCGTTGGTGCTGCCGCCCTTGAATTTGTCAGGGGATTACTCGCTGGATGGGATCCGGCTGGTGGACGGGACGACGAACGGGACGTTGTTGGAGGGGACGCCTTCGTCGGTGCCGGTGAAGGTGTTTGATGAAGTGCTGGTGTCGCGGGTGACTTCGCGGCCGTTGTCGCTTTCGGAAATCGAGGACCGGGGAATCGAGATTGATGATTTGAATTTCCGGGCGGTGGAGTTCGAGGTGGCGTTTGTGGTGGATGGCAAATCGTTTCCGGTGAAGTTCCCGGTGGTTGCCCCGAGTTTCAGGCAGACGACGGAGATTGTTCCGGCGGCGGAGCTGGAGGAGCGGCTGGCTCAGGCGGAGTCGATCAACCAACAGTTGAGCGAGTCGGTGGGCCTGCCGAAGGAACTGGAAACGGTCATGCCGCAATTCCAGGTGAAGGGCATCAACATGCAATTCGGTGACGGTGCCGATGGCAATGAGCTGGCTCTGTCGATTCCGCCGATCCCAGCGCTGATGGTGATTCCGGGAAACATCGGGTTCCTCAACCAGTTTTTCAGCGTGCAGATTTACACCGAGAACGCCGCGCCCACGGGCAGCGGACTCAGCGTGCATTCCCTAACGGCGGAGTTGGTGCTGCCGCCGGGACCTGATCTGGTGGCGGGCACCTTCGCCGCGCCCGGCGACGATCCGCTGCGGTTTGCGCGGGTGAATGGCGCGGTTCAGAACATCGTGCCGGTGCGGGCCGTGGGACCGGATGGCCAGTCGGGCACGAGCGATGATGTGGATCGCCTGCAAGCGGGCGACACTGGCCAGGGGGAATTGTTAGTCGAAGGCTTGCAGGAGGGCCTGCATGTGATGGACCTGAAGTTGGCGGCGAAATTGGATGGTTTGGCGGCGGGTACCGTGGCGGTATCGGGCAAGGCGGCGGGGAGCATTCTGGTGCGCAATCCGAAGTTCAGCATGGCCTTCACCCATCCGCGCACGGTGCGCTTCGGCGAGCCTTACGATGCGGTGGTGACGATCCTGAATACCTCCAGCACGGTGGCGAATCTGGTAAGCGTGGAGTTGAATGGGAACAACGTCAGCGGTGGCTTGCTGGAGAGCCCGGCGCGGGTCGAGTTGGCCAGCATCGCGCCGGGTGAGACGAGATCGGCGACGTTCCGGATCCGTTCGCAGAAGACCGGGGCGATCACGTTTTCCAATCTAACAACCAGTGATGATTCGGTGCTCGGACGCTTCCGTTTGAAAACCGGAGTGGACGAGCGCGGGGTGGCGCTGAGTCCGGACTCGCTGGTCATGCCGGATTTCCTCAATCTGCTGCCGCCGGGCGTGATCGCCGCC
>CAMDJM010000049.1 GCA_945900785.1 Akkermansia muciniphila
TTGCATTGCGGCTCGACGGTTCGCCGCCCCGGGCTTCGACAGAAAGGATTGCTCCCTCCTGCCGCCGGATTGGCTACATGATTTCAACCTGTTGTCATGACTGATTCCTTTCATTCAGTTAGATTTATTGAGCTTGTGCTTGGCGCACCGGATGGCACCGATAAGACGGATGGCACGGATGGTATATGAGAGGAGGTGGGAGTGAAATCCATTTCCTTATCTGTGTTATCCGTCAAATCCGTGTCATCCGTGGCCCGCCAGCAATCATAGTTAGTGGGCCAGGAGCCAGGCGGTGGAGCGGGGGTTGAAATCGGCGAGGCATTCCCAGTGGAAGGCGTGGCCGGCATTGTCGTAGAGGTGGAGGTCGGCGCCGGGGATGCCGGCGGCTACTTCCTCGCTCATCCAGCGCGGGGTGAAGATGTCATTTTTCCCGCCGATGACGAGGGTGGGGCATTTGATGGAAGCCAGCTGGTCCAGGGTGTGGTGGGTCATGGCGGCGGCAGCCTGGGCTTCCATGGCGTGGACGGGCTGCGGGGCGGGGTTGGTGGCGGCCCCGGCATTGCCATCCACGATGCCTTTCCAGCAATCGTCGTTGTCAAACCATGGCTTGGTGAAGATGAGCATGTGGACGTAGTGCATGAAGTCCTCCGGGCGAAAGGCGGCTTTGCATTTCATCATGTGTTCCCAGGTGGTCAGGCCATAGCGGTCCTGCCGGGCCCAGGTGCACATGAGGATGAGGGATTTCACTTTTTCCGGGTGCCGCAGGGCAAGCTGCTGGGCGATGACGCTGCCGAGGGAGCAGCCGACGACGCGGGCGGACTTGATGCCCAAGGCGTCCATCAATCCGGCGTAGTCATCGGCCATCATTTCCGTGGTGTAGGGGCCGGCGGGTTTGTCCGTGAGGCCCACGCCGCGGTTATCGCCTAGGATGCAGCGGAAGTGCTTCGACCATTCGGCCGCATGGGCTTCCCAGACGCCGCCGGGCGCGGTGACGCCCATGATGCATATGAGCGGCTCGCCGCTGCCGCGCTCGTCGTAATACATTTGAATTCCGTTGGTGGTGACTGTGGGCATAGGATGAGGAGGGTAGGTGGGGAAAACCGCTGAAGGTGGGTCGGGGGGCCGGGCGGTTCCGGGCACCGCGCAGGACGGATTCTTTAACGGCAGCGGGCGGCGCTTCCAAGCATTTTTCTCAGGAATCCCCCGTTTTTTGAGGGAACCAAGGCTCCTGCTGGCCAAGCTTCAGCCGCCAAAAAGGAGCGCGGATTTGAAATCCGCCCCAGAGCATCTGCCATGCAATGGACAAGGCATCGGCAAGGAAAACAAAAGGAAGCTGGAGCGTATGGTAAATCCGCGCTCCAGACTGCGGATGATTTTTCATTATTTAATTTCCCATTTCCCCGCCCGAAGCCAAGGTTCGGCGCCGTCAAAAGGGCCGCCGCCACCTTCCGAATCTCCTGAACCCTGTATGCAAAGTGACGTTCCTTCCCATCGGTATCCCTGTCATGAACCCGCCCCGCTCCATGTGGCAGCGGATTCCCCTGGCTTAACCTGTTACCGCTGCGTTGCGCTATGAAGTCCACTGGAGCCCAGGTCCCGTCCAGCAGCGATGCTTTCCCGCAGACGCGGTGGAGTATGGTGCTGGGGGCCCAGGCGAGGGACCCGGCGGCGCTGGCAGCGTTGTGCCAGGGCTATTGGTATCCGCTTTATTGCTATGCGCGGCGGCTGACTTCCTCGCCGGAAGATGCGGAGGATCTCACCCAGGGATTTTTTGCGAGGCTGCTGAGACCGGACGGCATCCGCCTCGCCAGCGCGGAGCAGGGCCGGCTGCGGAGTTATCTGCTGGGCGCCCTGCGGAATTACTCCTCGGAACAATACCGGCGCGGGCAGGCGCAAAAGCGTGGGGGTGGACGGGTGATGATGGAGTTTGATGCACTGGAGGCGGCCCAGCGATATGAGTTGGAGCCCATGGATCATCTCTCGCCGGAGCGGGAATTCGACCGGGCCTGGGCCCGGCAGTTGCTGGCGGGGGTGCTGGCGGAGCTGGGGGATTCCTACCGCGCAGCGGGGAAAGCACCGGTTTTTGAGGCGCTCCAGGGCCAACTGGGCGGCGATGGCCCGGAAGACTATTCCGCAGCAGCCCAGACGCTGGGGATATCGGTTGGGGGCGTGCGTTTTGCCGCCTTCAAGCTCCGCGAGCGCTACCGGGAAATGCTGCGGGAGGCCATCCAGGAAACGGTAACCACAGCCGAGGCGGTGGAGCAGGAGCTGCTGCACCTGCGGGAACTTTTCGGGAATTGACTGCATCCACCTCATGACTGAACCATCCTGCCAGCGCTGTGGATCCCCTGCCTCTGCGGACGGGAGGTGTCTGAAGTGCCTGCTGGACAGCGGGATCGCCGGGGCTGGGCAGTCCCTGGGGGAACGCATCTTTCAAGCCGCTCTGGCCTTTGACAGGAAAGAGCGCGCGGCTTTTATCGAAAATGCCGCACAGGGCGATGCTGCCCTGCTGGCAGACGTGCTGATGCTACTGGAGGGCTACGCGGAAGCAGGCGGGGATGACGCGGAGGCCACGCGGGGCGGCACCGCCCGGGAGCGCTGGGCAGCGGCGCGGCGGGAAGAGCCGGGCACGGTGATTGATCATTTCCGCCTTGTGAAATTGATTGGTGAGGGCGGGATGGGCAGTGTGTGGGAGGCGGAGCAAACCCAACCGATCCACCGCCGCGTGGCCTTGAAAATCATCAAACTGGGCATGGACACGGAGGAGGTGGTGCGGAGGTTTGAGCGGGAGCGTCGCAGCCTGGCGATGATGACGCACCCTCACATCGCCCAAGTGTTTGAGGCTGGCTCCACTCCGGCGGGGCGTCCGTATTTCGCCATGGAGCGGGTGGAGGGCACCGCCATTACCACGCACTGCACGCGGGAAAACCTGGCCGTGGCAGAGCGTCTCGGGCTGTTCCTGCAGGTCTGCGCGGCAGTGGAGCACGCCCATCAGAGGGGCATCATCCACCGCGACCTGAAGCCGTCCAACATTCTCGTGGCGGCGGATGGAGTGAAGGTCATCGACTTCGGCGTGGCCAAGGCAACCCTGGACGAGGGCGGCGATGGCCTGGTCACGCGGCAGCAGCAAGTGCTGGGCACCCCCGCCTACATGAGCCCGGAGCAAGCCGACAGCGACGGCGCAGACGTGGACACCCGCACGGATGTCTACGCCCTCGGGGCCGTGCTCTATGAGCTGCTCTGCGGCAAACCCCCACATGATCCGGGGCGCCTCAGCAGCACCGGCCTGCGGGAGATGCAGCGCATTCTCCGCGAGGAAGAGCCCGATCCGCCCAGCCGGTGTATCGGCTTTACCCGAAAGGACCATGGTTGGCGTCCAGGCTTTAGCCGGAAGGAACGCGGTTGGTGTCCAAGCTTTAGCCGAAAGCTGATAAATCTGATTTCCTTCCGCCAAAAGGTTGCACCCCCACTGGGATCGCCCCAATTGGGATTGCCTAAAGGCTATACACCAAGCTTTGATTTGGACGCCATTACGCTGATGGCCCTGCGGAAAGAACGCGCCCGCCGCTACCCCAGCGCGGCGGCTTTGGCGGCGGATGTGCAGCGTTTCCTCTCCGGCGAGACGGTCAGCGCAGTGCCGCCCACGACCGCTTACCGGCTGGGAAAATTCGTCCGGCGCAACAAGGCGGCGGTGATCGCGGTGTCGGGGATCATTCTGGCGCTGACGGCGGGGCTTATCGTCAGCCTCCGCCAGGTGCAGCGCACCAATGAAGCCCTCGCGGAGGCCGAGACCGCCCGCTCCGCTGCCACTTTCACTCTGGCGGATATGTTCACCCGCTCCGGCATTGAGGCCGGTGAAGAAGGTAACCCAACCCTTGCCGCCCTGTGGTTTGCCAACGCCGCCGACCTCGGGGCCCGGGACCCAGTGCGCGACGGGTCCAACCGTTTCCGGGCGGAGGCTTGGCGGACGGAGGCCTCCACAGCGGTGCATGCCTTTGACACCGGCTCACCCGCTATCCGCTATTTAGCATGGAACCCCGCGATGCCGGTGGTAATGGTGAACCAACCCGACAACGGCGGCTCTACCCTGATTTGGGATTTACGCGATGAGACGCGCTGGCCGCACGACCGGGAAATCCAGCACGCCGCATGGTCTCCCTCCGGAGAATGGCTGGCGGCATTTTTGAAAGCCGGGGAACTCGTCGTGCTGGAATATCCTGCGGGCAAAACAGTCGCGCGCTTCCCCGGCACGCTTTCCCTGGGTCAGGGAAGCACTGCGGACGCCCCGCTGGCCTGGAGCCCGGACAGCCGGTGGATCGCCGCCGGCAACGCCCTTTGGGCATGGCAGGCCCAGGAAACCCGTCCCCTCCCTGCCCCGGGGGTGCGCTTCCGTTTTGACAAGGAAGGACAAAGGCTGCTCGTCCAACTGCCCTCCTCCACTGGCATCTGCGACACGGCGGTTCCCGGCACCTTCCTCCATCCGCCCGTTGCTTCGTTCCCTGAAGACCGGGCCAGCTTTGCTGAAAATGGAAAACGCTACGTCGTGGGCAGTCCTGGCCAGGAAGTGCGCGTCCATGATTCCCTGACCGGCGCTCTGCTGGAGAGCTTCCCGCCAGCCCCCCCTTCCTCCACCCGACCGGCCCAGTCCCCGCTCCTGGATGTCAGTCCCGATGGACGCTATGCCATCCAGCAGAACCAGCCCGTGCTGGATTTGAAGACGGGACAACGCCTGAGTTTTCCCCGGCACGAAGATGGCTGGGGCGGGTTCGCTTTCAGCCCGGACGGCACAAAATTTGTCAGCGGCGGTTTTGATGAAAGCCTTGAACTATGGTCCTTCCCGGATGGCGCTTTTCTGGGACTGATCGGCATTCACCGGAACGATGTGGCCCATACGGCCTTCTCGGCTGACGGAAACTTCGTTATTTCAGCGGAACCCGGGCTGGTCCGGGTCTGGGATATCCGGCCCGCCTGGTCCCGCCATACCATCACCCTGGGGGACCATTCCCTCGCCAGAATTTCCCGGGATGGCCGCTTTCTGGCCGCCTCCGGATTCACCCAGTTTGCCATTTCGCTGCAGAGCACCCGCGCCTTTCACCTGCCCTCCGGAGAGGCGGCCGGACCTGAGATCACGCCCGGCGGCAGGATCACAGATGCGGCATGGGCACCGGATGCCTCATGGCTGGCTCTGGCCGTATCTGCCTCGGTAGGGCGTCCATTCGGAGAGCTGAAAGCGGCGGATGACCAGGGCAGTGTCCAGTTTTGGAACCCCATGACGGGGAAGAGGCTGGGAGAGCCCATCCTCCTGCCTTCTGAGCCGCGGGGGCTGGCGCTGGATCCTTCCGGGGAATGGCTGGGTGTCACCTGCTCGCGGAACGGCCTCGAAGTGAACCCCGCCACGCGCCAGGTCCGCCCCCTCTTCCATCACCCCAAGGCCGACATTGCCGGTGACTATTTATCGAACGGCAGTTGTGCCTACAGTGCGGATGGCCGCATCTTTGCCGCCTGGGGCACCAACGGGTTCGCTCACTTGTGGGACCGCGCGGCGGGCCGCGACCTCATGCCTCCTTTTCTGCAGGGCGGCAAGGTCTTCGACCTCGCCCTGCACGGGGATACGGCGGCCCTGGCGATCCGGGGAGACGCCTTGCGGATTGAATTCCGCGATTTGCGCACCGGTGAGCGCGCCGCCCCGGACATTCCCTATGCCAACTGGCCGCTCTGCACCCAGTTCAGCGAAGACGGAACCCTCCTCCTCAGCGGAGGCCGGGGGAACAGTGCGCAGGTCTGAGACTGGCGCTCCGGCCGCCTCGCCTGCCCGGTCATGCCGCACGATGACGCCATCATGGTTGCCACCTTTATTCCCGGCACCCCCTGGCTCATCACCGGAGGGAACGACCACAAAATCAGATTCTGGGATCGCCGCACCGGCATCATGGTCCGCCCGCCGGTCCAGTGCCGTGGTTTCGTCCTTGGACTCCAAATCACTCCGGATGTCCGCACCCTCGTCGCCAGCGGTCATTTCGGCGGCAGGATCGAACTGTTTGACCTGAGCAAACTGCTCCCAACCCCGGACCTCCCCCCGGACCTGATGAAACTGCGCGCGGAAATAGACGCCTATGCCGAGGTCCACCCCGGAGGCGGCCCCGCCCCGCTGACTCCCCAGGCGTGGCTGGCCAAATGGCGGGAATACCGGGCGCAGCAGCGTTAGTATCCCGTCCGGGGTTTGAAATCATTTTGAATTGAACGAAACGGGCTGAAGCCCGAACTCCAACTTACCTCACCTCCAAACGGTAGAAGCGCTTGGAGACACCGGCAATGATGAAGGCAGGATCAAAGCTGCGGGGTTGCCCGTCGCCTACGGTGGAAAACCCGGCGTTCACCCAGCTTCCGGGGGCCAGGGTATCGCTGCGCTGGAGGGTGTAGGTGCGGCCGGTCACGGTGGGGAAGGTGATGGAGAAGCCGTCAAACACGAGACGGAAGATGCTGTTGGGGTTGTCCAGTTGGGTGCCCGTGATGTGTTCGTGGAGGTTGCTGGCACCATCTCCGTCGAAATCGTCGGAGGTTTCCCAAATGCGGGCGTTGAGGAGGGTGGTCAGGTTGTTGCCGGCTTCGTAGGCACCGATGTCGGCTATGCCGGCCATGGGGAAGCCGCGCTGGTCGCTGGTGGCGGTGCTGGTGGTGGCGGCATTGCGGGCGGGGCTGCCGGGACGCAGGGCCATGGTCAGGGTGGGGCCACCGTAGTCGCCCAGCGGGGCGAGCAGGGCGGCGGGGCCGATAACGTTGGTTCCTTCGGTGGTGGAGCCGGGGGCGGGGGTGAGGTTGGGGATGCCAGGGGTGGTATTGGCATCGGTATTGCCGGAGATGATGCAGTCCCGCACGATAAGGTGGGTGCCGGGAGTGCCGCCCCGCACGCCGCCGGCCCCGGCTCCCCCGGGGTTGGTCACGGCGTTGCCGGCAATGGTGCAGTGGATGAGGGTGGCAGGACGGAAGTTGCCCACGGTGATGGCTCCGCCTTCAAAGCGTCCGATGTTATTGGTGAAGGTGCTGGCCGTGACCGTCATGGTCTGCTGGCTTTCGTGGAGGATGCCTCCGCCGCTGCCAGCGGTGTTGCTATGGAAAGTGCACCGTTCGACGGTCAGCGTGCCGTCCTGGTTATAAATGGCACCGGCGGCATTGCTGCTGGTGTTGCCGCTGAGGGTGCACTCACGGAGGCTGAGGGTGCCCTGGGTGTGGATGGATCCGCCGTAGTTGGGCGGGGCTCCGCCGCCCACCCCATTGCCGCCGGTCAGTTTCAGCCGCTGAAAGGTGGCGGTGGTGCCGGGATCAATCCGGAAATGCCGGTTGGTGCCGGGTCCGCCGTCGATGGTCACGCCGGTGAGCCGGTCGCCGGCGTCGAGGGTGACCCCGGCGGGGTCGGTGATGACGATCTCGCTGGCCAGGACAATGGGGCCAAGGCCAGGGGCAAAGGTAATGGTGCTGGCCCCGGGGGCGGAGGCGGCATCAGCCAGGACCTGCCGGAGAGAGCCGGGGCCGGAGTCATTGGTCGTGGTGACGACGAGCGCAGCCGCGTTGACGGTGAAGGAAATGGCCTGGGTCTCCCCGGTCACGCTGTCGGTGAGGGTGACGGTGGCGGATCCGGACTGCCCTGGGGCAGGAGTGATGGTGACGGAGCGGGTGCCCCCGCTGCCGGTGATGACGACGCTGGCTGCGGGCACCAGCGTTGGATTGCTGGAGGTGACGACAAGCGTGCCAATCTGACCGACGTTGAAGGGAGGGGAGGTGACGGGCGTGTTGGCCGCCGTCGTCAGGGCGTTGAGGGGATTGAACAACCCGATCTGGGCCTCGTAGGCGCCGATGTCAGGGAGGCCGGCGATGGGGAAACCGCGCTGGTCAGCGGTGCTGCTGCCGGGGGTGGCGGCCTCCCTGGCCAGGCTGCTGGACAGGAGCGCCTGGGTTTGGGTGAGGCCACCGAAATTGCCGAGGGGGGCGAGCAGCGGGACTCCTACCAGAACAGTGGGTCCAGCAGTGAGGGAAGAGCTGGTGAGAGTGCCGATGAGGTTCACGCCGGTGGTCGTGGCTGTGGCGGAACCGAGGCGCCGGACATCCCGGTCGATGTTTCCGGCAACGATGGAGTTGGTGATGGTGACCGTGCCCTGGTGTTCGATGCCTCTGAAGGTATTCTCTGAGAGGGTGCAGTGGATGACGGAGAGCGAGCCGGCCGACTGGTAAATGCCACCGCCGCCCAGGGTGCTGGTATTCCCCGAAAAGGTGCAGCGCGTGAACGTGTCAGTTCCGTCAGTGATGCAGGCCCCACCGCGTCCGGCAGAATTCCCCGAGAAGGTGCACCTTGTGGCGTTCAGAGAGCTGGTCGATGAATTATAAATAGCTCCCCCAAAACCGGCGGAATTGCCTGAGAAGGTGCAGTCTGTCGCGTGCAGCGAGCCGGATTGATTGAAACCATTGTAGATCGCACCGCCAAATCCGCCGGTGGCATTGTTGGCACTGAACGAGCAGTTTTTGAGAGTGAGCGTGCCCTGAGTGACGATCGAACCGCCGTTACCACTGAAACTGCCCTGAATCAGCTTGAGGCCCTCCATCGTGACGTTCCCGGAAACATTAAAATGCCGCGAGGCGCTGTTGGCGGTCACGGTCATGCCGGCCGGCAGGGTGGCGGCATCAATGACGAGAGCTGGGTCAAAAATGAATATTTGACTGTTGAGAGTAATAGGGCCGGCGAGACCCGGAGCAAACGTCACCGTGTCCAGTCCGGATTTGGCTCCCGCATCCTGGAGCACCTGCCGCAGCGAGCCGGGGCCGGCGTCGGCGGTGGTGGTGACCACGAACGAGGGCTCGGGGATGGTGATAGTGAACGTCTGGGGAGCACTCTGTTCGACGCCGCCATTGGCAGTGCCGCCGCCGTCATTGATCCTCACGGTGACGACGGCACTGCCGGAGGTGAACTGGAACGGGGTGAATGTGAGAGTGCCGTTGGAGAAGATGGCAGGCTGGGTGGCGAAGAGAGCGTTGTTGTTATTCGTCACGGTGAAACTGAGAAACTGCCCGGCTTCATCCGCAGGGCCGGAACTCATATTGGTGGCCCAGTTGGCCACCGGCGGGCTCGAGGCGAAGTAGGGTTTCACAATATCCGGTCCTTTAGTGAAGGAGGGCGCATCATTCACAGAGGTGACGGTGAGGTTGAAGGAGTCGCTCCTGCTGGCGGTGCCATCACTCACAGTGACGTTGATGGTGGCGAAGCCGCTCAGATTCGCCGCGGGGGTCACCGTCACCATGCGGTTGGCTCCGCTGCCACTGAAGGTTATGGCCCCAACGGGCACCAAGGTGGGGTTTTCGGAGGTGGCGGTGAGCGTCAGCGCAGCCAGAGCGGTTTCCACATCGCCGATGGAGAAGGCCAGCGCAGCGCTGGCGTCCTCCAGAATGGCGGCATCCGGGATGCTGGTGATGGTTGGCACATCGTTCATGGGGGTCACGGTGAGGACAAAGCTGGTGGTGGCGGTCAGGGCACCGTCGCTCACGGTCAGGGTGATGGTCGTGGAGCCAGTTTGATTGGCGGCCAGGACTGGAATCAGAATTTGCGAATTGCCGCTGATGGTGAAGACAAGGTTGGCAGTGGGCAGGAGCGTGGTGTTGCTGGAGGTGCCGGTGAGGGTCAGTGCGGCGGTGGCGGTCTCGGCATCACTGATGTTAGGACCCAGCCCCCCAAAGACCTGGTCCTCGGGCACCGTGATGTTTGCAAAGTTGCCGATGACCGGCGCGTCGTTCACGGCGGTGACTGTGAGGGTAAAGGTGTCGGTGACACTCATGGCGCCGTCGCGCACGGTCACGGAGATGATGGCGGTGCCGTTTTGATTGGCGGCAGGGGTCACGGTCACGGTGCGGCTGGCTCCACTGCCGCCCAGGACGATGTTCGCATTGGGCACGAGCGTGGTATTGCTGGAGGTGGCAGTTAGGAACAGCAGGGCGGGGTCGGTTTCCAGATCGCCGATGGTGAAGGACACCGGGCCGGTCGTGGCATCCTCGTTGATGGTGCGGTTCGTGATGTCGGTGATGGTGGGCGCGTCATTCACCGCGTTGACCCTGACGCTGAAAGTGTCGCTCGTGCTTGTGACTCCGTCACTGACCGTGAGGGTGATGGCGGCGTCCCCATTCTGATTGGCGGCGGGGGTCACGGTCATGGTGCGGCTGGCCCCGCTGCCGCCCAGGACAATGTTCGCATTGGGCACGAGCACGGGATTGTTGGAGACCGCCGTGACCGTCAGTGAGGCCGCAGGGGACTCTACATCGCCGATCGTGAATGGCAGCGTGCCGGTGGAGGTGTCCTCGTCAATGGATTGACTGAAGAGGGGGCTAAGGGTCGGCGCGTCGTTCACGGAGAGGACCGTGACGAGGAAGGTGTCGGTGGCGGTCAAGGCCCCATCGCTCACGGTCACGGTGACGGTGGCCGTGCCGCTCTGGTTGGCGGCAGGGAGCACTCTCAGGATGCGGGTGGGGCTGGGCGGGGGGTCGAAGGTAATATTCGCATCCGGCAGGAGCGTGGGGTTGCTGGAGATGGCGGTGACGGTCAGCGCGGCGGGGTCGGTTTCCATATCGCCGACGGTGAAGACCACCGGGGCGCCCTGCAGGTCCTCGTTGATGGTGCGGTTAGGGATGTCGCTGATGGTCGGGGCGATGTTCGCCGCCGTGACGGTGAGGAAGAAGGATCTGGTAGTGGTGAAGGTGCCATCGCCCACGCTCAGGGTGATAGCGGCATTGCCGTTCTGGTTGAAGGCGGGAGCCACGCTCACGGTGCGGCTGGCACCGCTGCCGCCGAGGGTGATGTTCGCGTTGGGCACGAGGTTGGGGTTGTTGGAGGTCACGGCCACGGTCAGCGCGGTCGCGGGGGATTCGGCATCGCTGATCGTGAAGGGCAGCGCGCCGGTGTTCCCGTTTTGGGGGATGGTGAGGTTCGTGATGGCCGTGATGGCCGGGGCATCATTTACGGCGTTGACCGTGAGGAGGAAGGAGTCGCTCGCGCTGAAGGTGCCGTCGCTCACGGTGACGGTGATGGTGGTGGTGCCACTCTGATTGGCGGCGGGGGTCACCGTCAAGTCACGGACCGCACTGATGCCGGTGAATTCAATGTTCGCGTTGGGCAGAAGCGTGGTGTTGCTGGAGGAGGCGGTAAGAATCAGTGATTCTGCGTTGGTTTCCGCATCCCCGATGAGGAAGTTCAGCACCCGGATGGGGATGTCCTCGTCGGTGGTGTGGTCCGCGATGTCGGTGATGGTCGGCGCGTCGTTCACGGCGGTGACCGTGAGGGTGAAGGTGTCGCCCGCGTTGGCAGTGCCGTCGCTCACGGTCACGGTGATGGTGGCAGTGCCGCTCCGATTCGCCGGAGGCGTCACGGTCACGGTGCGGCTGGTTCCACTGCCGCCAAAGACGATGTTCGCAATGGGCACCAGGAAGTCGTTGCTGGAAGTTCCGGTGAGGATGAGCGAGGCGGGCGGAGTTTCCACATCGCCGATGGTGAAGGCCAAGGCGCCGGTATTGGCGTCCTCGTTGATGGTGCGGTTGGTGACGTCGGTGATGGTCGGCAGGTCGTTCACGGAATTGACGGTGACGATAAACGCCTGGGTTTCCCCGGAGGTGCTGTCGGTGAAGGTGATCGTGGCGGTGCCGTTCTGGTTGGCGGTGGGGGTCACGGTCACGGTGCGTTTGGCACCGGAACCGCCGATGACGATGGCCGCATTCGGAACGAGCGTGGGGTTGCTGGAGGTGGCGCTGAGCGGGCCGGGCAGGCCTACCGTGAAAGCAAGCGGGCCGGGTGCTGTGTCTTCATCCGCCGTGAGAGGGGTGATGGGGCCGATCTGCGCCTCATACGCGCCAATGTCCCGCAAACCGAGGATGGGAAAGCCGCGCTGGTCGGCGGTGGCAGTGCTGCCGGGGGCGGCGTTGCGGGCGGGGCTGCCGGGGAGCAGGGCCATGGTCTGCGTGGGACCGCCGCCATTGCCGAGGGGAGCAAGCAGAGGCGGGGGGCCGATGATGTTGGCCCCCAGAGGGATGTAGCCGGGATTGATGTCCAGATTACCAGGGCTGTTGGCGTCCGGATTCCCGCTGATGATGCAGTCTCGCACGGTCACGGAACCCACGGGGAAGCCGCGCACGCCGCCCACGCCGTTGCCGCCGGCGGTGGTCACGGCATTGCCGCTGATGGTGCAGTGGGTGAGGCTGAGGGGTCCGCCTGACGGGGCGTTGATGGCTCCCGCCTCGCTGCCTGCGGTGTTGTTCGCGAAGGTGCTGGCGGTGAGGGTGAGAAGTTGCAGGCTCCCGTGCTGGATGGCCCCGCCGGCGGGGGCGGTATTGCCGGACAGGGTGCAGCGCTCGATAGTGAGCACGCCGGGTTCGGCATTGCAGATGGCTCCGCCCGCAGCGGGGCTGGAGCAATCGCTGAGGGTGCACTCACGGAGGGTAAGGGTGCCCTGGGTGAGGATGGATCCGCCGCAGTTGGGCGGGGCCCCGCTGCCCACGCCATTGCCACCGATCAATTTCAGCCGCTGGAAGGTGGCTATGGTGCCGGGATCAATCCGGAAATGCCGGTTGGTGCCGGGACCGCCGTCGATGGTCACGCCAGTAGGCCGGTCGCTGGGGTCGAGGGTGTCGCCGGCGGGGTCGGTGATCACGATCTCGCTGCCCTGGACGATGGGGGCCAGGCCAGGGGCAAAGGTTACGGTGCTGGCACCGGGGTTGATGGCGGCGTTGGCGAGGGCCTGCCGGAGGGAGCCAGGGCCGGAGTCCGCCGTGGTGGTGACCATGACCGGCAGGTTTTCGGCCCCCACCTGGCCGATGTAGCCATGGATCAGGGTGACGGCGGGGGCGGGTGCGGAGGAGAAGCCGCCCAAGAGGCCGCCGCCCATGCTGGCGTCCATGGTGAAGGTGCCCCCGGTAGTCGGTGGTCCAGCGGAGTCGAACGTCTCCGCATCCATCGTGAACGAGCCGCCCGTCCGGGGGGCGGCGTGCGCCCCGGCGGGAAGCAGGAGCCACAGCATGGCCATGGCGAGGCCCCGCACTCCCGCTTGGCAGGTCATTCTTTTTCCACGGGGCCCGGGGTCTTTCATGGCCGCGTCCGGATGAGTTGTTCCATGGCCGCGAGACGCTGTTTCATGGATTCCAGCTCCTGCTTGCTGGCCTCCATCGCCTTGTCCTGCTCCTTCACTTTTCCGTGCAGCTCCTTCACGGCAGCCAGGGCGGTGATCATCGCCGGATAGGTGTCCACCTGGAGGATTTCACTGCCGTCCGGGCCGCGTTCTCCGCTGGATTTTACAGCATCCGGAAAAGCCTCACGGAATTCCTGGGCGATGACGTTGTAATAGGGCACGTCCTCAATCCGGGGATGCGCGGCGAGGTATTCCGGCGTGTAGCGGAAGGTGACGGGCCGCACCCGCTCCAGCGTTTCCAGGGCAGCGGTCACGGACTGGATGTCGGTCTTGATGCGCCGGTCTGAATTCGCCGCCCAGTTGCCCGCCGTCGTCTTGCTGGCTTGTCCTTCCACTTCCAACGGGTTGATTGCCGCAGCACGGCCAATGCCTACGCTCCCTTGGAACGTATTGTCCGCGTCCAGCCGGGCGAGGGCCGCGGGGACGGTGCTGGCGCGCACGGCGAGGGTGTGACCGCTCTGAGCGGAGATGGAGACCACACTGCCCAAACCGGATGGCACCGCCGTCCTGCCGCCAGCGGAACTGCCCCATGCCACTACCGTGCCATCGCTTTTCACGGCCACACTGTGCGAGTATCCGCCATCCACATCCACTACGCCGTTCAAGGTGATGGGCACGGTGCTCTGTCCGCCGAGATTCCAGCCCCAGGCCACCACAGTGCCGTCTGACTTCAAGGCCAGGCTGTGAAAGGCCCCGGCGGCCACTGCTTTCACTCCGCTGAGTCCGCCAGGAACAGTCGCCTGGCCGGAGTCGTTGCGGCCCCAGGCCACCACCGCGCCATCGCTTCTCAGCGCGAGGCAATGATCATTTCCTGCCGCCACCGCCGTGACGCCAGTGGCGGTGCCAGGCACCGTGGTCTGTCCGAAAGTATTGTCGCCCCAGACCACGACGGAGCCATTGCTTTTCCGGGCAATGCTATGGTGATCTCCTGCCGCCACCTGGGTGACGCCCGTGGCCGTGCCTGGCACCGTGGTCTGTCCGAGATTGTTGAGCCCCCAGGCGGCCACGGAACCGTCGCTCCGCACCGCCAGGGCGTGGGCCGAACCGGCCGCGATCCACCGGGTGCCGGTCAGGCCTGCCGGCATCGTGGCCTGGCCGCTGGTGTTGTTGCCCCAGACTGCCAGCGAGCCGTCACTGCGCCGCACCACGCTGAAGCCATCGCCTGCTGCGGCCTGTACGATTTCGGTTAGTCCGGGTGGCACGCTGGTGCCCCCGGCGGAGTTATCGCCCCATGCCGCCACCCATTCCGCCGGGGTCGCATACACGGACGAAAGCGCCACGCTGGCCGCATTCATCGCGTAGCCCGTGGCCCCGATCCGCTGGTCCGGTGCCATCTGCTGGAAGCCCGAACCATTGCTGAACCAGACCCGCAGCCGCACATCGCTGCGGGTAAAAACAGACGCGGGCACCGCCGTCATGCCGGCCACGGAGGCATCCCCCAGCAGGACTGAGTAAAGCCCTTTGACCACCGGGAGCGAAACGGAAGCGACAGGCTGGCTGCCCGCCGTGCTGGTGCCGTCATTGCTCCACAGGGTGGTGCTTCCCGTGGCATTCACTAGAGCGAACTTGAAGAGCCCTGTGCCATCAAAGTTCACGCCGGAGACCGCGACGCGGCCCTGGTAGTTGAGCAGCGGCGGCACCTGGGCGGCGAGGGGGGCCGGCGAAGGCGAGAAAGAGCAGCAGGTGGAATCGTTTCATTTTGATGCAGGAACTGGTGGTAGGGTCTGGGGCAGCCGCCCGCCGCAGCGGACCGGACGGTGCTCAGGGATCGTCATTTTGTCAGGAGACTGTTTCCCGGCAGGTGCAGGCTGCGTGCCGTGCGCCTGCCGGGACCGGAGTGGCGGTCAGTTGCCGGAGTGGCTGTAGGTGCGCATGAAGATGCGGATGTCGCTCACCGTCCGGGCAAACCGGTTCAGACCTTCCTGCTCGTTGTTCAGCAGGGTGTAGGCTGGGATGATGATTTTCCACTGGCTGTTCCAGGCGCTGCGGCCCACGAGGCGCCGGCTGGTGAACTCGGTGGGCAAATCGCCGAGCAGTGTCTTGGGATCTCCCACGGCCCGGAAGGCCTGGTGTTTCCGCAGGATCCAGGGCTTTCCGCTCAGGGTCCCGGTCGCGTTGAAGAACTGGGACGTGTTGAACGCGCTCGCGCCGAGGTTGAAGGGCAGCGGAAGCGCCTGGTCCTCCACGTCCCAACTGCGCACCACGCTCTCGTCGCCCAGCGGAGGCGCCAACAGATAGTCCGTCCCCACCGGGATGACGTAAACATAAGGCGTGGCGCTCAGGGCATCGGGATCCGCCAAGGCAGGCAAGCCGGCATTGGGGTCCCCGCTGGTGTATTCATCAATCCCGACATACCCTGGCAGGGCGACTCCGAAGCTCTGGATCTTGGTGGAGAAGTTCGACGCAGAGAAGGCATGATCCCCAGCCGCCAGGGGCAGGCCGAAGAAGTTCAAGCCGTGCTGGATGGTCGTCGAAAACGGGATGATGATTCCGGGCACTGGCGTGCCGTTGCTCTTCTTCAGATTCCGGCACCAGGTGGCCGCGTCGGGATCGGCCAGCAGATTAGCTTTGAAATGCTGCTCCAGCGTCTGCTGCCAGGCCTCGTCATCAGCCGTCTGATTGCGATCATCCAGGATGCGGAAGAGTTCCCCGCGCAGGCTGAAGAGCGTGCTGTAGATGTCCGGGTTGTTGATGCCCAGGCGGCCTTCGGCGACCTGATACTCTGCGGTGAGTTTGGCCATGACGCCGGCCAGACCGGCATCCCCCAGGGTGCTGACGGTGTTGAGCACGTTCCCCTCGCGGATGTCCCCCAGGGAGCGGGAGGCGACAATGCGGGAGATGAGCGCCTTGCCTTCCGTGCTGCCCAGCAGGCCGGTTTCATAGTCATAGGCCTTCGCGGCCATGTAGGTATAGCGGCTGGAGAGGTCGAAGAGCGAGCGATATTGCTCCAGCGACTCATTACGGAAGACGCGGAAGGTCACGTCCTTCGTCCGGTAACCCTGGACGACGGCGGCGGCGCGCTTGCGGAAGGTCTCGCGTTCCTCCAGCACCCGCAGGCTGCGGGCCAGCACATTGCGCACCCGCTCGTTGGCTGCCTGATAGGCTGCCAGGGGATGCGCGAGGGCGTATTCCTGAGTGGAAAGATCGCGGAAGAGCTGTTCGAACTCATATGCCTGCTGCCGTTTCTTCCAGACCGAAACCAATCGCAGCCAGCCTGCCCTCCAGGGCCATTTCCTCGCCTGATATGGCGATATCCAGGAAACTGGCGGCGTTGTTCGCAACCACCGAGGCCGCTCCAGCCAAAGCAATGCCGATGGCTGCCGTAACTTTTACGAATCCGCGGGGAGCAGAAGTCGCATCGGCTGCTACCCCGACGACCTTCGGGAAGAATTCCTGGACGGCATCTTTGACGACGTCCAGGTTCTCGGCGACGTGTTCTAAATTCCTCCCGGTAGCCTCCAGAGTCTTCTGCACTGTCTGGGTGATGATGATGGCATCGCGCGTGGCACTCTGGTCGGTTAGGTGTTTTTGATGGGCAATGAGCGCCTCCACGAAAAGCCCCCCCTCCCGTGCGAAGCGCCGCTCCAGGATGATCACGTTGTAGAGGGCGTCCTTCACATCCAGGAAAGCGCGGTGCGCATCGAGCAGGGCACCCTGCAGTTCGCCGGTCTCCTTTCGGGCACCCAGCCCCGCCTGCCAAACATCGGAATACTGAATGAATTCGTTGGGGTATGCGGTCACTTCAACTACCTCCTTTTCTGTATTTGGCAGCCATCTGAAAAGCTGGAAGTCAAAGATGGTTTTGTTGGTGAAATCCAAGTCATCGATATTTTGCCAGATATGAAGGGTCTTGCTGTCCTTGACGGTGGTGTCCACCAAGGCATTGGGACGGTCCACCACAAACCAATGCGCCAGGTCCGGGCCGAAGTAGCCCTGGGGATAGGCTTTGCCGGGCCCGATCTCTCCCTCGTAGGGTTGTCCGAAGAGTTCGATGAGCTGGTTCCGGTAGGTCCGCTCCTGGTCCACGATCACCGTGTTGTAGTCGTCCACCTGGTTTTCCTGGCTGCGCAGGAGGCGGGTCATCCGGGCGGCCTGGTTGAAGGACCCGGCGGCGTTCTGGAGACTTTTCAGGGCGCGCTCGAAGATCTGGCCGAAGTGGCCGGTTCCCTGAACGGGCTTGGCACCGATGGCCGCTGTGGAGCCGACCTCCAGGAAGGTAGGGTCGATATCGAACGGAATGGCCCCCGGGCTGAGGCCCAAGGGGTTGAGCCGCGCGCTGGCATTGTCCACCGTGGTCTGGAAGGTGGTCAGGGTCGTAGCCAGTTCGTTGAGTTCCGGCACCGTGGTGCGGTCGATTTTTTCCACCCCGGTGTTGAAGGTGTCCACGTCGGGCAGCATCGCATTGGCCACGACCCAGTGGTAGTAGGCCCCTTGGGCTCCGCGGCTGCTCCATTCATCCAGGCCCCAGTTGCGCTTCTCGGTGGAGTTCGGTGCGGTGGCGGTGTCGCGGTAGTGGGCCCATCCAGGTTCACCATCCTTGTATTGCTGACGGTAGGTCAGCGCGCAGATCTGCCCGGCGGCATCGGCCAGGGAGGCGGCGTCGCCGGCAAACTTCCGTTCATCGACGAAGTCCACCGTCACGGCTTGTCCGAGCACCAGCACCGCCTCGGCCCGGCGCTGCCAGGAAAAGTTCGGGCTGGAGAGCAGTTTGTAATAGCCTTTCAGCGCCGTGAGGTAGTGGCCGTAGGCATCGCCATGCCCCTGGGGATACATGCGCTGGGCGTCAGCGGCATCGATCACCCCATCCGCCGTGGTGGAGCCGGCCTTTTCCTTGACGTTGTAGTTCGTGGCGTAGAGCACCTCACCGGCGTTGATGCCACCGGTGTAGTTCCAGTAGAGCCGGTTGTAGGCGGGGGAGACATCGATCCGGGTGCCGGAGGCATCGCGTCCGCGCAGCAGTCCCAGTTCCTCATCCAGAGCGCTGGAGACCTGATTTTCGAAGGAGAAGCGGCTCGTGTTGATCTCCGTGGCCTCATTGGTGTCGTCGGTGGAGATGGTCGGATTGGCGGCGTCCGACATGGCCTCGTGGCCAAGCAGGGTGTAGAGGTCGCTCAGGTAGCCGGCGGCGAGCATGAGCGCATTGTTGGTGTCCGGATCGTTGGTATTGGCGTCGATGGACATGCTGCGGGCCCGGTTGAGCACCGTCTCGTAGATGGCGATGAGCCCCACGCTTTCGATGTTGCTCAGAGTGAGCGCGATATCCCCCTCCCACTTGGTCCCGGCCTGGGTCAGCACACTGGTGTCGGTGCTGATGGCGTTGTTGAACATGTCCTTCACCCGCTGCTCAAAGGGATTGATATCCCGGAGCACGCGCTTGATCCAGCCCTCCACAAACTGCGGGGACATCCACCGGGAGTAGCCGGTGCCGGCCACGCTGGTCACGCCGGTCCTGGGTTTGTAGCGCATGGTATACCAGCGGTCATTCAGGACAAAGGTCGATCCGCCGAAGGGCTGGGCCGGGTCTCCGCTGATTGTGGCAACGTTGTTGTTTTTGCCGGTGGGATCGCTCACGCTCTGGAAGGTCGAGGCCACCACGTCCTGCTCCTGGGTCACATCCAGACGGAAGTCCAGATTGGCGGATGCATTGGCATCCGCGCTGGTGAAGAGGGCCACTTCCACCTTGTTCAGGCCAGCGGTGAAGAAGCTGCGGGGAACCCGGAACTGCCTGCCAAGCCCATTGCCTGGGACGAGTCCAGTGGCGGCGTCCGTGTTGGAAAAGGCAGCAGGAGCCTGGTTGGCCACGGCGGCATTGCCGTTGATATAGAGAACCAAGCCGTCCAGCTCACCCAGGCTGGCGCTGAAGACGATCTCGCCCGGCACCCCGCTGCTGGTGAAGTCGAGCGGCGTGGTGGCCGTCGTTTTCACCACCAGGCCTGGGGTTTCCCCGGCAGGCTTGAAGGCAGCATCGCGGATGACGATGGTGCGGGGAAAAGTCAACACCGCACCGGCAGCGGTGGCGTCGGTGTATTCAGTTGGAGTCGGCAGCGCCCCGGCGGGATTGCGCACGACGGTCCAGAGGTTGTTTGGGCCGCCCAGCCGCTGGGACCAGCTGGTGGTGTAGGTGGCCGGAGCGGTGGCGGTGCCGGGAGCCCATTTCCATTCGAATTCATAATCCTGAGGCCGCGCGGCGAAGTCGCCGGTGTGCCGCAGCGTGACTTTTTCATCGAGCGGGTTCTTGCTGTAGAGCGCCTTCAGCTCTCCCGTGTAGAGCGTGGGAGCCACCTTGAAGATCTTGACCTGCACGGGGTCGCCCTCGGGGGTAAAAGCCTTGCCGTTGCCGAAGACCATGGTCACCCAGCCAGCTCCCTCGCCGGTGGCGGTCAGGGCATAACTGTCCACCGCCGTATCTGGATTGGTGATTCTGGCCGGCTCATCCTCGCCGGCATTGACGAATGACTCCACTTTGTAGGCGCCGCGCTTGGCGGGGTCTTCGGCGAAGGTCTCCACCCTCGTGCGCATGGCATCAATGGAAGCATCCCAGTTCGTCTTGACCGGGGCACCTTCGGTGCAGAGCCCCTTGAGATCCGCGATCTGCTGTGTCGTGAGCACATTGAGGTGCAGGTAATCTTCACCGGCAATCTCGTCCTTGAACTCGCCGATGAGCACCAGGGTGCCGGCTTTCTTGGTGGCGTCGGGGGCGCGCAGTGGATCGAACCAGATCCGCTCCTGGAGGTCCGGGCCCAGCCTCTGAAAATACTTTTTCCCAAGGTAATCAGACGTGGCGATGGAGCCCGGCAGTTTGTCCAGATTATTAACAATCAGTTGCACCGTCTTTTCCCTGGTCGGGTCGAGCAGGGTCACGCTGGGCTTCGCGGTAGCGAGGGCTTTGGATTGTTCGTATAGCACTTCTGCGCTCTTCTGGCCCCGCACCTGGGGCAGGCCGAATTTTGGCAGGGCGAGGGTCTCGCCCACCCGCAACTCTGGCGCATTGGTGGGCCAGGAGGGGATGAAATTGATCGTCAGAGGCTTGCCTGACAGGGGGTCACCCTGGGGAACCCCGCCGCTGAGGGGACGGAGGAAGGGGAGCAGCGTTCCCGGGGCGATCTCCGTGCCGTTGCCGTCCGAAAAGCCTGCCCGGCTGACATACTGGTATTGCATGGCAATCCGCTTGGTGGTGCTTGCGCCATCGTGTGGGCCGCGGTAGACCCAGTGCAGGCCGGTCCGGTCTCTCATGGTAAAGAAATCCCAAGCGACCGGCGTGTCGCCGCCGACCCAACGGGCACCCTCCACATCATCCCCGAAGCCAGCAGTGCTTGCGCGCTGGTCCCGGCCACTTGCGGGGGTGACTTCCTTGTTCACGCATTTGTTGTCTTTCAGCGGCAGGGGCATGAGGGGCAACGGATACGGAGCCACCAGCAGCGTGCCGGCCACGACGGGCCGGTCGAAGAGGATGTCCTCCGGGTCCGCGCGGTCGCCGTCAAGATCCACCTCGCGGACGACTTTGTAGGTTTTCATATCGGGCCGCTGGTCCAGCGGATTGATATAGGAGATGAGCACGAAGGGCTGCGACTGCTGCGGCGTGATGATATTCAGGTCGTCCCGCAGGGCGTAGGCCCGGGTGCCGATCATGGTGGCATGTTCCTCATTGGGATTGTAGCCGGTCAGCGTTTTGGTGTTCTGGACGTATATGGAGCCTGCCGCCACTTCCGGAGGCAGATCTCCGGTGCCGATGCCCTGCGCGATGACGATTTGTGGCGTGGTCGTGGCAGGGAAGCTGACGCTGTAGCGTGCGATCTTGGATGGAATGTAAAATGGCTCGAAATCATCGCTCGGAGGCACCATCTTCCGGAACCACCAGACTTCCAACTGGTTGGACGGCACGGTATTGACGGGAATGATGGCTCCGGCTGCGGCGGCAGCCACTCCGGAGGCAATCGGGCTGATGTAGGCCTGCGGCTGGTAGCAGGTGCCGCTTGCGACGTAGCCCGCTGTCTCATAATGGACGACCTGGCCGCCCCCTGGCGGGCTGAAGTCCGGCGGCGGACTGAGGCGTTGGCCCACGGTGGCCGCAGCGCTCATCTGGCTGGGGTCGCCATTGCCCTCCTGGTAACCGGCGCGGCTGGCGGACTGGGTGTAGAGGCGCACATACCAGACTTTCCCGTTGGCGGAAAACTTGAGCAGGGAACGGTTCAACCCATCCGGAGCGGAGGTGAAGCCGACCAGCAGCCGCTGGGTCTGGATGTCCAGCCGGGCTTCGGCTTCTGCCGCGTCGTCCTGGAAGACAATGGTAGGCAGGATGCCGGAGGTGAATTGAACCGCCGTATCCGCATTGCTTCCCGTGGAAGGCACCGTGTTGTGGGCATACTGCTCCACCCCGACCGGCCAGCGCTGCCAGTAGCGGTTCTGGAAGACGGGCCAGCGCATGCTGAATTTCCCTTCCTCCAGCCAGTAGAAGACCACCTTGCCGTAGGCCTCGGATGAGGAGGGTGCCCCATCTTCCGGAATATTCGGGCTGCCGGTTTCGCGTTCCGCATGGAAAACCTGCGAGCCATCCAACCTGGCGGTGGTGCCGTAGTAGGGCTTGCCCGGGTTGCTGACGAGCTTGGGAGAGGGAATGAGTTGGGTTTCGCCGGTGTGCGGCCGGATTTCCTCTCCCACAGGCACCGTCACGTAGGTAGGGGTGGGCACCCGCACGATCTCCACAATGTCCGTGCCCAGGGATTCAAAAATGTCCTGGCCTTTGCGCAGGTTGCCGAGGTATTCGATCAGGATCCGGCCCTCCACATTGTAGGCACGCAGGGAACCCGAGCCGCCGTAGCGCTCGAACCACAGGGTCTTCAGGATCACTCCAGGATCGCTATTTTCCACTTGGGAAATGCCCGGCAAGGCCACCTCGTTGGCCACTACTTTCGGCACGGTATTGTAATAGGCCGGGGCAATGGAGGTGACGCGGTTGTCCTGAATGGTCACCTGGGGACCGTCGAAGGTGCGCTCCGTCCAGAAAATGGTGCGCACCGTGCCGCTGGTGGCCGCCGAGACGGCGAAAGTCTCCTGTTTGGTCCTGAATTTTCCCGACTCGGTCAACTGCGTCACCCAGGTGATCTGGGTGCGCCCCGGCTGGTTCGCGTAGGTTTTTTCAGCGTGTTTGGACCAGTGGTAAGCCTCGGCCAGATTGTCCGGCAGCAGCGGGGAACCGGGGGGGACATCGCCCGCAGGCATGTTGACGATCGCGGTAGAGCGCTCATCCGGCCGGACCGGCTCCGCCCGCCAATAGGCTCTAGCCTGCGCGAGCAATTCCGCCGCGCGGGCCACTGGGTTCGTCTGACTGCTGGCAAAGGGGGTGCCCGTGCTGTTGACCAAGGGAGGCGTGATTTCATCGCCCATGAAATAGCGCGGCACGCCGGAGGCAAACGGGGAGCCAATGGTGCTGCGGTTCAGGAAGACGGTCCGGGTCAGGTTGGTAGGGAATCCACCAATGGCCCTAAAAACACTGGAGCCACCCACTGGGCCCGCTGCGGCAAACTGTGGGGTTGTCACCGCGAGACCTCCCGAGGGGATCAGGGCCGTGGGGGGCGCGATGGTAACGACTGGCGGGTTGGCCTGGGAATAACCCGAACCTCCACTGATCACCGTGAATCCCGTGACACTCCCACCGGCGGAAACCTGGGCGGAAGCAGAAGCTTGGACGCCACTGGCCGGAGAAGCGATCGTGACGATCGGGGAGGTCGTGTAGCCCGCGCCTTTGGAGCGGACGCTGATGGCAGTCACCACCCCACTGGCATTCACCGTGACCACCGCACCCGCCTGGCGGGAGTCCAGCCGGTTGGCATTGGTGGCCTTGGCTTCAAGCTGGGCCTGGGCGAGGCCTGGAAGTAGCAACAGCACGCCCAACAGGGCCAGCACAGTCCATTTGAGGGAGCGGTTCTGCCGGGACGCTTCCGCCAATCCGGCAGGATTGTTTGAAAAGTGCCGGAGAACCCGGGATTGCGGGGAAGCCGGGGCAGCGGGGGTGACCCGGCTGCCAGCAGCAGCGGGCTCCAACCCCAGGTCTGGCCCCGGATGGTAGTCTGTTCGCATATTCATGGCTGATTTTCCTGTATGGTTTGCCCTTCCGGCGGCGGGCGCGGGCCGCCGCCGCCGGGGGCGGGTGAAGATGACGTTAGGCAGTGGCTCAGCGGGCGGAAGGGGACTCCACCTGGGTGACGGAGACCGTGACCGGAACCGGGCTCTGCACCGGTTTTGGCGCAGAGGCCGTTTTCGTGGGGGCCTCTGGTTCGCCGGAGCCAGCGCTTGCTCTGGCGATGGCTTTTTCCATGGCCGCCAGCCGGTCCTCGCCTGCTTTGCTCACGGCTTCGATGCCTGCGAGGCGTTTTTCCTGGGCGGCCAGCTTGGTTTTGAGTTCGGCGTTCTCTTCCAGCACCGCTTTCATCTCCGCAGACTTCGCTTCCAGTCGCCGCGCCAGTTCCTGGGTGGCAGAGACATTCAGCATGGCGATAGCGTCGTAGTCCATCGCCCGGAAATCATTTACTTCGCGGCCATAGACGAAAACTTCGTCCCCAGCGGGCTGGAAGGCGGTGCGGAAAGCTCCCTCCTTCACCTCCGTGACTTCGTGGATGCCCTGCTCTTTGCCGCTATCGCCGATGATGCGGACGCGCTCGCCGACTTTCAAATCTGAGGCCAGAGAAATCCAGCCGTCGTGCTCGGGGGCTTTAGTGTAGAGGTCGGGGACCACGTTTGTGCTGCGGGTGACGGCTTGCGGGAAGACGCGCTCCACCTGCTGGGCGATGACTTTTTTCTGCGGGGTGCTGCCCTTTTCCACCTTGTCTTTGAATTCGTAGTCGGTGATTTCGATTTGGTTGAGCGTGGCAAGGTCCGCTGCGCCATTGGAGTGGCCTTTGATGGTTTTGATCCGGGCATCGGAGACGGCAGTGAAGAATTGGGCGACGACTACGCCGCCGGCACGAATGCTGACGTTGGAATTCACGGCGGTCACGGTAGTTAGACTGCTGTTGCCACCACCGAAGAAGGAAATTGGCCCTGAAAACGCATTCGCACTTGTCGTGAATACTTCCAAGGGCGCGCTCGGAGCAGTAAAAATGTTGTTGCCAATGCCGACGCCGCTGGGGGTGAAGCGCACCCGGGTTATATCATTGGTCTTAATCGAGACGTTGCCATCCCCACTTGAAAACAATCCGCCATCAGTGTCACCGCCACCATTAAAAACATAGCTGCCGCTTTTTGTTACATTGGCACTGACTTCACCGGCGTTGAGAAAAACGGTTCTGGTCACACCATTCACTACCAGGGGATCGGTGGGATTGAACACGCCAATGCCAACATTACCAGCAGCAGTGACGATCACTCTTGAGGTGTTATTGGTATACAATTGCAAACCGTGGTTCGAAACGGTTCCAATGGAACCAACGATGCCTCCATCGCTGCCCCCGGCAAGGTCGCCAGTCGGACCGGCCCATTTGTGTGCTCAATCCCTATGCCGGATGCCTGCACGGTCAGTTTGCTGGCAGGGTTGGCAATGCCGATGCCGACGTTGCCCCCGGCAGGATTGAGCACGAGGGAGCTGGCCGTGGAAGCACTGTTATAGGCCTGGAGCGAACCGAAATTGCCCGTGGTGTTGTAGCCCACCAGGAGCCGCTTGTTGATGTCTGCGCTGCCGCGGATGGTGAGCTGTAGCGGGGGGGTGTTGGGGTCATCCGCCTCCAGGGTGAGCTTGCTGCCTGAAGCCGGTGAGGGGGTGCCGACGCCGATGTTGCCGTTGCCGTCCCAGCGGAGGGCGATGTTTTCGGTGGCCCCGTTCTTGACCCCGAGGGCACCGCCAGTGGTGCCGTAAAGCACGGGGCCGCTAACATCGATTCCCGCGAAGAGGCGGGGGGCGGTGGCATTCCCATACCAGCCGAGGCCATAACTCCCTGCCGCGGCCCCAGCGGGGCCGCTCAGGGCGAGATCCGCTCCGGAGGCGATGCTTTCGGCAATTTTCGCCCGCATCGCGTAGCCGGTGCTGGTGATCTGCTGGCGGGGAGAGATCGGTTGATCGCTGTCGTTAATGACATTGCCGCCTTCATCCACCATGATCTCAAGGAAGCGGTCCGTGGAGGCACCGCTGAAAACCTGATCGAGCGGGGGACGGGACTCGCCCGCCGCTGTGCCGGTGGCCTGGACGCCGGAGCCAAGAATGACGCTGAAATCGCCATTCAAAATAGTGACGACCTGTTCTTCCGTCCAGAGCCGGTTGGCCGCGCCACTGTTGGTGGGATGGTCCCAGATGCGGAAGATGACTTTCCGGTTGGCTGGCGTGCCTGTGCCGATGGCATTGCCCGCAGTGTCCGTGACCCGGCCCTGGTAGTTGATGAACGGTGGCACATCCGCGAAGGCGGAGGGCACAGCGGCGGCAAGCGCCAGAATGGCAGCACCAAGAAGCACGGGGGAACGGCCAGCGTGGCGGTGGGCACCCAGAGCAGGGGAAAGAATCGTGTGGTTCATAGGACGGCGGTTGTGGTTGGGCTGGTTGGAAGAGTTCATGGGATTGGAAAAGTGATTGGTTGGTTTGATTTGATTTGGTTTGGGATGCTGCGTGCGGTTTGTCCGATGGGCCGGACCGGCCCGGTTTCAGGGATGGGCGGCGAAGTCTTTCAGTTGATGGTGAGAGCCCCGTTCTCGCTGGCGCGGCGGAGGACGAAGGTGCCAGTGACGGTGAGATCCTGCTTGTGCAGCCCCTTGATGACCTCAGTATAATTTCCGCCGATGCTGGAGCTGCCCCAGCCGGTCGCGCTCTCGCCCGGAGGCGGCGAGGTGGTGAACTGGAGACTGATGGTGCGGGTGATGCCGTAGCTCTCGACGCCGGCCCCGAGCGGGCGGAAGCGGGCGTCCTTGTTGTCATGGTCCGGGTGGTAACGGTGGACGAAGGGGTTGGTGTCATCGTCAAAGGGGATGCTGACCGAGCGGGTGAGCGTCTGGCCCAGAGCGACGGAGCCGGAGCCGGAGCCGAGCACCCGGTCCAGCGGCAGATGCGCCGCGACGAAGCGTGAAGCGCTGGCTTTGTCGGCACTGCTGAGGCTGGATTCCCGGGTGCAGATGCCGCTGGTGCCGCTGCTGAGCTTGCCCAGGAAGACCTGGGACAAGAGGCGGGCGGTGCCGGCATCCTCCACATGCAGCAACAGGCGCAACGGTGCCGCACGTGCCGTGGCGGTGCCAGGAGGAGTAGGAGTAGGCAGGTTGATGGAAGGCGGAGCGAGGTAGCCGCCGCCCCCATTGCTGATCGTAAAACCGGTGACCTTGCCATTCTCAACCGTGGCGGTGGCAGAAGCGGTGGCGCGCTCGGGCGGTGCGGCAATGGTGATGACCGGGGCTGCCGTGTAGCCGCTGCCTGCCGAAGTCACGGTGATGCCCGTGAGCTGGCCTCCCTTGACCTCGGCAACCGCTGTGGCCTGCACCCCGCTGGCGGGTGGAGAACCAATGCTGACTGCGGGTGCTCCCGAGTAGCCCGAGCCGGTATTGACGATGGACAGGCCGGTGATGACACCGCCACTCACGGTGGCCACTGCCGTGGCGGTCATCCCGGCGGGGGGCGCAGAAAGCGTGACCACTGGGGCAATGGGGTAGCCGGAGCCGCCATTGGTGATCGTGAGGCTGGAGACGACATTGCCTGCCGGAGGCGGTGCCACGGTGACCATAACATCAACTGACTGGTAGCCGCCACCTTCGCCAACGATATTGATTTCCGTGACCTTGCCATCGGCCACTGTGGCGACAGCGACGGCCTGCGTGCCGCCGGCACCCGGGGCGGAAATGGTCACGGCGGGCGCGGTAGTGTAGCCTGAGCCGCTGCCGGTCACCGTCACTTCCAGGACCCGGCCTCCCAGCTTTGCGGCCTTGCCCGTCGCCGTCTGAGGCGCAACCATAACAGGGGTGGCCGCTGCCTGCACGCCGGCCGGTGGAGCGATGACCGGCACCGGCACCGTGCCGTAACCCAGGCCGCCTTGGTTGAGCTTGATGCCAGTGAGCACGCCGTCCGTCAGTTCGGCAGTAGCGGTGGCGGTGGCCTGCACCTGGCTGGAGACATTGGTGATGGAAGCATCCCCAATCCACAATCCCGCCATCGACGCGACGCGGGCGGAAACGGGCAGGCTGATGTCGAAAAGATTCCCGCTATCCGTGAGCTGGAGCAGCCCGGCATACAGGGCATTGGAGGGCCCGCTCATGGCCGCGCGGTTGATGCCAAAGCTCAGTTCCACCGTGCTGGAGGCACCGATGACCTCGGTGTAGGCCCCGGTAATGGGCGTTTCCGTCCAAGTCGCGGTGGTGGAATTAAAAGTGCGCCGCATCAATGGGACCTGGCCGGTGATGGCATCCTGGCCGGCTGGGGCGGCGAGGGAGGCGAGGGGCGCAAGGTTGAGCGTCAGGTTGGCGGTGGTGGTATTGCGCACCCGGGCCGTGATGACCGAGCCGGTGCGGCCAAAATCGACGCCGGAGTCCACACTGAGGCTGATGTCGATGGGAGCAAAGAAATTGCCCACCACCTCCGCCTCGAACCAGTAGGCCCGGTTCCGGTCCAACTGCTCCGTGGTGGGAGAGAAGAGCTGTAGCGGATTGGCCGGCCCCAGATCGCCACCGACATACTTGTAGATCTTGGAATTGGCGGCGGTGGCTGCGGTGAAGGCGGCAAAATAACTGCCGAAGGACGGGTAGTTCGGAGAGGTTAGTTTCGTGGGGAAGCCCAGCAGGTTCGCGCCGGACCGGACCCAGGTGGTCGAAGGCGGCAGAGCCCGCTGGACGATGGGCACATTGTGAGCCGTGGCGATGGTGCCGGAGCACCTCACGAGGTAGGCCGTCTGGCCGTTCATGTCGGTGAGATTGCTCTCAAGGGGCAGACCACGCTTCCACACGCTCCATTCCGGCGCTCCGGCACTGGGGATCAGCGGGGAAGCGGTGAACTGCACCTGGTTCGGACGGGGATTCCACCGCCAGATTTCCAGCACCCCTGCGGTGGCTCCGCTATTCGGGAAAAGGGTATCCGGCGGGGCATGGGTCGCCGCCCCATGGAGGTAGATCGCGTTCCAGCCTCCCTTGAGGGAATAGGTCGTGGAGAACCAATGCGCCCGGGCCGCAGAAGCGGAGAACATGACCGCGAAGAGAGAGAAGAGCAATGTTTTCATGATGATTTCAGTGAGGGCCGGTGCGGCGTGGCTTCAGCGGACGGCGAGGCGGTAGTGGGCTGAGGGTTCGTCTGCTGCGGCGGCACAGGTGGCGGGCAGCACGCCTACTGTGCCCGCGCTGTAGGACAGTGCTGCGGCCGCCGCCCCGGCGGTGAAGGGCACGCGCACCCAGGTCTTGAGATCGGTGCTGCGTTCCATGGTGTAGGTCTTGCCCGTGATGCCGAAGAACTCAAAACTGACGGTGCTGGCGACCTTGTCTTTGATTTTCAGTTCAAAACGCTCCGTCGCATCCCCCGCGAAGGTGCCGGCGAGGTATTCCAGCCAGTTGCTCTGGCCATCGCCGTCCAGATCCCCCGCCTTGTTCAGTTTTGCAAGGTCCCAGCCGTTCTCTTCCGGAAAAATGCCCGCTTGGTAGAGCTGCCATTGCTCCCACGCATCCGGGAGCCCGTCGCCATCCAGGTCCTCTCCCAGGGTGAGGTCCAACCGGACCCGTTCGCCGCCCTTGCCGGCCGTCAGGTTCCCCTTCACTTCGATCGGATAGTATTTTCTGCCCCCCATCTCCACCAGAAGACTGAACGGTCCCTGAGCAGCCACTGCGGACGCCGTGTAGAGGTTGGTCGAAGGCCGGGCCGCATCGATGCGCACGGAAAGCTCGTAATTCTGATCAGGCAGGAGGATTTTGGTGATGTCTGTCCTGCCGGATTCAGCGGTGCCTTTCTGGAACACCACCGCAGCGCTCTGCGCGGTGATGAGTTGTCCGGTCTGGTCCCGCACGAGTCCATAAACGGTGTAATAGGGCGCAGGAGGAAACGCCAGGGCCGCCGCCGCCGCCAGGAAGACAGCGGCAGGAGCCACAAGGAAGAAGCTGATAGCACGGTAGGTTTTCATGGTGGGAAATGGGGTGTCTCCAGAGGGCAGGCCCGGCCGGGTGATGAGGGGCTACTATGTTCTATGCATTTTTTTGCCTGGCGTTTGCGGTGATTGGCATTTTTTTCAGAAAAAATCTGCAGAGAGGAACGCAACAGGCGGATTTTTGCTATAGGGATGGAGGATCTGGAAAATATAAATACAGCCTTCATCCAACAGGCGTTGTTGAAAAACAAAGACCCGACTGGCCCGCGGCGAACCCTGATATGGAGGCCGCTGATTAGGCCGCAGCCAAGGCGCATCCAGCTTGGCGAGGTCCCGCAGCACAGGGGCTGGGGGAGGGGTCATCATGCTGGGAGTCCCCAAAATGGCATTTTCATGCCGGAGGTATTCCGGAGTTTTGCTATCCTCCAAGCATGAATCTGTGGGAAAAAGCTTTCGCGGAGGACTTGGACAAAGCCCCGGCTAGCGTCATCGACTGGTGGCATCGTAACGACCGGATGAAACCCTACAGCGTCAACCTGATCCTCCCCACCGGTGCCCGATTTTACCCCGACTTTGTGATCAAAGTGCATGGACGCTCCAAGGACCCAGTATCAGGAGAAAAACCGGCCTTTCCACAGGGCCGGTGCCCTGACTCACTGGCGGGCCAGCTTCACGCCGGAGCCGTCCCTTTCCAGTTCCGTGTTCACTGCCTCGTAAATGTTGTTGCGGAGCAACAGGGTAACCCTGCCGGCAGCGTTGATGGCGGTGCCGACCTGGTAAAAGCGGTTCGCTTCCACGATGGCGCGGCCGCCTTGCATTTTGGCGTTCTTTTTCTGGATGCGGATGGCGGTGGTGCCGCCCAGGATCAGGTTTCCGGCGATGACAAGGCCCCGGGCGTCATTGGCCTGGATTGATTTATCACCCTTTTTGTTGTTGAAAAAACGGCACCCGAGGATGCGGAAGCCTTCGCTGCTGTCGCGCATGTTGGAAACGAAGTCCTCGCCCGCAGCGCTGAAGGTCAGGTTTTGCAGGGTGACGCGCGGCGCGTGGGCGATGAGTCCACCCGGGATGTCGTCGATAAAACCGTTTTTCAGGGTGAAGCCTTTGATGCCGATCCTGACGCCGATGCTGTTTTCATCCTGGGACCGGCGGGGATGCTTGAGTTTTTTGCCCGAAATCCTGGCGCCCCGCAGGTCAACCGTCCGGCCGGTGATAAGAACATGCGGTCCGAGGTCAGTGCGGACGTCTTCCATCCGGTTCCATGAAGGATGCCCCCGCAGCGTGATGGTGAAGCTGGGCGGGGCTTCCGGCGCTGGCTCTGCGGCCATGAGGGTGGAACCAAGGCAGACCAGAAGCAGGAGGACGAAAGGGAGGGGGAAATTCATCAGGGGTGCAGGGGAACGGGCGGCTCCTGACGAAATTATGGAGGCTCTGGCGGGGATTTCCATGGGGAATCACGGGACAGGATTTCCTGATTCACGGGATTTGAATCCTGGCCGATTGTGCGCCACGTTGCTGCATTATGGAAACAGACTATGACGCAGTGATCATCGGCGGAGCCCTCGCCGGGGCCAGCATGGGCCTGCTGCTGAAGCGCGCCAGGCCGGAGGCCCGGGTACTGATTGTGGAACGCAGCGGGGCGTTTGATTTCAAGGTGGGGGAGAGCACCTCGGAGGTGGCGGGGGCGTTTTTGACCCGGGTGCTGCGCATTGGGACGTGGCTTGCGCGGGAGCAGATCGCGAAGAATGGGCTGCGTTTTTGGTTCACCTCGCCAGGGAATGAATGCCTGGGCCGCTGTGCGGAGATCGGTCCGAAGCTGCAGGTGCGGCTTCCCGCCTATCAGCTCGACCGCTCGAAGCTGGACACCCATGTGCTGGAGCTGGCGCAGGAGGCGGGTTGTGAGGTGCAGCGTCCTGCGGTGGTCAGAAATCTGGCAATGGGCGGTGCCGGCCGGAACCGGATGAGCGTGACGGAGGGCGGGGTGGAGCGCCAGGTGACGGCGCGGTGGGTGGTGGATGCTTCCGGCCGGGCGGCAGTGATCGCCCGGCAGCGCGGGACTTTGGAAAATCTGGATGAGCACCCCACCAGCAGTCTCTGGTGCCGCTTTAAAAACGTCAGCGATCTGGACGCGCATGACCTCCACAGGCAACACCCGGCCTTGGCGGAACGGGTCTGGTCCCAGCGCAGCACGGCGACGAACCACCTCACGGGCGATGGCTGGTGGGCCTGGATCATTCCGCTGCAGGGGGGCGAAGTCAGTGTGGGCATCACCTGGGACCGGCGGATTTTCCAGATGCCGCACGAAGGCACCGTGCCGGAACGGCTTTGTCAGGTGCTGCGGGAGCACCCGGTGGGACGTTATCTCCTGAAGGAGGCGGTGCCGGTGGAGCAGGATGCGAAGTCCTACGGCACCGTGGCCTACCGGAATACGGAAGTGATGGGCGATGGCTGGGCCACGGTGGGAGATGCCTGTGGATTCATGGACCCGCTCTACAGCCATGGCATTGATTTTATCGGCAATACGGTCTGGGCGGTCAGCCGCCTGATTTTGGAATCGCTGGAAGGAGCCTGTGTGAAGGAAAAGGTGGCCGCCTATAACAAAAACTACGCCGAGTGCTGCCAGCGCTGGTTCCGCGCCCTCTACCAGGATAAATATTACTACGTGGGTGATGCGGAATTGATGAATGCTGCCGTGCTGCTGGACATCGGATGTTATTTCATCGGCCCGGTGCGCATGGTCTGGACGGACCACGAAACGGAGCTGCGGTCCCTGCCTTACGGCGGCCCGGTTGGCGCTGGTTTTGGGAAATTCATGGCCTTCTACAACCGGCGCATGGTGCATCTCGCCAAACAACGCCGGGCCCATGGCACCTTTGGCCGGCGGAATGTGGATCACCAATTCATCTTCCGGGATAGTTTCCAGCCTTCCTTTGCGGTCCGGAATCTGATCTTCGATGGCCTGAAGGCCTGGATGAAGGTGGAGTGCTCGGCTTGGTTCGGCCGGTGGAAGAAACCATTACCCGTGCCAGCGATGGAGCCAAAGCGCGGAACGCTTCCTCCCCTGAGCCCGGTGAAGGTGGCTCCGGAAGACCCAGCCACCCAGCCGGAATACCAATCGGCGCTCCTTCCCGGGTGAATTTCCCTTGCGCCTGGCATTGTCAAAGCGTCCGTTTTCCCATCGTCCCCCGGTCCCCCGGTCCCTTGGTCCCTGTCCCTCCGTCCCCCGTCCCCTTGTCCATCTCCATACCAGCTCCGTGCCAGCTCATCGTCCGTCCCGCCGGGGAGTTGACCCGCGTGCTCCGCGAGGGTCAGGATGTCGTCCTGGAGGTGCCCATGCCATGGTTGGCCGGGCCCCGCGAGGAAGTGATCGTGCGGGGCAGTGCCGCGGCGGTAGGGGATGGATTTTATTTCCTGCCTGCCGCAGATGGACTGGCGGGCGTGGCGGTCGCCCCTGCGGGGATGGACCCTTACACGGCGGCGCGGACCCTCTACGCCGGCGTCCTCGCCCGGCTCGGGGACCAGCACCTTTACCGGGTCTGGAATTATGTGCCCCGCATCAATGAGATAGTCGATGGCCTGGAAAACTACCGCGCCTTCAATGCCGGGCGGCACAAGGCGTTCATCGCGGCTTACGGACCGGAATTTGCCCGCCGCCTGCCCGCCGCTTCCGCCCTGGGCACGCCGGGGGGCTGTCTCGCGCTGGTCTTCCTGGCGGGGCCGGGGCCGGTGCAGTATGTCGAAAATCCCGAGCAGATTCCCGCCTTCCAGTATCCGGCAGAATATGGGCCGACCCCGCCGTCGTTCGCCCGGGGCACTGTGGTCAGCGCGCCGGCCCGTCCCGCGTGGTTTCTATCAGGCACTGCCAGCATCAAGGGCCACGCCTCCTGCGGGGGCGGGTTTGCAGCGCAGGCAGGGCTGACCTTTGATAACGTCCGGCTGATGTTCCAGCGGATGGCACTGCCGCCGGATCCCACCGGCTCATGGAAAATCTTTTTGCGTCACCGGCAGGATCTCCCCGCGGCTCAGGCTGCCCTGTCGGAGGCCTTTCCGGAAGCCGTTCCCGGGGCCATGTTCCTGGAAGCGGACATCTGCCGCAGCTCTTTACTGCTGGAGGTGGAAGCCACTTTCCATCAGCTTGGTTTTCCCACCACCCTCGTCCCGGTGGAAAGCGCCCCGGCGCTTCATTCATGAAACTTGCCATTGCCGGATTCCTTTGCTCTGCCGGAGCCCTTATCGCGGGGCCCTCCGGAAAGTCTTATCACCCTGACTTCCCTGACGATCCCGCCGGCTGCTGGGCCTTTGACACGGAAACCGGAGCCCTCTGGCGCGTCTCAAACCATACTTTTTTGAACTATACGGTGCTGCCGGTGATGTTCTCCCTGCGCACTCCCGCCCACATCCGGCTGGACCTGGGGGACGGCGAACTGACCATCCGGGCCCGCTTCACCCTCCTCACAGAAGCCGTCGCAGCCGGGCCCGAAAGCGCCTACCTTGGTTTTTCCGCCAGTCCTTCAGTCGAATACTGGTTTCACAAAACAGGGCCCACCTGCCTCTACGCCAGCGCCGGCGGCGGATTCGGCTGGCTGGACAGCCAAAACGTCCCCGGCGGCCAGGGACAGGATTTTACCCTGAATTGGTTCGCCACCGCCGGCCTGCGGCACTATTTGAACCCTGGCTTCTCCCTGAATGCTGGCGTCATGTTCCAGCACTGGTCCAACGGCGGAGCCACCGACCCCAATCCCGGTCTGGACGCCCTCGGCCCAACCCTCGGAGCCACATGGCATTTTTAAGGCCTGAAGCCAGGTCCGGCGTTCTGCCGGCCTATGGGGGGGAAGATAGGGCGCAGGGGCAGCCTTGGACGAAGTGGCCAGGAGCGATTTCGCGGGGGCTGAGGTCGCAGGTGAGGGAGGACTGGTAGTTGGAACACTGAACCCGGTGGCCGAAGGAGCAGCCGGGGGGCGGGTTGATCGGGCTGGGAATGTCCCCGGTGAGGAGGGGGCGCGGGGTGGTGCGGGAGAAGTCGCCCTCCGGGATGGCGGCGATGAGGGCGCGGGTGTAGGGGTGCCGGGGGTTTTGATAGACTTCGTCGGCGGGGCCAGTCTCGACGATTTTCCCGAGATACATGATGGCGATGCGGTCGCTGATGTGTTTGACGACGGCGAGGTTGTGGGCAATGAAAAGGTAGCTGAGGCCGAGGTCTTTTTGGAGGTCGAGGAGGAGGTTGATCACCTGGCTCTGGACGCTGACATCCAGGGCGGAAACAGGTTCGTCGCAGACGATGAGTTTGGGCTTGAGGGCGATGGCGCGGGCGATGCCGATGCGCTGGCGTTGCCCGCCGGAGAATTCGAAGGGGAATTTGTTGGCGGCGCCGGCAGGCAGGCCGACTTTTTCAAGGAGTTCGGCAACCCAGATGCGGCGCTCCGCCGGGGTGCCGATCTTGTGGATGATGAAGGGTTCCTCAAGGATGGTGCCGACGGTGTGGCGGGAGTTGAGGGACTCGGCGGGATCCTGGAAGATCATCTGGAGATCGCACCGGTGGGGCTTGAGCTGGCGGGAGGAGGCATGGGTGAGGTCCGAGCCGTCGAAGGTGAGGGAGCCGCCGGTGGGTTGATAGAGCCGGACGATGGTTTTGCCGAGGGTGGTTTTGCCACAGCCGGATTCTCCGATGAGACCGAGGGTTTCGCCTGGCTGGAGCGTCAGGGAGATGTCATCGACGGCCTTGACGCTGCCGGTGGTGCGCTGGAGGACGCCGGTTTTGACGGGGAAGTGGAGCCGGAGGTTTTTGGTGGTGAGGAGAGGGATGGTGGCGGGCGGAGGAGAAGAAAAATGAGGAAAGGAAGAGGGAAGTGTTGGAACGTTGAACGTTGAACGTTGAACGTCGAACGTCGCATGGGTGGGGTCGGGGTCTGAAGTG
>CAMDJM010000050.1 GCA_945900785.1 Akkermansia muciniphila
CCGGCCTGGGCTCCGTAGAGATACTTGTCCGTGCTCTCGAACTTGGCAGACTGATTGCTGGAGAAGTTCAGGTCCGTATTGAAAATGGGGAACGCTCCTGCGGTAAGCCACGGTTTGACGCGGCTGCCGAGCTGGCCTTTCAGCTTCAGGGTAAGACCATCAAAGCCGAGATCTTCGTCAAAGATCACCGGAGTGGCCATGAAGGGGCTGTCGTAGCGTCCGGCGAGGATTTCCAAGCTGGCCCCGGTGCCGAAATCGACGTGGTATTTGGCAAAAGCGCGGTCGAGCCAGATGGCATATTTGGAGAAACCGCCGCCCTGCCCCTGATTGGTGAGGCCGATGCTTTGGTTGGTGGTGACCGGGCTGTTGTTTTCACCCGTAGCAATACGGATACCGGTGCTCCAGCCATCCGAAAGTTGCCATTCGCCGCCCACCCGGACCCGATAGCGGAATCTCATGCGCTCCTCATCGACGTTCCTCTGTGGCGAGAAAACAAAGCCGGCTGTATCAAACGGGACTCCGGTGTTGATGGCATTGAAGTTGGGGAAGGATCCGGTGTTGTCGTTGCCTTCGGGGAATTGTTGGAGTTCGTAACGGATGCGGATATCGCCGAAGAGATCGAATTTGTCTTCCTCGAGGCCTGGCAAAGCGAGGGCGACGGCGGAGTTTTTGCCATCCGGGGTGGCGGCACCCAGGTCAGCGAGGACCTGGCGGCGGATTTCCTCACGCATTTGATTCCGCAAGCTGTCAGGGACGTAGCTGACCTTCATGGCCTCGTCCTCCTCGGCGGCTTCAGCGTCTTTTCTGGCTTTGGCGGCAGCGCGGGCGGCCCCGGCTTCCTTTTCGGCTTCCTTGATCAGGCCGATGGCTTCCATCTGGGTGATGAGCCCTTTTTTCACCATGATCTTGAGGAGATTGATGGTGACATTCTGGGACATGTCAGGGGGCGCTTCCTCCTCGGCTCCGTTGGGGAAGAGTTGGGAAACCGGAGGCGGGTCGTTGGGCGCGTTCACATCGCCGGCATCAGGGGGAGTGTCGTCTGCTGGAGCTGCAGCAGGACCGGGCGCGGGTGAGGGATTGTCCTGGACTTCAGATGGATCCGGCGCGTCGTCCGCCACCGGGGCAGCGGGAGCAGGAGCAGCCGCTCCGGCAGGTTTGTCAGGGGCAGGGCTTGCCGGGGAGGCATCGGCCTTGAGCGGGGCTCCGGCAATGTCCGATTGGGCCGGAACCGTGGCGACGGAGAACAACAAGGCCATGCCTGCAGCACAGGGCCGGGACAGGACTGGAGGGAGAGGACGTGTTTTCAAAACAAAGAAAAGAAAAGAAACGGGGCTGGAATCACCGCGGAGCGCGGGCCGTGAGACGGAGGTTGATGGGCATTTTCATGCCTTCAGGCGGCGGGGACTGAAGCTGGAGACCGGTGAGGACTTCATCGCGCAGGGCAGAGTCGACGGCGGGATCCCCACTGGTGCCACTGAGGGTGGCCCGGGTGACACGACCGGTTTCATCGGCCCAGATGCGGGCGGTAATGGTCATCGTGGAAGACTTGGTTTTGCTATGGCGCCTGATCGCGGCGCTGATGGTGGACTGAACCTGACCGGCGTAGTAGCCGTATTTGCTGCCTCCGCCGCCAAGTTTGCGGCCACTGCCATTGCCACCGCCGGGCTTGCCCTTGCTGAGACCGAAGCTGTCATTTCCGGCTGGACCGTTGAAGGTCACGGCGGGAGCATCGTCCGCAGGGGCTTCCTTTGGAGGGGCCTCTTCCACGGGAGCGGTTTCCTCTTCCATTTCTTCCTTCGGCTCTTCCTTGGGTGGTTCAACCTTGGGCGGTGGCGGCGGGAGAGCGGGCGGCGGGGCGATCTCGACATTGATCGGCACGGCGACTTTGCGGGGCGCACTGGCAGTGTGCGGCTTGGAAGGGCCGGAGAAGGCGTATACGACACCGGCGATGACGATCGTGGCGATGCCCAACAGGACAGCGTTGCGCTTGAAAAAGCCGGGCTCGTCATCATCAACCTCCGGAGGGCGGGGGGACTTGGGGCTCCGGGCCGGAGCGCCAAGGGACGGAGCTGCGGTGGATTTAGCCGCCGGATCGACCATGGGGGACGCTGCCGGTTTCGGCTGAAGCTTGGCTTTTTCCAGGAGATCGGTGCTCATAGGTTCAGTAGTGTTAAATTATTTGGGCGGGGAGGTGACGAGGCCAATTTGAGTAAATCCGACGCGGCCCAGCACATCAAGAACATCCATGATGCCTTGGTATTGGGTGGCCCGGTCGCCCCGGACGACGATGGGGACTTCCTTGCCGGCAAACTGACTTTTCACGGCGTTGAGTTTGGTTTCGAGTTCGGCCAGGCTGACCGGAAAGGTGTTGAGCGCGACTTTCCCCTGGTTATCCACCGTCACGGCCTGGAGCTTGGGTTTGGATAAGTCCTTGACGCCACCAGCGCTGGCTTTGGGTAGGTTGACCTTGACGCCCTGGACGCCAGCGGTGGTCATGATGATGAAGATCAGCAGCAGCACCAGGTAGAGGTCCACCATGGGGGTGACGTTGATATCGTCGAAGGATTTGTCGTCGCCAACTTGCATGAGCGTAGGTTAGTCTTTGGTGGGATAGGCTTCCGCGATGCGGGCGATGAATTCCTCAATGAAGATATGCATGGCCAGCGTGGCGTCCTTGATACGGGAGGCGAGGTAGCTGTAGGCAAACAGCGCCGGGATGGCAACGGCCAGGCCGGCGAGGGTGGCCAGCAAGGCACCGGCGATGCCAGGAGCGATGGAGTTGATGTCCACCTCACCACTTTTCGCGATGACAGCGAAGGTAATCATCACCCCGATCACGGTGCCGAAGAGACCGAGGTAAGGACCGCCGGCGATGCCGATAGTGAGGAAGACCAACTTGCCCTGGAGCTTCTGGGTCTCCCGGGTGGCGCCGCCGTCCAGCATGGCCCGGATGGCCCCGATGGAGCGTTCCGACAGACCGTCAAAGTTGCCCTTCGCCGCGTCGATGCGGTGCTGGATTTCCTGGGAACCGATGTGATAAATGTGGAAGAGAGGGGATTCCTTCATCTCCCGCTGCTGGCGGTTGCTGGAGTTGCCGCCCATGCTCTTGACGCTGTCGGCATCGGAGTGGTCGAGGGCGGTGATATCGGTGGAGATGTTCTCCCATTGTTTCAGGAAGACCTTGGAAGCTTTGTCGATTTTGATCAGATAAACCATTTTCCCAACGGCCACGATGGCCGCGATGAGGGCGAGGAATCCGCAGAGGTAAATCACGATCCAGCCGAAGATATCGAGGGACTGGGAGATTTGTTTGATCAGGTCCAGGTGCTCGCCGATGACGTCGTGCTCGGGCGGGGTGCCGGCTTCGGCTTCCCCGGAAACGGCTAGCTTGGCGGCTTCGGCGGTGCCGCCCTGGCTGATGGCGGCGAACTTGATGGCTCCCGGGGTGCGGACGATTTTGGAAACGATCAGTTCGTCAACTTCCCCGGCAAATCCGGCTTCGGCGGGGCCTGGGGCCATGTCCTTGCCCACGCTGGCGTCACCGGCCAGGCCGGGGAGCGGAGCGGCGAGGGTGGCGTAGTTGGTGCCATTCAAATAGAGGGTGGCCTTGCCGGCATCAACGGTGACGGCGAGGTGGGACCAGGCGGCAGCGGTGACCGGAGCGGCGGCGGGGCTGGTGGCGGTGCCGATGGTCAGGTAGGGGACGCCGTTGTTCAGACCAAGAATAAAGGTCCCGGCCGCATCGCGTCGGCTGAAGATCACGGCGTTCGGGCCGAGGGTGGCGGGTTTGACCCAGACGGAGAGGGTGAGGGCTCCATTGGCGGTCCAGGCGGTGGCTGGGTTGGTGGGGATTTTGAGGGAATTTTGGCCCGTGAAGCGCACGCCGCCGGCCATGAGGGCGGTGGTCACAGGGACGGCGGTTCCTTCTGCGCTGACGGCATTCGTTGAGGAGTCGCTGTTGCCGCCGGTGAAGTGGTAGACACCGAGGGTATCCTCGTCGTAGGTGCCTTTGGGGTCGTTGGTGGACTCCGCCGCCGGGTTGCCGTAATAGAGGAAGATTTCGCTGGAAGCCCCGGGCTTCAGGTCGGTCACTTTGACCCAGACAATGCCTTCATTCAGCAGGGAATCGTAGCGCTCAATGTGGTGGGGCAGGACGGTTTTGTTGTCGGCCGCGAGGAAGCGGAGGTCGGAGCCGTCTTCCTTGGCGGAGGTGAAAGCGAAATCCCCGGAGAGACGGACGAGCAGGGCTGGACTGCCGGGCGGGCTGTCCAGCGGCACGCCGTCGGCTCCGGTGTGGATGGTGATTTTCTTGCGGGCGGACCACTCGGGTTTCCACCAGTTGGCCGGGCCACCTTCCGCAAGGGAAAGGCCGGCGCTGGCGAACACAAGGAAGGCGGCGAGCAAGGTGCTGGCACGGCGGGAAAGGGAGCGTTGGAGAGACGGGAGGAACATGGGAGGATATTAGAAATCGGTCCAGAGGCGGAAGGTGAGAAGCCAGTCTCCCTCTTCGGTGACCCCGGCTTCGCGGAGGGGCAGGCCGGCATCAAGGGAGCCGTTAAAGTGGTCTTTGAGGGAAATGCGGGTGCCGAGGCCGACGCTGAAGAGCGGGAAGTGATCAGTTTGCTCCGGGAGGGGCTCGTTCAAGGTAAGGTGGCCGCCATCGGCGAAGAGGTAGAAGCGCCATTCATCCTTGCTTTCCGGTGGCGCGTCGGGGTCGGGTTTTTTGTCTTCGGCCGGTTTGGGGGCGTTTTGGGAGCGGTTGATCAGGCTGGGGCTGCGGAGTTCGACGGAGCCAAAGACAGCGTTGTCACCGAGCACGGTGGATTCCAGATAACCCCGGGCATTGCCAACCCCGCCGCCGCTGGCCTGCTCGCTGTTGATGAGAGGCTGGCTGGCCATCTGGCCCTGGACTTTGGCGAAGATTTCCATCCCGCCGGGCAGGTCGTGAGTGTGGGCGAGATCGCCGCGCACATGGAAGAAGCTGCCATCGGCGAGGAAGCGCTTGGCATCAAATTCCTGCTGGTCACTGCCAAGGCCCCGGATGCCGTAGGTCAGGGTGGAATTGACATCGGTGGAATGGGTTTTCGCCACCCAGGTGCCACCATAATTCAGGCTGAAGGGGTAATATTCGATGGGCGTGGCCTGGGTGGTGCCGCCGAACGTGACATCTTCATCGAAGTGCTTAAAGTCCACTCCAGCACTGATGGAGTGGAAGTAGGCGGGCTGGTCCGAGAAGGGCGGGCCGGAGGGGAGCGTGAAATTGACGCGGGCACCAAGGACGTAGCCTTTCCCACCGACGGAGGCCCCGCCAAGCGTGTTGATATCGCTGTCCTGCTTCGTGCCGGTGAGCATGAAGCTGGTGGAGGCCGTGACCGGCACCGTGTAAAATCCGGAAAAAACGGAGGAGTCTTCGGGCCGCTCCGGCGCGACCTGGAAGTTGAAGCCGAGGGTGTGGCCAGCCTGCCAGAGGTTGGAGTAGCTCAGGCCGCCGTTGATGCGCAGCTCCGTGGTGTCCGGGCTATAGCGGTTGTTGACTTCGAGGCTGCCGTGGAGGGGGCTTTTGTCTTCGACTTTCAGATCGACATCAGTAGTGCCGGGCTCTACGCCGGGACGGTAATCAAACAGGACCTGCCGGTCAGGGTGGCGGTTCAGGGCAATGATGTCTGCCTTGACCTGCTTGAAGTCAGGCACCTGGCCCTCCGCGAGGGACGGGGCCCGGCGCTTGATGTCCTCGGGGAGAAAATACTTGGCTCCTTTGACGCGGAGGCGGCCGATTTTGTTTTCGGTGACCTCCAGGGTGACCACACCGTATTTCGCATCCTGAATTGGCACGGACACTCTGACGAAATTGTAACCTGCCGCATGGTAAGCTTTTTGAAGATTGGCGGCAGCGCCCGCAACGTGTTCGCTGGTGCAGCCGGGGCCCATGAAGGGGTAAACGGCGGACTCGATGTCGATTTTTTTCAGCTTCGAAGCTCCCTTCACTTTATAGTGGCGGATGTAAAAAGGTTTCTCTGCAGGTTCTGCTGCGGCCGCGTTTTCTCCTGATTCCAATAGGGCAGAAGGGGATGCAGCAGGTTCTGAAGGGGCTTCGGCGGCTCTGGCGGTGCTCCCCATCTGGAGAATCAGACAGCCGGCCGCCAAAACGGCCATGCCCTTGCCGCCTGGGGTCAGGAGATCGGGCGGGCTGGAGCGGAAAAGCATGGGATTTAGCCTGGACTGAAAAGTCAAAATGGACAGATAAGGCGATCTTTACACCGTCACTGCGGGGAAGGAATTGATCTATTGGAACAGAATCGTCACATTGGCCCGGGCTTGACGGGGCCCGGATGAAACATTGAAGGGCGGCACCTGGAGGCACCGCCCTTCACCCCTTTTGGTTATTTTGGCACCGGGGCTCCGTCGTCCTACAGAGCGGGTCCGGTGTGGCAGCGGGGCGATGCAACATCGCGTCCCCTGACTTTTGCATCATGACCGCTGATGGGGCCGTGCGAAAGAATTCCAATGCAACACTTTCGGCAGGCAAGTGGTCACAGCCGGGAGTGCCGCCCCCAACGCTGCACCGCACCGGGGCCTGCCGGCTGTTTGATCTGCCCGGACACAGGACACATCTGTATCAGGTAACCCCCGGTTTAAAGGGACCGTCTGTTGGGCGATCCCTATGGAGGAAACCCATGATTTTACCTGCTGAATCACCTCCACTCCTGCTGGGACGGTCTCCCCGGATGCTGGTGGGACGCTGCACCGCGATCCTCCTGTGCCTTGATTCCGGCCATGCACCGGCGCAGGCGCAGTCGCCGGCGTATAATTTCAGTGCGGTGACCCATCAATTGGAGGACAATTTAAATCTTTATGGTCCGGGAGTGGCGGTGGTGATTGAGCAGCAGGGGGAACGAATTTACTCCTACCAGAGCGGCACCATCACAGAACAATCACAGCAGGGCATCGCCTCCTGTTCGAAGTGGCTCTCCGGAGCCATCGTGCTGCACCTCGCAGAACGGGGATACTTCGGCCTGGACGACTCCATCGGGCAATATCTTCCGGCTCTTTTGTCCGCAGGCAAGGGACAGCCGACGATCCGGCAGTGTTTTGCCATGACTTCCGGGTTTTATGATGCCCAGTTGGACTACGAGACCGACCGCACCCTGACTCTGGAGCAATCCGTGGACCTGATCACCGCCAACGTGCCCCTCGTCGCCGCGCCCGGCGCGCAATTTGCCTACGATGGCAACGGCATGCAGGTCGTGGGGCGCCTCTGTGAAGTGGTCACCGGGAAATCGTGGCATGAGCTGGCGGATCAGATCCTGTTTCAGCCTCTGGGCATGACGCAATCCGACTACGGGTATTTTGACCTGAATCCCGCCATTGCGGGGGGCGCACGCAGCACTGCGCAGGATTACCTGAAGTTTCTGCGCATGATCCTGGGCAATGGAGCCGCTCCCGACGGCACGATCATCCTCAGCAGCCGCTCGCTGCATGAGTTTTTCACCAACCAGACCTTCGATCTGCCGGAGTTCGCCAGCCCGTGGCCGGTGACGCTCTTCAATCCCTATCAAAACCGCCTGGATTACGGCATGGGCTCCTGGATCACCGCCCAGCGCACCAGCACCAGCCCGGTGGAAGAGGTGGCCAGCCCGGGGGCCTTCGGCAGCTTTCCCTGGGTGGACCGGAAGCGCGGGCTCACCGGCATCATTTTTACCTACAAACTGGCGGCACTGGGCACTCTGGCCAATAACAATCTCAGGGTCCTCAGTCAGATCCGCACCGAAATCGACCGGGTGGGCCTGCCGCCGCCGGGGAATTTCATCCCGCTCAGTATCGCCCCTGCGCCGGAAGGACGGCTGAGACTGGACTGGGGCGGCGGCGGTTTGCTTCAGGCTTCCACCAATCTGAAACAGTGGATCACGCTTCCCCTGCCCTTCCCGCCCTATATTGAAAATCCCGCGCAAATCGGCCGGAAAGCCGTCTACTACCGGATCGCCCCCTGACCTTGGGACGGGAGGAAAGCCCGGGTGCCCTGGCGGGGGCAGGGGAGAAGTTCCAGTTGCCGCCGCGCCATGATCCGCCAGTATCCCGAGCAGCAGCAATCCTTCACTTCGACACACAATTTTTATGGGCGCACAATGGAAACAGAAATGGCGGGAACTCACCTCCAACAAAAAAGGCCAGGTAGTCGGAAAACTGGTGCGCGAAATCCAAGTGGCCGTGCAGCAGGGCGGCACCGATCCTGACATGAATGCCCGGCTTTATGCCGCGCTGGAAAAGGCCCGGAAAAACTCCGTGACCCGGGACACCATCGAACGCGCCATCAAAACCGGCTCCGGCCAGGGCGCGGAAAAGACGCAGTTGGAAACCGTGATCTACGAGGGTTTCACGCCCCACAAGATCGCCGTGATGGTGGAAGCCCTGACGGATAACCGGAACCGCACCGGCCCGGAAATCCGCACTCTTTTCAAAAACGGGGCCCTCGGCACGCCCGGCAGCGTCGGCTTTTTCTTCGAGCACATGGGCGTGGTGGAAGCGGTGCACCCGGAAGCCGGCCGCCAGGCCGAGGACGATGCCATTGAGGCCGGAGCCCAGAACGTGGAGGAGCTGGAGGCGGAGGAAGTGCCCGAGGGCCACACCGGAGCCACCTTCCTCACTGATCCAAAGGACCTCGCCGCCGTCTCCAAGGCGCTCACCGCCATGGGCTGGAAACTCCAGGCCAGCGAACTCCGCTACCTCGCCAAAACCTTCCCGGAACTCACCGAAGCCCAGCACGGGGAAGTCAGCGCCTTCCTCGCCGCCCTGGATGACCACGGGGATGTGCACCGCGTCTACGCCGCTCTGAAATAATCTAGTTGGAGTCCCGCCTTCGGGCGGCTTCCCGGCAAGACGCAAAGCGGCGGGCCGGTCCGGATGGATGACAGGGATGACAGGGATGACCGGGGTGACCGGGGTGACCTTTGACCGCCTGAAGGCGGAACTCCGACCGCCCCGTCAGGACACCGCCGCAGTGCGGCGGCGCGGCCACACCCGCCAGCCCCAAGGCAGAATAAACGCCGCCGTGAACAGGGTAGCCAGCACCCCGACCATGCAGCACAGTCCCATGCTGATCAGGCCGGTATTGCCTGAAACCGCCAACGAGCCAAAGCCAAGACCCGTGCTCAGGCCACAATACGCGAGCGCCCGGCCCACGCCGTGGGTGCCATCGCCCCCTTCCCGGTCATGGCGGCGCAGCGCGTAGATCATATGGATCGTAAAATCCAGTCCCAGCCCCAAGCTCAGGGGAATGGCCGTGATATTCACAAAATTCCACTCCATGCGGTAGGCCGACATGAAGGCCAGCAGGATCAAGGCGCTGAACGCCAAGGTGCCCAGGGCCAGGATGATTTCCCGCGCGCCCCTGAACACCACGAACAACAGCACCGCCAGCACCAGACCGGCTGGCAAACAAATCCGGCCGGCCTCCTCCCGCACCAAAGGCAGGATCTTTTCATTTAGATAGCGCCAGCCCGCCGGATACAATCCCGGGATCTTTTCCAACTCTGCCACCACCGGCGCATCGCCCGGCACCTGCCCTGGCGGCATCTGGACAAAACCCAACGCATTCACCTTGCCGGGACTATGCTGCAGGAGATTCCCCAGAGTGCCTTCCAGCAGCTGGGGATCCGGCCACCAGGCAGTGGTCCCCCCTGCCGGGGCCTCCGGCCAGGCCGCGATTTTTGCAAAAACGCTCCGGGCCAATTGGAAGGCCTCTGCTTCAAAACCCGCAGTGGTAACAGCCGTTTCGAGCCTGGCCTGATCCGCCGCCAGCGTCCGCAGCCGGGGCAGATTCGCGGACTGGTTGACCGCGTTGGGGAAAAGGCCTTCCGGTAAATACCACGCGATGATTTCCCCCGCCGCTTGGGCGGCTTCCAGCCTCCCGCGGGCAGCCACCATGGCCGCAGCCACCGTAGCCTCGCCCTCCCCACTGGCTACCAGCGGCAACCACTCCCCCTTGCTCTCCGGGGGCTCCATCTTCTCCATCATCCGTTCCAGGGCACTGAAAGCCTCGCTGTGGACTGGCCGCAGGACATTCGGTCCGCGGTGGAGGCCCGGCAGCCCCAGGGACAGCAGAATGACAATGCAAGCCGCCAGCAAAATCCCCCCACACCAGCCAGGCAGGCTCTGCCGGAAACGGGACACCGGGGCCTCTTTCGCCTGGAGTGGCTTTACCTGCACCTTCAATTTCATGGCCAGCGGCAGAAAACCAAACAGCATGATCGCCGCTCCGATTAAAATACCCAGAGCCGTCAGGGTGCCCAGTTGGGCGATCCCGGGCAGACTGCTCAGGGAAAGCGAGCCGAACACAAACGCCGTGGTCAGAGCCGACCAAATCACCCCCGGCAGCACGCGGCGGCACACTTTCCGCCAGGTGGCCCCCCGCATGGCCTGGGCTTCATGCAGCGCCACCACGCCGAAGTCCTCGATCATCCCGGTCAGGATCGCCGCAAAGCCCATCGACATCACATTCAATCCGCCATAGATCAGCCCCGCCATACCCAGGGTCAGCAGATTCGTCATCAGAATGCCGATCATCAGCAGAATCAGCGGCTTGATGGTCCGGTGCAGCAGCCAGAACAAAAAGCCCACGATAAACGTGATGCCGCCCACGGACTGGGACATGTCCTTTTCCATCCCATTCGAAATCTCCGCCCGGAAGGCCGGCTCGCCCGTGAAGGCCACCTTGATGGAAGCGTATTCCGGATGCTGCTTCACCCAGGCCCCGATTCCTTCCTGCCGCATCCGCTCCAGCCACCTCGTCACCACATGATAGTCACTGGAGGGCTCCAGCGGCTCCGCGAAGACCAAATGGTAGGTGCCATCGCTGCTGCGGTAGCCATTGCCTCCGCCCGTGGCCCCGAGCAGCTGCGGATCCGCCGCCGTGAAAAGGGCTCCGGTCAGCCCGAGCGGATCATAGGCTCCCGCCGCCAGCGCCTGGGCATCCTGGGAGGTGGTCAGCTCCTCCAGGGTGGCTGCCGCCTGTTTTTGCGCCCCATCCCCTGACAGTTTTTCCTGCAAAGCCTGCACCCGGGCCGGTGGCGCATTCAGCAGCGCATAGGCCACCATGCCCGCCAACTCCTGACCCGCCCCTGCCCCGCTGCCACTATCCATCGGTGCCTGCGCACTCACCTTATGGCAAAGCGCCGTCAGACTCCGCAAATGCGCCTCCAGGGACAGGGAAGCCGCTTCGGCCAGCACCGGATCCTCCGATTCCAGGGTAATCACCAGCCGGTTCGCCTTTTGAAAGGTATCCCGCATCACCCGCGTGCCCTCCAGCCCATCCATCTGCTGGGGCAGCAAATCCAGCACCTCCACATTGTAATTCAACTTCGACAGGCCAAACCAGCCCAGCACGGCCGTCAGGATAATTAACAAAAAATAGGACAAACGCTGCATGAATATTCCAGAGGGGAGGAAATTTAACCTGCCCACTGTCACCACCCCATGCCGGATGACAAATGGGGAAAAGCACATTCTCACCCCTGACATCCCCCCGGTGGAAACCACCCGCCCGGCCCTGGCCCGGGCGTCCTTTGAAAACCCGCTTCCCGTGTTGACCATCCCGCCCGTGCATCCGATGGAAACCACCTCTTTTTTATGAAAATCCAAGCCTTCCGGGGACTCCTCCCCCGCCCTGACCTCGCCGCCGATGTCGCCGCCGTGCCCTACGATGTAGTCGACACTGAAGAAGCCCGCGCCCTCGCCAGCGGCCGCCCTTATGATCTCCTCCACGTCGACCGCGCGGAAATCGACCTGCCGCCTGACACCAATCCCTATTCCCCGCTCGTCTACGAAACCGCCGCGAAGAATCTCCAGAAACTCATCGCCGAGGGCATCCTCCAACGCGAAGCCGCCCCTGCCCTCTACCTTTACCAGCAGGTCATGGATGGCCGCCCCCAGACCGGCCTGATCGCCGCCTGCCACATCGACGACTACGGCAACGACATCATCCGCAAACACGAAAAGACCCGGCAGGTCAAAGAGGACGACCGCACCAACCTCGTCCGCGCCCTCAGCGCCCACACCGGCCCCATTTTCCTGACCTACCGCGACCGCGCGGACGTCAACGCCCGCATCGCTACCATCCTGTCAAGCGAAGCTCCCCTCTTCGACTTCACCGCACCCGATGGCATCGCCCACAAAGTCTGGCGCATCGCCGACCCCGCCCCCTTCGTCAGCACATTCGCGGAAGTCCCCCTCGCCTACGTCGCGGATGGTCACCACCGCAGCGCCAGCGCCTGGCGGGTCGGCAACGAGCGCCGCGCCGCCAACCCGGCGCACACCGGCGAAGAAGATTATAACTGGTTCCTCGGCGTCCTCTTCCCCGCCCAGCAGTTGAAAATCCTCCCCTACAACCGCGCCGTCCTCGACCTCAACGGCCACACCCCGGAAACCTTCCTCGCGGCCGTCGACGCCGCTGGCTTCACCCGCAGCGCGACCATCGAAAAATCCCCCACCGCCCCGGGCAGCGTCTGCCTGTATCTCCAGGGCACCTGGCAACTCGTCACCTGGGACACCACCGCCCTCACGGATCCCGTCGCGTCCCTCGACGTCAGCGTCCTCCAGTCCCGCATCCTCGCCCCCCTGCTCGGCATCGACGATCCCCGCACCAACGAGCGCATCGAATTCATCGGCGGCATCCGCGGCACCGCCGCCCTGGAAAAGAAAGTCGACAGCGGCCACGCCGCCATCGCCTTCAGCATGTATCCCACCACCGTCGGTCAACTCATGGCCATCGCCGACGCCGGCGAAATCATGCCCCCCAAGAGCACCTGGTTCGAGCCCAAACTCCGCTCCGGCCTGGTCGTGCAGACGTTCTGAAACACTGCGTCATTTCCGGCGAGCGATGCCACGCCAGGAAGCAAACCAGCAATACCTGCTCCTCACCTTTAGTTGCCAAGCGTTTCCCCGAGTTTCTGCCGCACTGCCATCGGCCTCGTTTAGCCCACTTGGAAGATGAATTTCTTCATGGGCAGCGCGGCTCCGCCCTCCTCAATCACGACGGTGGAAGGTCCGGCAATCTTTGTCATTATTTTCCAGACACCCTCCGGTCGTCCCCTGGGTCAAAGCCCCAGCCGCCGCACGGCGGGGGCCAGGAGGTGTTGGCTGACTTGTTCGATCATTTTCCAGGGGGGCTGGCGGTTCGTGGGCAGGTGGCGGGTGAGGACGGCCATGGATTCCATGGTGGGTTCGCCTCCGCGGGCGGCTTTATAGGGGCCGACGCCGGCGCTCAGATTCAGCGGCAGTCCCAGCCGCCGGCTGGCGAGGAGGGGGGCGACGGCCAGGCGGCGATACAAGCCCAGCCCCTGGGGCAGGCTCAACTCATAACCAACGACCGGGGAGGTGATGATCCCATGGTGCTGGGCGTAGGCTTCGACGCCAACAATCCGTCCTGACGCTTCACGCAGCGCGGTAAAATGCAGCAAATGGGCCTGGTGGAGGTGCCACAGCCATCCGGTGGTGAAGCGGGGATTGTGCCTGGAATACTTTTCAAGGTAGAGCTGGACGTAGAGTTCCCGGAGCCGGGGAAAGTCCTCCTCCTGCAGCGCCTCGTGAGGGACGATGCTCAGGTCGCCTTTGTGCAGCAGTCTGGCATCGCGCTGGAAATAGCGGGACCGGGCGACGGCCTGACTGTGAGGATCAAACCACCAAACCTGCCGGCTGGGAATGATGAGGGCTCCGGCTGCCGCCAGGGCTTCCAGCAGCGGGCTGCTCTCCCTGGCATTGAGGGAACGGAAGACCAGCGCATGATCCGGCCAGCGTTGGATGAGGGCCTCCAACATCGGACGCACCAGGGAAACCGGCAAGGCAGGCCACGGCACGGTGGAGAGCAGCCAGTTATTCACCACCACCACCCGGTTGAAGTGCGCGAGCTTTAACCACTTTCCCAATCCCCACCAAACGGGTTTCAGCGCGGAAACCAGCCAGGGCGGGGCATAGCGCTGCGTCTCTTCCTGACCACAGGTGATGTAGTGCGTCCACGGGTAACACACCCAGCTATTTTCCCAGTCGTTATCGTTATATGAAAGCGGGAACTCCAGTTCCCCGGCTTGGAGGAAGGTCATTTGGGTGCGCAGATTCTCCGCTGCAAAGGTCGTGCCATGCTCCAGCAGGGGCTGGAACCATGCCCGAAGCATCGGGGAGAGCGGACGGGACGTGATCTCAACCATTGTATTCAATATCCACCGTGGTCGCCGCCAGCAGGGAAATGCGCGAGCGCAGCGCCCGCAGGACAAATTCCCCGACGCACAGGAATTGGGTCCAAAACGGAGCGGGGTCACCGCTGCGCCAGATCACATCCGGAGCCCGGCCCAGCAGCGATGGTTTGGAAAACAGCACGGGCAGCGCCAGTTGGGCAGGCTGCATGCCAGGCCGCTCTGCCGTTCCCTGAACCAACAGGCGGACAAAATCCAGATCCTCGGCCAGAACATGGAGGCCACTGGTCATCCGGGGATTGCACTCCAGCACGAACACCTGCCCGTCCACCGTGCGGATGAAATCAAAAGCCAGGACGCCAGTAAACGCCGTCCGCTCCGCCAGTTTGACGGCAAAGGCGGCGGCCTCCTCCGACCAATACGGCGAGAAGGAACAGCCAGCTCCACGGCCGGCCCGCACCTGGTTTTCATACATGCTCATCACCCGGACTAGTCCATCCTGACAACAAGCCCACGAGCAGAATTCATGGCCAGCGATAAACCGCTGGGCCATCCACCCGGCGCGGTCCGCCGGTGGGCTATCAAATCGCGTCCTGGTGGCGAAACGCGAAAAACAGGGCTTCCAGACAAGGCGTTCCTGCGGTGGCGCGGCTTCGGCGGGCCAGGAGGCAGGGGCATGCACCCGGGTGCCAGCCGCCTTCACGATTCCGGTAAATTCCAATTTATGATGCAGGGGCCGGAGGGTTTCCAAGGGCGGACACATCAGCCGGCAACTTTCCGAAAGGACAGCATGAAACCGCGCCACATGAAAAACTTCCTCACAAGTAGGCCAGAGCAGTTCCACCGTTTCGGAGGCGATGATGCCCTGGAGCGCCGCCAGAAAAGCCTCCGGGGCCTGGCGGGGCGGCGGCAGGTAATAATGCGAGACGAAGGCCTTGGACCACCGGCCCAGGGGAAACCGCATGCTGTCCGCCCCTACCACCCGGTGTCCCCCGCGCGCCAGGCGCCGGGCCAGGTCCAGCGTCGCCGGAGCGCGGGTGCCGGTGAGGAGAATCGTCATATCAGGCACTGCACACGGCGTTGCTTGTGAATCAAGGGTTCCGGAGACCACGGTGAAAAATGGAGAGCAGGCTCCTGCACCCGCAGTTCCCGGCAGAGCAGGCCCACCTCTGCGGACACCGCGGGAGCGGCTGACAAGTCACTCAGGAAAATGTCCCAATGGCTGGGGGCGCTTTGGCGCACGCGGTATTCCACCCCGGCGGGCGCTCCCAGCACGATCGCGCGGCGCACGAAGTCAGGGAAAATGGCCGTGCTTTTCCCTCCCTCCAGGGCAGCCAGTTGGAGCACGTCATCTTTCCTTCCGGCGATTGCGCCCAGCACCCCGAAGACCGATCCGCAGGGGCAGGAGGGATGCTCCGGTTCGGCAATCACGTCATCCATTTGATAGCGGATCATGGGCTGCGTCGTCCGGCGGAAATCCGTGATGACTGGGTAATAATGAGTGCGGCCTTCATCCAACCAAGCCTTTTGCACCACGATGTTATCCTCGTTCCAATGCAGGGCCCCCTGAGGGCAGGTGGCAGCCAGAAACCCTTCCGTCGCCTGGTAGAGCTGTCCCACCCGGGTGCCAAAAGCGGCTTCAATTTCCTCGCGTTCCGCGGCATCCAGCACATCCGCCACGCTGAGCACCAAGGCCGGTGGCGCCACCATGTCGGCGGCCCCCGGCAGGCGGGCCAGCGCCACCAGCACCGCCGGCGGTGCCGCGAGGAGGGTGGGCTGCAATGCACGCAGCCTCTCCGCGTAGGCCGCCATGGGCAGGAGCAGATCAAAGAACGAAAAGGAAATGCGGCGCGAACCCAAGCTTTGATACAACGTGCTGTCCGCCCGGAGAAACAGAGCCGCGCGATGCGGCTGCGCCAGCGTGCCCTGCAAACAACGCGCCAGCAGCACCCCAGCCCAACGGTGCCGCTCCGCCGCCGAGGCCAGGAAAATCCCCCGGCTGCCGGAAGTGCCACTGGAAAGCCCCACTGTCAGGCCCCGCAGCGTTGCGGAAAAGTCCCGGGTGCGCTCCGCGTGCTCCGCCGTCTGTGAGGCTTCCTCCAGGCTGATGGATGCCGTGTTCCATTGCTGGAAATGCCCCATCAGTCCGGCTTTGTTTTGCACCGGAATGCGCCGCCAATCCCCGCCCTCCGCCAGCCCGGCATAATAGAAAGACCGCTGCCGCACCCACGCAAAATGCCGCTGCACCTGCTGCTCCTGCCAACGCTCCAGGGTGGCCCGGTCCGGCCACCGCCGGAAGTTCCGCTGCGCCTGGGCATAGTGCCAAAGAATGGATAGCGATTTGATCATGGGATCCGGGCTGCCGTTTCCGGGCAATGGGTGGGCACGATGAGCAGGTCAGGGTTTTCGAGATGCCACTCATGCAGGCGCTGCAACGTCGCCCGATAGGCCGGGCCATCGTGAAGCAGGCCGGTGACCGGATGGGGCGGGCGGTTTTCCCGGTAGGCCTGACTGAGCCAGCAGGCATCCGCTGCCAGCAGCACCGGCTGCCCGGCGCTGGAGGTAAAGCGCAGTCCGATCTGCCCAATGGCATGCCCCGGCAATTCCACCACGCGCAGGCTGCCATCGCCCAGCAGGTCATCGCCTTCCCTGACAAACCTCAGACGTGCTTCCAGATCCGGCGGCAACAGTCCAGGCAGGAATCCCCGGCGCAATCCAGCCCATGAGCCCAAATGCCGCACCGCCTCCCAGGCCCTGCGGGAGCAATAAATTTTCGCGTCAGGAAAATCCCGCAGCCCGCCGGTGTGGTCGGCGTGAAAATGGGACAGGAAAACATGTTTCACGTCGCGGAGGGAAATCCCCTGGGCTTCGAGCAATTGCCGGATGCCTCCCGGAGCCGTCTGGGTCACCGGCGTAATCCACCGGTAAAGGCGGCCGGGAAACCGGCTGGTTTCCTCAAAAAAGCGGCTGGAATACAAAGTGTCGAAGAGGACCCAGCCGGCCTCCGGATGCTGCAGCAAAAAAGCCGTGGCATGGAACTTCACCCGGCGGAACCACGATCCCCCCCGCAACACCACGACCTCCGGAGCCGTGGTCCAGCCATCACTGAGCACCTGCCAGGATATCGGTATCATAAGGGGAAATGCAGCTTGCGCCACGCCAGTCCGCACGCCTGGAGGCGGGCCGGAATATCAGTTAGCGGCGCATACCCCAGATCACGCCGGGCGGCGGAAATGTCCAGGGTTTGTCCGTAGGCCAGGGCTCCGACGGAATACCGGGTGAGGGGTGGTTCCCACCGGCCCATGGTGGTTAGCCGGGAAATTCCCTCCAGGGTTGAGCCCAGGGCCAAGGCCACGGGCAAGGGCAGCCGGCGCAGCCGGACCTGGAGCCCGCAGGCGGCAAACAAGGTTTCCAGGACCAGCTGTCTGGAGAGGGGAGCCCCGCTGGTGATGTGATAGACTTTGCCGTGGCACCTGGCATCCGCCTTGAGCGCCAGCAGGACGGCGTCCACCGCATCCCCGATCCAGGTTAGATCCAGCAGACAGTCCGGGCCAAAGAGAGGAAACCGGCCCCGCGCCGCGACCTTGAGCACCCGGGGGATCAGCGTGGTATCCCCGGGACCAAAAAGCGCCTTGGGCCGCAATACCACACAGGGCAGCCCCGCCGTCAGCACCGCGCGCTCTGCGATGCGTTTGGTGGCGATGTAATAATTGGCCGCCGGATCCACCCATGGGGCATCCTCGCCGATATTCTGCTGGGACCCGTAGATGAAACTCACGCTGGGGCTGGAAATCGCGACGAGGCGCTGCACCCTGGTGGCCTGGCAGGCTGCGATCACGTTCCGGGTGGCGATCACATTGGCCTGGTGAAAATCACGCCGCCGCCCCCAGGGCGAGGACAGGGCGGCGCAGTGCACGACGTGGGTGCACCCGGCTGGTAGCTCTGCCAGGAGGTCCGGCGATTCCGCCAGGTCACAGGCGGTGAAGGGGATGCCTTCAACAGCCAGTTCCGCCCCCGCCCCAGCCTGACGTCCCGTGGCCCGCACGCGCCAGCCTTCCGCCAAAAGCCGGCGGGCCACCGCTCCTCCAAGGAACCCGGTGGCTCCGGTCACCAGCACGATAGGCCTTTCCATCATCTCAAAACCGCAGCAACGCGCCCCCCATGGAAAATCCCGCTGAAGTGCCCAGCAGCAGCGCCACCCTGCCCCGCTGCAGCCGCCCCTGGCAGATGGCTTCATGCAGCGCCATGGGCAGCGAGGCCGCGATGACATTGCCGTGATCCTGCACAATCTCCATCAGCTTGTCAGGAGGAATCCCGAGGCGGCGGCGCAGGTGACGGATCGCCTGCAGACTGGCCTGATGGGGAATCACCAGATCGATCTCCTGCCAGCGCTGCGATTCCTGACCGATCATGCCGGTGAGAAAGGCCTCCAGCTTTTCCGCAGCCAGCCGGAAGACGGCCGGGCCGTCCATGTGAAACAGGTAATCCTGACTATTCTCCCCGGGGCGATGCTCGTGGGCGGGCTGGGCACTGCCGCCACCGCGGATTTCAGTAAGGTGCGCCCCCTCCGGCCAAACCGACATCGCGGAAGCCAGCAAAGCGGAATCCGCGTCCGGCGGGTTGTTTTCCAGCAGCACCGCCGCCGCCCCATCGCCCATCAGCGCTGCCGCCTCCGGCTGCTGCCAGTTCAGGCCCTTCGAGGCTATCTCCGAACACACGATGGCGATGCGCTGATACCGTTGCGTGGCCAGCAGGCCTGCCGCGACTTCCAGCGCCGCGACAAATCCCAGGCAGGTCAGGTTCACATCGAAACAGGCCACCCCTTCCCAACCCATTTCGCGGGCGATCAGGGCCGCATTGCAGGGGATGATTTGCTGCGGAGTGGCCCCGGCGGAAATCAATAAATCCGGCCGCCCGGGAGAAGAAGCCATCGCCTGATGCAGCGCCTGAGCCGCCATACCCGCCGCCGTTTCCGTGCTCACAAAATGCCGGCTTTGCACCCCCGTGTGCCGCAAGGTCCAGCCCGGCGGCATCCCAGCCCGGCGGTCGATCTCCTCCGCATCAATCCGCAGCGGAGGCAGCCATTTCCCTGTGCCGGAAATGTGCAGCGGTAGTCCGCGTGAAAAGGATGGATCAGGAGAAAACGCCATGTGCCTTATAAAAACATGGCTCAACACAGAAGGGAAATCGCTTTTCTCAATGGTGGAATTGAAGGAAGCGATACAGCTCCCCGCCGCTTCTCCCCGGGCTGGGGTAGGCTGTTTCCGAAAAGCCCGAATCCCCAAGCCAGAACCAAATCTGGCATGGCAAAATGCTTTCCAATGCAGAGGAACGGTGCTACCGCTGGGCCATGAAAGCGATCCCCTGGCTGTTTCTATCCATTGTTGCCGTCCTGGCATTTCCTGGGATCTGCCCCGCCCAGGCGGTGCCCACCACCCCGAAGAAATTCGACATCAAGCCAATCACCGGCTCCACCGCCACCGCAGGTGCCACCGTGAACCCCTCCTCCACCGCCCCCAGCGTCCGTCAGATCACCTACCTCACCCTCAGCCCCTTGCGCCAGTGGAGCAGCAGTGACGGAAAAACCCTGATGGGAAAACTGATCGCCTGGGAGGAAACCACCACCACCACGGCCGCCAAAGCCCCGGCGGACGCTGCCGCCATCACCACCCGCCCAACCATCGTGCGCGGCGATAAAGTCCGCCTCCTGATTGATCACAAAGCCTTTGAAATTCCCCTCACCCGTCTGGGTGCCGGCGAGCAGGAGTTTATCCAAAAGCTCCAGACCTCCCTGAAGGAGGCTGAAAAGCGCCCGTAAACGCATGAGGCTGCGTTTTAGCCAGCGGCTGCGGACGTGGCCAGGCGCGGCGATTTCGGCGGTGGTGGCGGATTTGCAGAAGCCGGGGGACGTCGGCGCAGGGTTGGCGTAGGAGCCTTTAGGCGATGCGGCGTCCTGGAGGCTGCTGCGGGGGAAGCGGCTAAAGCCTGCACACCAACGGCTCCGCGCCATGACGGCTTTTATCCTAAAAACCGGAATGAATTTGAACAGAAGGGCACAAAGGCCACAAACAGAACGAGTTCCAGACCTGGGCGGACTCCTCCAGAGGGTGAACGGTTTTCAAGGACGATTTCTACGTAAGTCCCTTACTTCCTGCCCTTTGTGACCTTCTGTTCAAACTCTATAATCTTTTCCAGGTTTATGCCCAGAGGCCGGTAAGCGGGGGGCCTCACCTCTATTCCACCGCCGGGTTCACGCCGTTTAGCACCTTTACGGGAGCCCGCCAGGAGGCGGGTGATGCGCAGACCGGGGCCAACAATAACGATTTTCCGGGCCTGAACTCCCTGGGCGGTCATCCCAATGGCCTCGATCCGGGGCTGACCAATCCCGTCTGGGCGGTCCGCAGGTATGAAAGCGGGGTGGACGCCCTGGTGGATATCTCGTTTGATCTGGGTAAAATCAACATTCCCGAGCCCCGCGGCGGGGGCATTAACGGGCGCATTTTCATCGACGGGGTGGAGGTGTTATGGCAGTATATCGCGAACCGTGATGCCACCGGCGTGCATGGACTGCTGACCAGCCATCTGGCGATCGGATCCAAAGTGGACTTCGCGATCGATCCCACCGGCATGCCTCCGGGGGTGGAATCGCCCTATTCGGCTAGAGACGATGGCACCCGTTTTCGGCAATCATCATGGACCACGCGATTCCTGAGCCATCGGCGGCGCTGCTGTGTGCGGTCTCCGGGTTGGCCCTGTTCCTCCCGCGCCGGCGGGGCCAGTAGGGATCAGCCCACTTCCGCCTCGAAAAAATCGTGCAGGACCTGTTGATAGACGCCGCGCTTGAACTCGGGCAGCCAGCGGAGATCGAACTCGTGGGGCAGGATCCATTTCCAGCGGCGGAATTCCGGGTGCAGGGTCTCCAGATTGATCAGGGACTCCGGGCCGGAGAAGTGACAGAGGAAATACACCTGCTCCTGGCCGACGAATTTGCCGCGCTTCCGGTGGCGCTCGGGAAAGTGATAGCGGTAGCCGGGACGCTCCACTTTGATTTCATAGGCGTTTGGTGGCAGGGAGGTCTCTTCCATCAATTCCCGGAGCAGGGCCTGCCGGGGGGATTCTCCGGCATCGATGCCGCCCTGGGGGAATTGCCAGCTCTCCGCGAAGTCCCGGCGCTCACAGACCAGGATCATCCCGGAATCATTTTGCAGCAACGCGGCGACACAGGGCCGGTAACGTTCGGCAGGGAGAAGGTTGGGCATAGCAGGCATCTTTTTCTAAAGCGTCCGGTGCCTGTAGCGTCAACCGGTTTCCCCCCGTCTGACTTTCCTCTGGGCATTTTTCAGAAGTTTCATACGGTATGAAGCCCGGCTTCACCGCTGCTTTTTCCAACCATGACCCGACGCCACTTTTTCCTGATCGCCCTCATTCCGTTCCTGATTTTCGGCATTTGGCACTTCCTCAGCCCCACCCGGCAACTGAAATCCTGTCAGCGTCGCCTCCTGGAAGCCATTTCCCAAAAGGATGCCGCTGCCTGTGCCCGGCTGATCCACCCGGAATACACGGACCCATGGAATTTCACGGCTGCCGATTGGCCGGACATCCTGCTGGACCTGCGCAAGCTCAGCCCCATTCTGGAAATCAACCTGATGAATCCCGTGTTTGATGGATCCAATGGCGTGGTGGACACCCGTTTGCAGGTGAAGTCGATGGGACCCGCTTCGGAAATCATCGCCGCCCGGGGCGTGGAGCTGCAGGAAACCAGCCGGTTTCTCTGGAAGCGTGAGCCATGGCGTCCGTGGAGCTGGCGCTTGGTCAGCCTGCAAAATCCCGCTCTGGAAATCCCGGCAGGCTACCGGCCAGGCCGCATTGGGGGGGATCCGCCTTTTTAAGCCTGAAGGGAAAATTGTAAGTTGCATCCGCCTCCGGTAACGCTTCCGTAGACCCGCTGACTGTCCTGCGGCAGCTCCCACTTCACCCAGATCCCCCACCATCATGCCTCACACCCTTCCTGCCCTGCCCTACGCTCTCGACGCCCTGGAGCCTTGGATCGATGCCAAAACCATGGAAATCCACCATGGCAAGCACCACCAAGCCTATATCACCAATCTCAACAACGCTCTCGCCGGCCATCCTGAGCTGGAAGCCAAAACCATTGATGACCTCATCGCCCACCTGGACGCCGTGCCGGAAGCGATCCGTCCGGTGGTCCGCAATAACGGCGGCGGCCATGCCAATCACAGCCTCTTCTGGATCACCATCAGCCCTGGCAAAGGCGGTGCCCCAACCGGGGCTCTGGCCGACGCGATCAACGCCGCCTTTGGCAGCTTTGAGGCCTTCAAGGAAGCCTTCGCCAAGGCAGGTGCCACGCGCTTCGGCAGCGGCTGGGCCTGGCTCAGCCTGAAGGATGGCAAGCTGGCCATCAGCAGCACCCCCAACCAGGACAGCCCGGTCATGGAAGGTGCCAAGCCCCTGCTGGGCCTGGATGTCTGGGAACATGCCTACTACCTGCACTATCAAAACCGCCGCCCTGACTACATCGCCGCTTTCTGGAACATTGTGGACTGGGACGCCGTAGCCGCCCGCTTCGCGGCCTGAGATTCCGGCAGTCCATAATTGATATAGAATAGGACCTATGTGACCCATAGGTCCTATTTTTTGCCATATGTCCGGTGCCGGGTTCAATTGCTAAAAGGATGCTGACGGGCCATGGATGGCAGATAGGACGGATGGTCACGGATATACGAACAATAGGAAACTCACCCAAAAAGTGAATCATCCAGTCATCATAAATCTGTGATTATCCGTAGAATCCGTGCTATCCGTGGCCCGTCATTTGCCCAGGGAGGGGCAGGGATTCAAGGTGGCGTGGTCTGGAGCGTGCGGAGGTAGGCGATCAGATCACGGAGTTCCCGCAAGGTCAGGAGGGTTCCGGCTGGAGGCATGATACTGTCGGGTTCGGCGGGCTCATCCGGAGCGGGCGGGTCTGCGGCATCCCCAGGGGAGGCCGGCAGCACGGGGGTGCCGGGCAGGGAGTCAGGGATGGTCTCGAATCCCCGCGCCAGCTTGGCTCCGGGGTGAATGAGGGATTGCAGCAGACCGCCGGCGGTGAGGCGGGCTGCGACGTTATCCAGATCCGGCCCCCGGCTGCCGCCCACGCCCTGGATAGCATGGCAGGAGCTGCAGTTGGTGTCCGGGTGGCTTTCAAAGACGAGGCGGCCGGCCACGGGATCGCCATCCGCCATGGTCATACGCCAGGCGGCGAGAGGATCACGGTCCATGGGCAGGGAGGCATTCCAACTGTCCGTCGCGCGGCGCCAGGGGGAGCGGCTTTGGATATCCCGGCGTTGCAGGGCCTCCAACACTTCCACCTGGAGGCCAGGCTCCACCGCGCCCTGGCCGAGGCGGCGGGCCAGTTCCAGCAGGAGTTTTTCGTTATCATTGCCATTGCCAGGGAGCCGGTTCAGCGTCCGGACGGCGGCCTGCTTTTCCACGATGCTGCCGGCGAGGAAGGCTTCATTGATCAAAAGCACGCCATTTTTTGGATCATGCTTCATAAGGAACGTCCGGGCCGCCGCTCTGACTTCCGGCGGCATCAGGGGCTGGCACAGCGTCTTTGCGCCGTCCACCGTCAGTTCGTTTCTGCCGATCAGGGATTCCACGGCGGCAAGGCGTTCCGGGAGCAGGAGGCTGGCATCCTGGGCTCTGGCCAACAGAGCGGCGGCAGGAGGGCGGGTAAGCCCGGGAAGCTTGGAGAGGGCGGTGGCTTTTTTGGCCACGGTGGCATCGCCGGACCTCTGGAGCGCAGCAGCGGTTTCGCGCAGGGCGCTGCGGGCCAAGCCGGGCAGCCGGGCCAGCGGAAAGGCGGGGCGGTTCCAGACCGGCCCGTTGGCGGCAGGTTGGTCCCAGTTTTCCAGTAAAGTGAGCGCTTCCAACTGCAGGGCAGCCGGGGTGCCTGGAGCCAACGCCAGCCGGGCCACGCGGCCCACGTCTGCGGCGGTGCCGAAATGGGAGGCGACGGCAAGGGCCCGCCGCGCCATGGCCCCGGGCATCGGGCGCTCCATGGTATCCAGAGCCGCCGCCAGGGATGGAAAATCCACAAAGACCGGCAGATCATAAATGGCCCGGGCCGCTTCCGTGCGCACGACATCATCGGCATCGGCCAGAAAATTTGCCAGACCGGGGGCGCGCAGCCGCCGCAGGGCATGCACACAAGCGAGGCGGGCCTCGGCTTGTTCATGGCTGAGGCCCGTCTCCACGAGGACCGCTGCGGGAAGGCAGGCGGCCAGGGCGTAAGCCAGGGTGCTGCGCACCGCAGGATCCCGGGTGGTATTGCCAGCAGCGGCGGCGAGCAGTTCCCCGATGATGCGGGGGGGCTTGAGGCGGGCGACCGCAGCGGCGGCGGCCACCCGGACTTCCAGCGATTCATCTGTGAGGGCCCGGCGCAATCCCGGGGGGGCATCCGGCAGGTCACTCTGCCCGAGCAGGCTGGCCGTAACGGCCCGGATCGCCGGATCCGGATCCGTCAGGAAGGGGAGCAGTTCATTGCTCAGGGCCGGCTCCCGCCGGGTCATGGCCCCCGCGCCCCAGAGCGCCTGGATGCGGGTGGGGCGCGAGGCATGGCGGCGGGCGACCTGGAGCAGGGCTTCCAGGGAATCCTGGAAGCTCATGCCGGAAAGCCGCTGCTGGGCCCGGAGCCGGACGCGGGCGGAGGGATTTTCCAATAGCAGCTTCAGCTCCCGCACCGCGATGGCTGGGATTTTTTTCGTCAGGAGCTGCACTGCGGGCTCCGCCGGGGCCTTCAGGGCGGGCGGGGTCCAGCGTTTGATTTCACAGGCGCTGGTGGCTTCCACGGTGAGGCCCCAATCCGCAAAATAGACCTCCCCATCCAGACCCTGGGAGGTGGCCACCACCGCCCCACCCTGCCAGACGGGATGGCGGTCCTTCAGTTCAAAAGTGCTCCCGCGGGGGGCCAGGGTCAGGGAAAACAAGCCTCCCTGGCCATTCCGCTGACGGTCAGCGGCCAGCAGGGTGCCGTCCGGCAGCACTTCCAGGCTGGAGGCCTCCCCTTCCCAGGCGGCGAGCGGGGGCAGACACCAGGCAGGTTGACCGGCTGACAATTCCCCGGTGCCACCGGACTCCATGCCCTCACTGAACCAGGTGCCCGTGCCCGGGTCCCTGACACTTTCCGCCTGCCAACCGAAATCCGCTCCCGGGATCACCTGCAACAACCGCACTTTCCCGCCCGGAACCGCCGCATCCACCGCGAAAAGATGTCCCATGGGATCCATCGCCAGACCAGTAGGATGGTGCAATCCGGTGGCCACCGTCTCGAGGCCGGAGCCATCGGCGCGGCAACGGAAAATGGCCCCGCTGCCGAGGGCCCTTGGGATTGTGCCGGTGGCCTCATCCAGCGCATAGCCCCGGTCCCCGGTTCCGAAATATATCCAGCCATCCGGTGCTTCCAGCAGGGCCTGGAGTCCATGCGCCTCCGGGTGCAGCCGCAGCCCAAATCCCCTGGCCACGGCATTCCGGATCTCCGCCCTGTCATCCTTATTCCGGTCCTGCAGTTTCCAGAGCACCGGCGGGCAGCCGTAAAACCACTGCCCCCCGGGCAGGGCGAGCAGGGCGCTGCCAGGGCCATCGCCGGGATGGCGGAATCCGTCAGCGATCACTCCTTTGGCCTCTGCACGGCCATCGCCATCAGCATCCTTGAGCAGGATGATGGACTCGGAATATCTGGTTAGAAAATCCATCGGCTGGCCGGCGATTTCCGGGAAAAAGGATTCCCGTTGCTTGACCTGGGCAGCCAGCCGTCCCTTTTCCAGCCAGGCCTGGAGCTGCTCCTCCCGTGCAGAGAGCGAAAAGATCCCCCGGTCCTCCTCCAACAAAACCGTCTCCTCCGGCCCCGGAGCCAGGGTGCCCCGGCCAAAGGCCCGCCGGGTCACCGCTGCAGCCACCCGGCCCTGGTCATCCACGGTCAAAGCGAGCACCTGGCCGCACAGGGGGGCTGCGGCATAGAGGGAAACCACTCCTGCGGGCGGAGCCGACTCCTGGGCGCACACGACGGCTGAGACCGCCAACATGAGCAGCCCTGGCAAAAAAACGGGGGTGAATTGCACCGGCCATGCTTCCCCATTCCCGGCCCCGGCGCAAGTCTGACGCGCTTCTTGCATGCGGGGCCCGGGACTGCTATACCCTGAAGCGTCATGATCCCGAACCTGAACGACCTCCCCCCCCTCGTTGTCGATGAGGAATCCCGGCTGAAGCCCCTGCTCTTCCGCTGCGCCATTTTTGCGCTCATGCTGGCCATGATCGGCGGGATCGTCTGGTTCTATACCAAAGGGATCCGTCAGGCCAGTCTGACAGAGATGTCCAGCGTCGCCAACCTCGGGGACATCGCGACCAGGCTGTGGCCACTTGGCACCACCCCCGAAGTCCGCTTCGTGGATCCTGATCTGACAAGGGAAATCAAGCGTCTGCACAGTTCGGTGACGGCCCGTCCGGATATCATTGTGGTTCCTGCGGAGGCGGGCTCCGGAGCCAGCTACAGCCATGAGATCCTGTTCCTGCGGGGTAAAATAACGATCATCACCATCAGGGTGTTTTACGATGATGCAGGGAATAGCGTGGACTTGCTTTCCTTCCGCACCGCTCCTGAATTCGCCGCTGAGCCATTCCCGTGAAGCGTCCTGATGCCGGAAAAGTATTCCTACTGCCCCTTTTCAAGCACAAGTTCTCCCTGGAAGCTGGCGTTTGAAGGTAACCACTTATGAGCCTCCCAACCCCACTATCCATGAATCCCCTCCCCCTGACTGCCCCCCGGCGTGATTTTCTGAAAGCTGGAGCGGCCGGTCTGGCGGCTTCCGTCGCCTTTCCCCACGTCAGCTTTGGCGCGGAGGACAGCCGCCGCCTGAAGGTGGGGCTGATCGGCTGTGGTGGCCGCGGCACCGGAGCCGCGCAGGATGCCATGAATGCCGACAGCAATGTCGAGCTGCATGCCGTCGCGGATGTTTTTCCCGAATCCACCGCCACCAGCCTGCGCAGCCTGAAGGAAGCCTTCCGCGACCGCGTCACCGTGGATGAGAGCCGCACCTTTATCGGTATGGATGCCTACCAGAAAGTTCTCGCCAGCGGCGTGGATGTGGTGATCCTGACCACCCCTCCAGGCTTCCGGGCCGGGCACTTCGAAGCGGCGGTGGAGGCCGGCAAACACATCTTTTGCGAAAAACCCATGGGCGTCGACATCCCTGGGGTAAAGCGGATCATGGCTGCGGCTGAAAAAGCCCATTCGAATGGCCAATCCATCGTCGGTGGTTTCTGCTGGCGCCGCGATGCCGCCCGCCGCGCCGCCTTTGAGCAAATCGCCAACGGAGCCATCGGCGATATCACCAGCTATTACGCCACTTATTACACTGGACCGGTAAAGCCCATGCAGCCCGCCTCCGCCCGCAAGGCGGAGTGGAGCGATGTCGAGTGGCAACTCCGGAACTGGATGAACTTTTCGTGGCTCAGTGGCGACAGCTTCGTTGAGCAGGCGGTGCACAGTGTGGACAAGGTCGGCTGGGCTTTTGGCGACAAGGATCCCCTCACCTGCATCGCCACCGGAGGCCGCCAAATTCCGGCGGAAGGCGGCAATATATACGATCACTTCAGCACCATCTACGAATTCCCCAACAGCGTCTTCGCCCATGTCGCCAGCCGGCAGCAGACCAGCTGTGACAGCGAAAATGCAGACTACATCCGCGGCACCAAGGGCGTCTGCATCATTGGCAAAGGAGGTGCCCCCATGATCAAAGGCGAGACCAACTGGCGCTATCGCGGGGAGGACAACGAGATGTATAAACAGGAACACGTGGAACTGTATCAATCCATCCGCGCCGGTGCTCCGCTGAACGATCCGTGGATGTGCCACAGCACCATGCTGGCCATCATGGGCCGCATGGCCGCCTACACCGGCAAGCGTGTCACCTGGGATCAGGTCATCAACAGCAAGGACGACCTCGCTCCCGAGGATGACCTCAAATGGGACTCCTCCTTCACGCCAACCCCGCTGCCAAAACCGGGCGTGACCCCCCTCACCTGACCGGCGGTTCTTTCCGGGCGCGGGGTGGCCTGGGCGGCCCCACGCCACAACGTTCTGTGCTTAAAGCGTTGTAAACAATAAGGCTTGCCCCCGCAGGTTCCGCTGCTAAAGGCCAGGAAAGCCTCATTTTCCACCACCTTTCCTAACCATGAGCCAGGACAGCTTTACCGAAACCACTTCCACCGGCTGGTTCAGCCGCATCGGCAATTCCATCACCGGTCTCCTCTTTGGCGGCATTCTGCTCCTGGTTTCCACCGGATTGCTCTGGTGGAATGAAGGCCGCAGCGTAGCCACTGCAAAGGGCCTGGCAGAAGGTGCTAAAATCACCGTGGAGGCGGAGGCCGGCGCGGTCGACCCGGCCAAGGAAGGTCAATTGGTGCACCTGACGGGGCAGACCACGCTGGAAGGACCAGCGGCTGATCCCCTTTTCGAGGTCAGCGGACCGGATCTGGTAAAGCTGCAGCGCGACGTGGAAGTCTACCAATGGGTCGAGGAAAAACACACCACCACCCGCAAAAAACTGGGAGGCGGCGAGGAGACCACCACCGAATACTCCTACAAAAAGAAATGGGATAGCACACGGCACGATTCCTCGGGCTTCAAACGGCCCGAAGACCACCGCAACGTGGAATCAAACCTCAAATCAGAGGAATTCACCGCCCGGCAGGTGAAACTCGGGGCCTATCAACTACCGGCATTTTTACTCGGACAGTGGAATGACTATCAACCCCTGCCTCTGCCGGACCCGGCCGCCCTGGAACCATCCCTGAACACCACGGCCACCATCCTGGACGCCTGGCTGGTCCTGAGCAAAACCCCGGAAGCTCCCGCCGTGGGCGACACCCGGGTCAAGTTCGCAGGACTGAAAAATGGGGCCATCAGTGTGCTGGCCCGGCAGGTGAAAGACACCTTTGAGGAATACCGGACGAAGCAGGACACCACCATTGGACGCCTGGAAAGTGGCATGAAGTCCAAGGACGCCATGTATGCCGCCGCTGCCACGGAGAATAAATTCATGGCTTGGATGCTCCGCCTTGCCGGATTCCTCGCGATGTTCTTCGGCTTCGCCACCTTGTTCCGCCCTCTGAAAGTCCTCGCGGACGTGGTGCCCATCGCTGGCACCATCGTCGGGGCCGGCACCGGTTTGGTAGCCTTCCTCCTGAGCCTGACTGGATCCATTACGATCATCGCTTTGGCCTGGGTGTGGTATCGCCCGGTGCTTGGCATCGCGCTGCTTTTGGGAGCAGTCGGCGCCGCATGGTTCCTCAAAAAATCCATGAAAGCCAAGGCCCCCGCCCCCATCGTCCCGCCCCCGATTCCGGTCTGAGGGATGCGGCCAGAACTAAACCCTCCCCGTCAGCCGCTGAAGTAGGTGTAGGACTTCAGGTTCTTCCGGTAGGCGCGGTAGAGGGCGGCGGCCTGCTCTTCGGTGATTTTCTTTTGGGTGGCAGGGTCTTCCGTCAGGGTTTTGAAGCGCTTCAGGAGGTCGCGGGGGACGTATTCGAGATAGGAGAGAACTTCCTCGGCGGTGTCTCCTTCGAGTTGGCGGCTGTAGCTGATTTTTCCTCCTTTGAGACGGACGGTGACGACGCTGGTGTCGCCGAGCAGGTTGTGAAGGTCACCGAGGGTTTCCTGGTAGGCTCCGACGAGGAAAACACCCATCATGTAGTCGTCATTCCCCTGCAGATCATGGAGGGGGATGGTGGCGGATTGTTTGCCGTTTTCCCCAATGAAGCAATTCAGCACGCCTTCGCAGTCGCAGGTGACGTCGGAGATGACGGCCTCACGGGTGGGCTTTTCATTGAGGCGGTGGAGCGGGGTGACGGGGAAAAATTGGTTGATGGCCCAGACGTCCGGCAGGCTCTGGAACATGGAGAAATTGCCGTAGTAGAAGTCCGCCAGCTTGGTGCGCAGGCTGGCCATTTCCTCGCTGGTGTCATCCGTGGTGCGCTTGGAGACGAGGGTCAGCACGTGCCAGTAAAGCCGGTCCCCGAGGGCGCGCTCGCGCAGGGAAACCTGACCGGTGCGGAAGAGCGTGAGCAATTCATCCCGGTAAAAAATGATGTCGTGATAGGTCTCGGCCGGGCTGGTTTTCTCGAGGTTTTCGATCACTTCGAACATCGACTTCAAGGTGTCGCTGGAGCCCCGGGGGAACTTGGGCAGGGGGTCATCGCTGGCCATGCGGTTCACGTCGAGGATGTCGAAAACGAGGACGCTGTAATAGGCGACCACAGCGCGGCCGGATTCCGTGACGATGTCCGGGTGGTTGATGCCGGCTTCGTCCATGACTTTCTGGACGGATTCCACGAGATCGGCGCAGTATTCCCGCAGGCTGTAGGCCATGGAGTTTTCATCAGCCTGTTTTTTGCCGGAATAGTCGACCGCGAGTCCCCCGCCGAGGTTGAGCAAGCCCATGGGAGCGCCTTCCCTGACAAGGTTGACGTAAACACGGGCTGCTTCCTGGGCCGCGAGACGGATGGTGGAGACCTTGGGAATCTGGGACCCCTGATGATAGTGCAGCATGCGCAGGCACTTCAATTTGCCCATGGCCTTGAGCTGATCGACCACCGCAATGGTCTGGGAGAAGTTCAGGCCGAAGGGGGAGCGGTCGCCGGCGGACTCCGCCCAGTGGCCGCTGCCTTTGGTGGAAAGCTTGATGCGGATCCCGAGGGTGGGTTCGATCTCCAGCTTTTTGCTGCGCTCCATCACGAGGGCCAGCTCCGGCGGCATTTCGAGCACCAGGACGACGTTGAGGCCGGCTTGTTTCGACTGCAGGGCGAGATCGATGAATTCGGCATCCTTGTAGCCATTGCAGATGAGCAGCGCCTCACGGTCATGCATGAAAGCCAGGGCGGCGAGCAGCTCGGGCTTGGAGCCCACTTCGATGCCGTAATGGTATTGTTTTCCGTATTCGGTGACTTCCTTGACGACCTGCTGCTGCTGGTTGACCTTGATGGGATAAACCCCGCGGTAGCGCCCTTTGTATCCCTGGTTGCGCATTTCCTCGCGGAAGGTTTCATTGAGTTCCTTGATGCGGGCGTAGAGGAGGTCCGGGAAGCGGAAGAGCGCCGGGAGATGGAAGTCCTTGTTCTTTTTGACAAGACCCCGGATGATCTGGGGGAGGGAGACCTCTGCAAAGTCCACGTTATGCTGCAGTCGGACGGTGACTTCCCCTTCCTTGTTGCCGCTGAAATACCCATTCCCCCAGGCGGGCAGGCCATAAAGTTCCAGCGAGTCTGCCACACTCCATTCGTCAGAGGCCGGCAGCGGCAGGGCTGGAAGCGGGGGCACAGCAGGAACAGGAAGGCGGGCGGAGGTGGGGGACTCTTTCATGAAGGGAATACAGGACGGGAGATTAGCGCGTTTGCAGCGGAATGAAGCAGAAATTTGTGAATTTTTTCAGATCAGGAAGGCTGGATTCTGCCACGCCCGCGTGCGCCAACGCCGGTAGTAGCTCAGCCCTTGGCAAAAGATAAAAAAAGTAGCCACCGCCCAGACTCCGGAGGCACCCGCCCATGGAAGCCAAGTGACCATGGCAAGTCCACCGCCCAACAGGACAACGAGACTTAGGGTGAAGTTGACCGAACTCGCCCAAGCCGTGTCCCCTGCGCCCGAAAGCGCATTAATATAGGTGACATTCATCGCATCGAAAAACTGAAACGCCGCCACCCATAAAATGGCGGTGCGGCTCACGGCGATAATCGCCGGATCGCTGGTGAATAGCTGGATGATCCAGCCTCCAAAAACAAAATAAATCAGCGCCATGACCGTCATCCATGTCGCGACCAGGGTAAAGCCAGCCCGTGCATATCTCCGGGCCAGCAGGTAATCCCGGCTTCCCACGGCCTTGCCCACCAGGGTGAGCATGGCCGACGCCATCCCATCCGCCGGCAAAAAGGAAAGACTGATGCAACGCATCATGATGGAGCTGGCCGCCAAATGGACTTCCCCAAAAAAACTGATCAGCCAGATCAGCACCACCCCCCAGGCAAGAAAATCCATGCTCCCATGCATACCGATGGGCAATCCGGTGCGGATCAGCCGGGCTGCCTGCCGTTTGTTGAGAATCGCTTGGCCGGTGCCGTATTTCTCGCGCAAGGCCGCAGGTCCGGTAAAAAGCCACAGCATGATCAAACCCTGCAGAACGGTGGCCAGCACCGTGCCCCAGGCAATACCGGAAAATCCCATCCCCCGGAACCCGCCTACGCCGAAAGAAAGCACCAGGCTGAGCACCAGATTCGTCACCACTCCAACCAAGGTCGCCGCCATTACTTTGAAGGTTTTGCCCAATGCGGTGAAAAAATTCCCGATGGCGGTCGAAACCAGCAGCGGTGCCAGGCCCAATAGGGAGATTTGAAAATATTGAATTTCCAGCGCGAGCAACTCCTCCGACTGATTCCGGAACAGAGTTCTCAAAACGATCTCCGCCGTTGGAAAATAGATCAGGCATATCAGACCAATGGCCACCGCGCAGAAGATCCCCTGCCAGGCGATCATCCCGCATGCCCGGCTCCGCCCTTTTCCCTCTGACTGGGACACATGGGTGGTCACCCCTGTCAGCAACTCAATCCCGAAAATGCTCATCAGGGTGATCAAAACGGCCGGGGGAGAGATCGCGGCCAACTCCTTGCCCCCCAAGCGGCCAGCAATCCAGACGTCCGTAAATTGCATGACGGAAAGGGATGCATGATTAATCACCACAGGCATCCCCAACCTCGCCACGGCCACCGCTTCGGGCCATCTTTTGATAAAAATTTGACGGAAGTCGTTAATTTTCAAAATTATCTTGCTAAAGATTATGGAGGGTATATATTTTATAGTAATCCTGAATACTAGGGTCCGTCGAGTAGAATTAAACCAAATCCCTACCCCTGCACTCTATGAAAAGCAATGTCTTTGACTTTTTGAAGCCCCTCGTTTCTGGCGGCGTGGCCATTTCCACGATGCTGCTGTGCAGTTGTGAAAAAAAAGCGGTGTCATCCACCAGCGCAGTGCCACCCACCAACACGGACACGACTCCCATTGTGACCGTGTATATTTGGAACGAATATTTGAGCACTGGGCTCATGGATGAATTTAAAAAGCGCACCGGAATTGAAGTCGTTCCCAAGTATTACGAGAGCACCGACGAGATGGTGGAAGGCCTGAAGTCGGACCCCGGCACCTACGACATTTTTCTGTGCGAGGATGGTTGGATCGAAACGCTGGCTGGAAAGCGGCTGATGCGGAAACTCGACCACACTCAGTTGGAAAATTTAAAAAACATTGATGAAAAGTATCGTAACCCGGCCTTCGATCCGCAGCAGGAATTTACCGTTCCGTATTTGTGGGGCACAACGCTGATCGCTTACCGGAAGGATAAAATCGCCAATCCCCGCCATTCCTGGTCCCTTCTCCAGGATCCGGAGCTGAACGGCAAGGTCTCCATGCTGGATGCCCGGCCGGAATGCTATGATGTGATCCTGCGGACGCTGGATATTGACTTGAAGAACGCCCAGGCGAAACAGTTGGAACAGGCCTCGGAGATCATGCTGGGCATGGTCCGGGACCGGGGACTGATGTTTGGCAACGATAATGAAACCAAGGATTTTTTGCTGCGGGGGGATGCCTGGGTTTCCATGATCTATAGTGGGGATGCCGCCCTGATCGCCTCGGAAAACAAGGATGTGAGCTGGACCCCGAAAACTGGGCCACTGGCTAAGCTATGATTGGACTGGACGGGTGCGCTCTAAACCGCGAACCCATAACAGACCCCATGAAAGCCAAACGTAAAAGACATGATGCCGGATTTAAAGCCAAGGTGGCGCTGGAAG
>CAMDJM010000051.1 GCA_945900785.1 Akkermansia muciniphila
CCGGGGTGGGAAAGATCTCAAAAAGTCACCCCTTTATTTTCACGAAAAGAACCCAGTGAATAAAAGACCGGGCAATTCAAAAATATATATATTTATTCGTAATTACCATAGCCCAACCTTGGAAACTTAAGTCAGACAGGCTGCTAGTCGAAGCTTTCAGCATCATGTAGGGGACGGAGCACGGACGGTCGGCCAAGCTACTTCCGCTGCCGTTGCAGGATGGCCTCCTCCACCGCTTTTTGCTCCGCTTCGCGCAACTGCTGACGCTTCCGTTCGCGGTCCTTGCGGGCTTGTTCGCTGGCCAGGATGGCCGGCACCTGGGATGCCACTTCGGCAGGCAGCGCTGCCTCCGGGAGCAGCGTCCTGACTTTGGGATAGAGCTGGACCAGCAGGGTATTCCCTGTGGGGGTGCGGTCCCCATTGGTGTCTGGGCCGCTGTGATACATCTCGAGGAGCAGGGGCCAGGCTTCCAGCTCACGCCCGGGGGCGCGGGCCAGGTTGTAGACATAGTTCCTCCAGAGGAAGCGGTGTTTCGGACGGAGCTGCCAGGCTTTGTAAAACCACGCCGAAGCCTCCCCGTAGTTGGCATCACGGTTTTTCTCAAAGTCTGCCTTCAGCGTCGCGATGGCCCGCGGCAGGCGGTAGTCATGGGGCAGGTGCTTCATGCCATCCTGGAGCACTGCTATGCCGTGATCGATCAGGTTTTGGCGGATCCAGGGTTGCAGACCGGGACGGGTTTGATCCTCGAAGCGGTAGTAGTCGAAGGCATTGTAGGCGCTCATCCAGGAACGGAAGTCCCAATAATGATATTCCCGGGGCTGCAGGCGGGTGCAGATGGCATACGAAGCATCCACCTTGGCCCAATTCTGCTGCTGCCAGGAGTCGAGATTCTTTACCTCAATGACGCTTGCCACGAGGGAGCGGAAGCCGCCCAGCACGGCGATGAAAAAAGACTGCCCCAACTCATCCCGCAGGGAAAGGTTCAAGCGTTCCTCTGCCAGTTGACGTTCCTGCAATTCCTTGGAAAACGCATGCTCCAGCGGCAGCCGGATCAGTCCCCCCACCAAAATGACGAGCAGGGCGAGAAGCCACTTTATCGGTCGGACGGTGCTCATAATTACAGCTCCTTGTCAGAGAAAATAACGTAGGCGGCCATGAGGTGCACCACCAGATAGACCAGGGTGAGCCCTGCCATCTTGCCCATCACCAGTGCGGGCACCGCAGATCCCGTCACGACTGCGTCCACAATATCAAATCCCTTGAAGTCCGGAAACAGCAGGGACACTGCCCCCCCGATGGCGCGGGGGACGATGGAGGCATCCTGCCCCAGCAGGGTATCCCGGGCGAGGGATTGCGCCTGACCGATCACCATGATCGCGAGCGAGGCCATGATGGTGAAAATGGTGGAACTGGCAAAGGTGGACACCAGTAGCGTGACCCCGGTGAGCACGATGGCCTTGAAAAAAATCGCCAGCACGCCGTTCTGCAGATTCCAGGTAAGGCCCTGTCCCATCATGGATTCCTGCACGGAAGCGATGTTGGCTTCCAGCATTTCGCGGGTGGCGAATTTGCGGTTCTGAAGCGCCGCCACCTGCTCGGAAATGATCGCCTGTTCCTTCAGGTAGAGCACCACGCTGAATAATACGTCCATCAGGATGAGGGAAATGAAGATGAGAAAAACCACGCCGAGCAGTTTGCCGAGCAGATATTCCAAGCGGGGCACCGGTTTGCAGAGAATGGTATACAGGGTGCGGTCCTCAATATCCCGCGGGATCAGCAACGCCGTGCCTGCGATGGCGAAGAGCATGCTGAACAGCGACATGCTGGCCAGCGAGACGTCCTTCAGCAGTTTCAATTGTCCGTCGGTTTGCAGGTCTGCGAAAGCAAAGCTGGCCGCAATGACCGCGACCGCGAAGATCGCCATGAAATAAAAGACCTTCATGCGCACCAGTTGGGTGAAGGTGCCACCTGCGAGGGTGAGGATGCGGCTCAGGGAAAACCGGATGTGACGGCGCGCAGCCGGCCGGGGGATGTCAGGGGAGGAGGGCGTCATGGCTTGGTTATTTCACATATTCGCGGGAATCGGCAGAGGAGCCTCCAGTGACGTCAAGGAAAAGGCGTTCGAGCGTGGTGCGCGGGTTGCCCAGGTGGAGCAGTTCCGTGGCGGATTGCCCGGCGATGAGAGCACGCACGGCGGCCAGCACTTCCGGGGTGGCATTCCGCAGCAGGATTTCCGTTTGGTCCTCAATGCTCATCAGGTCCGACAGCAGACCTTCCCGCACCAGCTTGCCTTTGTAAATAATCCCCACCCGGTCACAAACCTCCTGCACCTGCTCCAGCAGGTGGGACGATAAAATAACGGTAATCCCCTGGCCCCTCAGCGTGAGAATGAGATCGCGGATTTTGCGGGATCCCCCAGGATCCACCCCCGCGGTAGGCTCATCCAGCACTACCAGCCGCGGCCGGTGAATGATGGCCTGCGCCAGGCCGATGCGTTGCAGCATGCCCTTGGAATACCCCGAGAGCCGCCGGTCCGCCGCCTGCTCCAGTTCCACCAGCGCCAGCAACTCCGCTGTGCGCTCCTTCAGGGCCGCTCCCCGGATCCCGCACAGCTTGCCGTAAAAGGCGAGCGTCTCCCGGCCTGTCAGGTGCCGGTAGAAGTAGGGATTTTCCGGCAAAAACCCCACATCTTCACGGCTATCCACCCGGGCGGAGTCCCGCCCGAAAATCGCACAGGTGCCTTGGGTGGCCCGCAGCAGGCCCAGCAGCACTTTCATCGTGGTGCTTTTGCCTGATCCATTCGGACCGATCAGGCCGTAAATTTGTCCGGGGGCGATATCAAAGGAGACGTCATCCACGGCGGTAATGCTCTGCCGCCGGAGCGTGGGCAGACGGAAGACGCGCGTGAGGTGTTTGATGGAAACAGCTGGAAATTCAGACATGGGGAGGGGGAGGTGCCCGGGAGAAGACTATCGTTTTCCGGGAATCAGGCAAGCCCAGTGTCATGAATTCTCTCTGGATGCTCTGCTTTCCGGTCCCGTGACCGGGCAAGCAAGGGGCCGACACAATAATGGCCGCCGGGCGAACCCGGCGGCCATGGCAAATCAGAGCGGCTGAACCGCTATCCCTGACCATCAGGGAGGAGTCACCACAAAGCCGGCGGCCTCCTTTTTCACTTCATTCAGGGAGATGAAGTCTTTTTCCAAGCCCTTCACCTTGTCTGTAAGCTGTTGCAGCTTGGACATCAATTCATTGCAGGCCCCTTGGAATTGATCCCGCTCGCCTTTCAGGCTATCACGCTGGTGGGCCAGGGTTTCCACTTCCAATTTCACCGTTCTGAATTGGTCCGCGAGCACTTCCTTTTCCTTCTGCAAGCTTTGCAGGGAGCCCTGCTGGCCTTTGTTTTGATCCGTCAGTGCTTTGATTTTTTCGCTCAGCTCATTGATCTGCTTTTGGAGCGTGTCGCGGGCAGCCATCAGTTCCAGCTTTTCCTTGCTCAGGGTTTCGTTCGTCTTCAGCAGGGAATCCTTGGTCGCCTGGGCATCGGCGAAGGCTTTGTTGATCTCGCTCAGGCCCTTGTCCAGCTTGGCGATTTCCTCACCTTTCGCCTTCATGGCCGCCGCAATATCCGTTTTTTCCTTTTCGAGGGCGCTGACGGATGTTTTGATGCTTTGCTCACGCTGGATGCCGGCGAGGACCTCGCCTTTCAACATCGTCTCGCGTTCCTGACCGAGTTTGAGGTCGCCCAGGCGGGTGCTGAGTTCCGCTTTGATCGCTTCCTCACGCTTTTTTGCTTCGGTGAGTTCGGAACCCCGGGCTTCCAGGGCTCCATTGAGATCGGTGCGGGCTTTTTCGAGGCTGGCGATGGTATTCTTCAAGCCCGTCTCGCGCTCCATGCCAGCGTTGAGATCCATCTTCAGGGTGGCTTCCCGGCGGGTCGCCAACTCAAGTTTTCCACCCAAATCCTTCTCCCGGCCAGTGGAAGCCGCCAACTCCCCCCTGGTCTGCTCCAGAGTGGCGGTAGTAGCCACCAGTTTATTATCCAAATCAACGACCTTCAGTTTGGTTTCAGTCAGTTCCGTGGTCAGGGTGACGACCTGGTGGTTCAATTCCCTGCCGGTTTTTTCCAGGGCGGCTTTGTCCCTGGTCAGTTGCTTGCCTTCAGCGGTAAGGACGGTGATTTCCCCTTCCTTGTTGGTGATGATCCCGGTTTTCCGGGCCACATTGATCTCCAACGACTTGTTCTCTGTGTGCAGATCATTGTTGATTTTTGAACTGACACCCCCAAACACCAGGCTGACGCCGAGGGCACCTAGCAAAAGGCGGCCGCTTTTGTTGGATTGAGGTTCGGAATGGGAAGTCGCTGGAAGGGCGTTCATAGGTAAAAAGGGAGGATCTGTAGGACTGGATGGCAAATAAAATTGACCGACCCCGCGACCATATACCAAAGAGCGCATCCGGCAACATAAGTTTTTCACTCAAACACAAGCACTTGGGGTCGGCCAGCGGGTTGACGCCGCCCGCACCGTCTCTATGGTATATGTCCCATGAGTTCCTCCTTCCCCATCCCGGCCCGGCCGGTGAATTTTAAAATCGGCAATGAGCGCCTTATCAAGGTGCTTCCCGGAGCCAGTGCCCGGCTGGGTGGACTCTTGAAAAAACAGGGCCGCGCCGAACACGGGGCCCTGCGGGTGGCTGTGGTGGGCGGCGGCTGCTCCGGCCTCCAATACAGGATGGATCTCGTGGACGGCCCCGCTGACCGGGATATCATGGTGGAAAGCGGCGGAGTCCGGGTCGTCGTTGACCCTAAAAGCGCCCTTTTTGTCAGCGGCTCCGAACTGGATTTCAGTGAGGACCTCCAACAGGGCGGCTTCAAGGTCTCCAATCCCAATGCCATCGTCACCTGCTCCTGTGGGGAAAGTTTTGCCGCCTGAGCCTTCTGTCCTGCGCATGGCGTCTGATTCCTTTGCTCTCCTTGGCCTGCCCCGCTCAGCTTGTCTCAGCCCGGACGAAATCCGCGCAGCTTTCCAGAAAGCGGCCGCCGCCGCCCACCCGGACGCCGCCGCCCATGAGGCCGACCGCGCTGCACGCACCCTGCTATTCCAGCAAATCAACGAAGCCTCGGGCATCCTAACCCCCATCGCCTCCCGCCTGAAACACCTGCTCGCCCTCGAAGCCCCCGGTTTCATCCCCTCCCGTGCCGCGCCCATGGACGACGCTCTGGTCGCACTCTTCAGTGAGGTCGGCTCCGCTGTGCAACTCGCGGCTGCCTGGACCCGGGACCGCCTCGCCGCGACCACATTTCTTGCCAAAGCCAGCCTGACCGCCCGCGAAATGCAGGTCCAGGAAGCCCTCGAAGCCGCTGGGGCCAGCCTCCGGCTTGCCCAGGAGTCCCTCGCCGCCTCCCTGCCCGGATTGGAAGCCATGCGCTCGACCGGTCCTGTCCCCACGGAGGCCCTGCACACCCTTGCCCAGCGGGCATCCTTCCTTGAAAAATGGCAGTCCCAGCTGCAGTCCGCCTGGGGAGCCCTCTTCGCTGCTTCTTAACTCTGATCCCCTGCCGGCAATTTAACATGAAACGCATCCTTCTCTCCACCACCAGCTATCAGGACACCCCGGGTGCCCACCATGGGCTTCTCGCCAGTCAGGGCTACGAAATCGTGCGCGCGCGCGGCCCGCTGCCGGAGTCCCGCATGCTGGAGCTGGCGGGGGAATTCGATGGATTCCTCTGCGGGGATGACGACATCACCCACGCAGTCCTCACCAAGTGCGCCCCGCGTCTGAAGGTCATCAGCAAATACGGCATCGGCCTTGACAAAATCAACCTGAGCGCCTGCCAGGAACTTGGCGTGCCCGTTCTCTTCACTCCGGGCGTGAATCATACCACGGTCGCAGAACACACCTTTTGTCTGCTGCTCGCCCTTGTCAGAAACCTCGTGGACTCCGTCAACGCCACCCGGGCCGGCAAGTGGACCCGCATCACCGGCAACGAACTCTGGCAGAAAAAAATCGGCATCATCGGCCTGGGCCGGATTGGTCAGGAAATGATCAAACGCTGCCGCGGATTTGAAATGGAAGTGCACGCCTACGGGAACTATTGGCCGGAGGAATTCTGCGCCGCCTGGCAGGTGGTAAGGCACGAAACCATCGAGAGCCTGCTGGCGGCGGTGGATATTCTCAGTCTGCACACCATGCTGAGCGCCTCTTCCCGGCACCTCATCAATGCAGACCGCCTTGCCTATCTGAAAAAGGGTGCCCTGCTGATTAACACCTCCCGCGCCGAACTGGTGGACGCGGCAGCTGTGCTCGCTGCGCTGAACGGCGGCCAGCTTGGCGGCTACGCAGCAGATGTGATGGAGCACGAGCCACCCGCTCCTGACGAGCTTTTGCTCAGCCATACGAAATCAATCATCACGCCCCACATCGGCAGCCGCACCTTCGAAAGCGTGCCCCGGCAAGCCATGCGCGCCACCCAAAACCTGATCAATTTTTTCAACGGCGACGGCGAAGTATTCTACGCCACCCGGGACTGAGGGATACGACCGGAAATAAAGCGCAAAGTCATGCCGGGAGACAACTGTGAAAGTGAGAAAGGTTGACGGCCTGAGGGCGTTGTGTGAAGCATGTAATCCATGAAGCAATCCCGTTTATTTTCCTTTTTGGCTGTTCTTTCCACCATGGCCTTCAGCGGGGCTGGTCCGTCCAGGGCGGCTGAAGGCGCGGCAGAGGCGGGTTGGGATCAATTCCGGGGGCCTGCCGGGACGGGGCACGCGGCGGTCGCAGGATTGCCCATGACCTGGTCGGATACGGAAAATGTGGTATGGAAAACGCCCATTCCCGGCAAAGGCTGGTCCACCCCACTGGTGCGGGATGGTCAGGTATGGCTGACCTCAGCCACGGAGGAGGGAAAGGAATTTTGGGCCTATTGTCTGGAGCGCAGCACTGGAAAAATCCTGCATGCGGTGAAGCTGTTCACCAGTGCAGCCCCGGAACCGCTGGGCAATGGGCTGAATTCCTACGCTTCCCCGACGGGCTTTTTGGAAAAGGGCAGGGTCTATCTGCATTTCGGCAGTTACGGCACCGCCTGCCTTGACACGGTGACCTTTCAGGAAATCTGGCGCCGCACGGACTTGCCCTGCCGCCACTACCGCGGGCCGGGATCATCCGTTTTTCCGTGGAAGGACACCATCATCCTGACCATGGATGGGGTGGATGTGCAGTATCTCGTGGCGCTGGACAAAAAGACCGGAGCCACGGTGTGGAAAACCGACCGCAACACCGCTTTTGACGATCTGGATGCAACCGGGAAACCGGTCATGGAAGGCGATCTGCGCAAGGCCTACAGCACGCCGATTCTGATTCAAACGGGTGCCATCACCCAACTGGTCAGCACCGGTTCCCGTGCCACGGTGGGATACGATCCTGATACGGGCAAGGAACGGTGGCGCAGTTGCTACAAAGGTTTTTCCAATGCGGCCCAACCCGCCTGGGTGGACGGTCTGCTGGTGCTGAACACCGGCCACGGCAAGGCGACCCTCCGCGCCTACCGGATCACGGAAGCCACGGCGGGCGATATTACCGAGGCTCTGGTCTGGGAGCAGACCAAATTCATCCCCACCCGCTCTTCCCCCCTGGTGGTGGAGGGCCTGATTTATGTAGTGGCGGACAATGGTTTTTTCAGTGCGGTGGATCCCAGGGATGGGAATCTGCTTTACAGCGAGCGGACCGGGGGATCCGTGAGTGCCTCCCCCCTGTTTGCGGATGGGCACATTTATTTTTGCAATGAACGGGGGGATTGTTATGTCATCCAGCCGGGGCGGGAATACCGGGAATTGGCGCACAACACCCTGCCGGAAGGCCTCATGGCGGGGCCCGCCGCCGTGGGGGACGCGCTTTTTTTAAGGAGCAAAACCCATCTCTATCTGATCCGGAAAGCGCCCTGAGCCGCCCTGGCCCATGCCTTTACGGGCTGGATCCCTTCAGGTGAGGCGGATCTTGACAAACCCATCCGCCTCCTGTTCCATACGCCCGACCTGCACCCCATGACCTCATCCTCCGAAGAGCTTCTCTGCCCCACCACTTCATGGTATAAAAACCGCCGGAGGGGCATGGTCGCCATGCTGCTGGGCTTCAGCCTTTATTTCTGTTACGACTGGAAGATCGGCTATCCGGAGAAAAGGCTGAAATATGACGCCTACTGGCCGGAATACCAAAGGCTGGTGGTCGGGGAAAAGGACGATAAGACATGGTTGACCAAGGCGAAGGATAATGGCTGGCCGGCGAGCCCCAAGGAGGAGGATTGGGACTACAAGATCAGGGAACAATTGATCTGGGCCATCGGCACGGGTGCCGTCGGGATCGGCCTGCTGGTGGCCTATCTGCGGAACAAGGACCGCTTTATGAAGGCAGATGGCAGCAGCCTGACCACCCCCGTGGGAGCCCGCGTTCCCTTCGTTTCGGTGAGGCGGATTGACAAGCGGAAGTGGGATAACAAAGGTCTCGCCTACCTGACCTATCAGGACGGGGATGCCATGAAGAAAGCCGTGATCGATGACTTTATCTACGAAGGAGCCGGCAAGGTGCTGGACCGTCTGCTGGAGCAGTTCCAAGGAGAACTGATCGATCTGGAGCGGGAACCGGCTGCGGCAGCAAAACCGGCTGCCGGGGCAGAAACAGCCGCTGGTGCGGAAGTGGCTGCTGATGCGGAAGTGGCCGGTGCGGAAGTGGCCGCTGGTGTGGAAACGGCCGCTGGCGCGGAACCAGGGGTGGCGGTGGAGCCAGCCCCGGCGGACCCTGGGAAACCTTAAACGAAACCCCGCCGCCCCTGCCGGGCCAATCCGTTCATTTTCCGGGATTTTGTTTTCAGTTGCATTCAGAACGTGCCCTGATAAGCAGACCCACGGCAGAAACCCCGTCCCTTAAACCTATCCCTTTATGTCAGAAAAAACAGTCGAAGAAAAAGTCCGTGACATCATCGTCGATCAGCTCGGCGTGAATGCTGAGCAAGTCGTCCTTGGTGCCAGGTTCATCGAAGACCTCGGAGCCGACTCCCTGGATACCGTTGAACTTGTGATGGCCTTTGAAGAGGAATTCTCCATCGAAGTGCCCGATGAAGAGGCAGAAAAACTCCAGAGCGTGGGCGACGTCGTCAAATACGTCGAAGAAAACGCCGCCGCCTGAGCCTGGCGCTGGGGCCTCAATTCAGCAGCTTTAATTCATCGAGCGCACCCGGAAGTCCTCCGGGTGCGCTTTTTTATGCCGGAAAGGGCAGCTTGGGAGCAGCCCCAATGGAATGGTTTGAGCGCCTGTGATACAAAGAATCTCAAGGGAAACGGACAAATGGACATATCCGCCAAAAACGGCACCCCAGCCCGCCGTCAACCCCGCACCCCGGAACCTCAGGCCCCCCCGGAATGTTCCGTGACCCACGCCGCATATCCCGCCGCTGCCTGCACCGCCGGCAGAGCGATCAATTCCGGCACCTCATAGGGATGCAGCTCCAGCAGGCGTTTCTCCAAAGCCGCATAACCTGCCTGCGTCGTCTTCAAAACCGCCAGCACCTCCATCCCCGTTTCCCGCTTCCCCTGCCATGTATAAATCGATTCCACCGCTGGCAACAGATTCACACAAGCGACCAACCCTTCCTCCACCAGCATCCCGGAAATGCGCCGCGCCACCTCCATTTCGGGAAAAGTGCTCAGACAAACAAGAATCGTCCCTTCAACATAGTCAGACCATTCCAACCGCAAGAGGGCAGCACAAGGCGCAGTGCGAAGGCATCCTGGACTATCTGATGCATCCGACCACCCACGCTGCGGCCAAGCCATAAACTCCATCATGCAAAGCTTCAAACACGCCGCCCATGGGCTTTCTGGGTGTTGGTATACATGTTGAAGTATGAGTATTTGCCATGGCTTGGGCCCAGGGAGCCGACGGCGGCAGGACAAGTATTCAATATTTCAGTGGCCGTATTTTGGCTTTATCTGACGTGGAGGAAACTCCGGTCGAATCTTAAGGCAAAGGTTGGCAGTAATTCAATTTTGCCAGACAAACTCCGGGAAAATAAAATTGGTCCAAAACCATGAATTTTATACGCGTCATTCAGAGGACCTTGGTTTTGGTTGCCCTTTACTTTGGGCTATATCTTTTGCTCATGGATAGGAAGGTTTTAGCAGTGGATGAGAGGGGAGATCCGAGGTTTTCATGCGCGTCCCGTTTTTTTGGCGGAGGAATGCCTTTGGTGGTTAACGGAACGACACATGGGCTGCGGAGGGTTACTTTTCTGAACTACTTTTTCCTTCCGGCTGGGAAAATTGACCAGTTCATTTTTGGTGGCAATGGTCCCTGGTGGAAAGTGCTCCTGTGGTGACAGCGGCCTGATCCTCCTTGGAGGCAGGCTTTCCCATAACGTTCAGGCCAAATTAATTAACGACATCGAACGAGCGGCGGCTGCCAGCCGATGTCCTCATCCGGCGGGTGTGGCACAGGCTGACCAGGGATGGATCGCTGGCGGATCAGTGGCTGCCTTCCTCTTCGGGCAGGGGCTCGGGGAGGAAGAAGGTGAGGATAAGACCGATCAGGCCCATGGTGAGGGCGATGATGGCGGCGGTTTCGGCCATTTTGGAGGGGTTGGGTGGGGTGGCGGCGCTGAAGTGGAAAAAGACCCAGGCCATGCTGGTGCCGATGACGCGTCCACCGATGTTGGCGGCGAAGCTTTCGCCGGTGCCGCGCAGGTGGAGGGGGAAGACGCGGGGGATGTAGTTGCCCCAGAAGCTGAATTGGGCCACGAGCAGGAGCCCGGCGGTGAAGACTGCCCATTTGGTCAGGCCGAGGAGGTCCGGGGTGCTGAAGTTGTGACTCATCCACCAGAAGAGGCTGGGAATGAAGATGAGGGAGGGGAGGAGGAACAGCCGGAGCAGGGCGCGGCGGCTGACGATGTAGAGGGCCGCGATGGCGAGGAGGACGCGGCCAACGAGTCCCCCGACTTCCTGCCAGGTCTGAACGGAGGCGGAGGCGGATTGCTCGGTGTTGGCCTTGGCGACGGCGAGGACTTTGGCATCAGGGGCGGCCCCTGGGGTTTTGGCGACGGCGGTGGTTTTGGCGGTCTGCTGGGCAGCGGCGACGGCCGTTTTCACATCAGCGAGGCCAGGGACCATTTGAGGCAGGTGCTGGATGGCTCCGAAGGCGATCCCATAACAGCAAGCGAACAGTCCGGTGGTCACGAGGGTGGTGCGGATGAGGGCGGGCTGGAAGAGTTCCTTGAGGCTGGGGCGGCGCAGGGTGCCGGCGTCCTTTTTCGCCTGCCAGGAAGGGGATTCAGGGAGGAAGGGACGGATGATGATGAGAGGAATGGCGGGCAGCAGGCCGGAGATGAGCATGTAGCGCCAGGCTTCCTGGCCGCCATGGATGACAGGCAGGGAGGGAGAGAGAAAAATGAGCTTCCCGTAGATCGCGGCGGCGAGGAGCCCTCCGATGGAGGAGAAGGCCTGGGTGAAGCCGAGGACTTTTTCGCGTTGTTTCGGCTCCGGGAAGATCTCGGAGAGCCAGGCGACGGCGGCGACGAATTCCACGCAGACGCCGACGAAGACGAAGCAGCGGCAGATGAGGAGTTGGGGTAGGGTGGTGGCGAATCCAGCAGCAAAGGCTCCGAAGGCATAGATGAGAATGCTCCAAGTCAGGACGCGGCGGCGGCCCAGTTTGTCTGTCAGCCAACCGCCCAGCAGGCCGAAGATGCCGCCCGCAATGGCGGGGATGAAGAAGAGCAACTGGCCCCATTCCTTGAAGGAGGCCCCGCCCGGCATCCAGCGGGAGATAGCTTCCGGCCGGGGCATGCCGCCCGCCACCAGCTGGTCCACCAGCGGGCCGCTCAGCGATGCGATGGCTGGCTTGATGATCAGCGGGAGCATCAGCAGCTCATAAATATCGAAGGCAAAACCGATGGCGGCGATAATGCAGATGAGCCATTGCGTGCGGGTCATGGGGCGTGGTGAGGATGGGGTGTTTGATACAAAAAATCTCCTGCCCGCATGGCGGAACAGGACTGGTAACTTCTACAGGAGGAAGCAGGCTGGCATTTCAGCCGATTCCTGCGCGGGGCTACTTCCGCAAATCACTCATGAGGTCGAGAATATCCTTCCGCAGATCAAAGAGTTCCGTGCGGGCGGCAATAAGCCAAGTGCGGGTGTCCTTGGGCAGACCGGTGAGCTGGATGGAGGACAGGGCGTGCATGGCCTCGTTGAGGGGCACCTGGGAGCGCTTGAGCATGGCAATGATGAAGCCAGGCTCGGGATCGTAGCCGTGCATGGTGCCGTCCAGCGCGGCGGCGAGTTTTCCGCCGAGCGCGATGATATTGACGATGACGCTGAGCACGGGATTGTCCCGGCCGAGGTCGCCATCAAATAGCCCGCGGCCCTTCGCATCCCGCTGTAGTCTGAGGGCGAAGTCCATGGCGCGGCGGCTCAGCGGGTGGTGGGAGCCTTCCTCGTCATCGGTGAATTGGCCGGCATTTTCCAGCATCTCATCGGGATCCTGGGGCTGCATGCTTTCGGTGACGTCCTGCCAGTCCTCACGGAAATCCTCCACTTCCTCCGGTTCCCAGCCCATGGCTTCAGCGATGAGGCGTTCGCGTTGGGGGTGGTCGCGGTAGCGGTCAAAGGCTTCCTGGTAGGCCTCGGCGCGGCGGTCGGCTTCGCGCAGTTCCTGTTCCCACTCAAATTCATTCAGGGGCTCCATCTCCTCTTCGGCCTCGATATTGACCTCGATCAATGAGGAGTCGCCTAGAATGTCGCTGGAAAGGAGGCGGCTTCCCTCTTCGGGTTCGTCCATTTCGTCTTCGGAGTCGTCAGATTCAGCCTCGCCGTTGAATTCGTCATCGGTTTCCTCCTCCTCTTCGGCAAAATCATCATCCTCGTCATCCTCCATGTTATCCGGCCCTCCGGTGATGGAGTCCAGGTAGGCGTGGAAATTGGTTTGGCTTTCCCGGGTTTGCAGGGCTTCCTCAGCGGCAGACATGCTCCACTCCGCCATCGTGATCTGGAGGTCGAAGTCAGTGCTCTCAATCACCATGCGACCGTTCAATTCACTGAACCATTCCAGATAGAGGCAATTGGCCACGCGGGAGGGCACGGGGAGATTGGCTTCCACGTAGTCCATGATTTCCTCGTCGCTGACGGTGGGGATGCGGGTTTTGCGGGAAGCGGTGAGGTCGCCCACGACACCATTTTGCTCCGGCGCGATGATGGCCACGGCGGCGTCGATCCGGGGCATGGGGTTTTCAAATTTCAGGCGGCATCCGGCGAGGTCGCGGAGGCAGTTGCCGTGCAGATTCAACACGATTGGGTCCGGCTTGCCCAAAAGCCAGATTTGGCCAGTGACGCGGCCTGGAATTTCGTTGGTGATTTCACCACGGATGATTGCTTTATCGAGCCGGATAGCCATGGGCAGTTGGGGGGTGACGGCTAAATCTCTGCGGGAGGGTGGGGGGTGTCAACCGCCGTGCGGTCTTTTTCCATTGGCAGGTGAAAGATTCGCGGGTCATGTCCCGGTGCCGGCCTCCCTGCCGCCACTCTCTGTAACCTGTTCGATATGAATCCCCTCCCGCTTTCTGTCTCCGTGATCACCCGGAACGAGGCTGCCAATCTGGAACGCTGCCTGGCCAGTGTGGCTGGATTGGCGGCTGAAATCGTGGTCCTGGACAGCGGGTCGAGCGACGCGACGGAGGAGATCGCGGCGCGGCACGGGGTGCGCTGGCAGCACCAGGATTGGCTGGGCTACCGGGACCAAAAACAGGCTGCCCTGGAGCTTTGCCGGCAGGAGTGGGTGCTGGCGCTGGATGCGGATGAGGAGGTGTCTTCCGCGATGAGGCAGGATATCCTGGCTTTTTTTGAAAACGGCGCGGCGGATCATGATGGGGCCAGCTTTCCGAGGAAGGTTTGGTTTTTGGGGCGGTGGATCACGCACGGGGATTGGTATCCGGACCGGAAGCTGCGCCTCGTGCGGCGGGAGCGGGCCCGCTGGGGGGGGAGCATTGAGCATGACAAGCTGGAAGTGCCCGGCGCGGTGCGGCGCTGCAGCGGGGATCTGCACCACTTTTCCTTTCCGGACATGGCGCGCTATGTGGAGAAGATCAACGTCTTTGCCGGGGAGTATCTGAAGCGCCAACTGGAAGCCGGGCAGCGCTGGTCCCTCGCGGCGAATCTGTTCCGTCCGGCCTGGCGTTTTGTCAGGGCCTACGTGCTGCGCTGCGGGTTTTTGGATGGGTTTCCTGGCTTGTGGATCGCCTGGAGCACCGCCTACCAGACCTTTGTCAGGCACAGCCGCCTTTATGAGCATGGGCACCGTGCTCTGCCGCCCCGGGTCCAGGACAGGGAGGGAGGCCTGCCGTGAGACTGGCCCTGCTCTATCATCAGTTCATCACCCGGGGCGGGCTGGAAGGGTATCTGCGGGATTTTGCCACGCAGTTGCAGGGGGGTGGGCACGAGCTGGTGCTGGTGACGGGCCGGATCGATCAGCCGATGCGGGCTCTGGCGGCGGAAGTGCGGCTGATCCCGCCGGCGTTCACCAGCCGGGGCACTCTGGCGAAATTCGCAGCCCGGAGCGCCGCCCTGGTGCCGGAGCTGAAGGTGGATGCGGTATTGGGATTTGGCCGCACCTGGCGTCAGGATCTGCACCGCGCCGGGGGCGGGTGTCATGCCTGTTATTCCCTCCTGCTGCCATGGTGGAAGCGCTGGAAGCCCAAGAACCGCCTGGAGCTGGCGTTGGAGCGGCGGCTCTACACCGGAGGGGAGACCAGGCATTTTATTGTAAATTCCAGCAAGGTGCGGGATGAGCTGGCGGCGGTCTGGCAGGTTCCTGGAGATCGCGTTTCGGTGATTCACACGGCAGTGGATAGCGTCAAGTGGCAGCCTGCGGCCGATGGGGAAACGCGCCGGGTGCTTCGTCAGGAACTGAAGATGCCCGCAGATGTCCCAGCCTTCCTGTTCGCCTCGCTGGATCACCGGCGCAAAGGACTGGGGGGCTTGCTGCAGGCCCTGGCGCAGGTGCCGGAGGCCCGGCTTTGGGTGGCGGGACAGCCGCTCGACGCCTGGCAGGGGGAAATCCAGCGCTTGGGGCTGTCAGGGCGGGTGACCGGTCTGGGCCGGGCGGATTTGCGACCGTGGTATCAGGCGGCGGATTGGTTTGTGCATCCTACCCACTATGATGCCTGTGCGAATACAGTGCTGCAGAGCATGGCCTGCGGACTCCCTGGTCTGATCTCGGCGGCGGATGGAGCCGTGGAATTTGTCAGAGAAGGGGTGAATGGCACGGTGCTGCACCAGCCGGGCGATGTGGAGGAATTGCGCAGCAGGCTGGCGTGGGCCGTGGGCCGACCGGAAGCGGAGCGCCTGACGCTGGGAACTGCGGCCCGCCGCACTGTGCTGCCCCTGACATGGTCTGCCCATGTGGAGGGCTGGATGACGGCTCTGCGGAAGATCGGATAGAGCGGCGGCCGGGAATCGTCCCAGCAATGTCTTTTCACTCCACGGGTTCCGGCGGCGGCTGGCCCCGGAGACGGTCCAGGTAGAGGTAGACGACCGGGGTGATATAAAGCGTGAGGAGCTGGGAGAGGAGCAGCCCGCCGACGACGGCCAGGCCAAGGGGACGGCGGGATTCCGCACCGGCACCGATGCCGAGAGCGAGGGGCAGGGCTCCCATCAGGGCGGCCAAGGTGGTCATCATGATCGGGCGGAAGCGGACGAGGCAGGCCTCCGTGATTGCATCAGCGGGTTTCAGGGCCTGGTGGCGCTGGCTCTCAATGGCGTAGTCGATCATCATGATGGCGTTCTTTTTGACGATGCCGATGAGCATGAGGATGCCGACAAAGCCGTAGACGTTGAGATCCTGACGGAAGAAAAGAAGCGTGGCCAGGGCCCCCACCCCGGCGGCAGGTAGGCCGGACAGAATGGTCAGGGGGTGGATGAAGCTTTCGTAAAGGATGCCGAGGACAAGGTAGATGACGAGGACGGCCATGAGGAGAAGCAGGCCCAGCCCGGCGAGGCTGTCCTGATAGGCGGCGGCTTCGCCCTGGAAGGCGGTGCTGATGCCTTCGGCGAGGAGGGGGCGGGCGGTGTTATTGATCTGCTGGACGGCATCCCCCAGGGAAACGCCAGGGGCGGTATTGAAGGAGAGGGTGACGGCAGGAAGCTGCCGCAGGTGATTGATCGTGAGGGGGCCGGTGGTGCGCTGGATTTCGGCCACGGATTCCAAGGGGACAAGGTCGCCACTGGCGGAGCGGAGGTAGAGCTGGGCGAGGGATTCGGGGGCGTTTTGCCAGGCGGGATCGACTTCGAGGATGACGTAATATTGGTCAGAGGGGGTGTAGATGCTGGAGACCTGGCGGGAGCCGTAGGCGTTGTAGAGGGCGTTTTCGATATCGGCGAGGGGGATGCCGAGGGCGGAGGCCTGGTCGCGCCGGATTTTGATATAGGCCTGGGGGCTGGTGATTTGGAGATCGCTGGTGACGTCAGTGAGGGTGCTCAGGCCGCGGAGGGCGGCTTCGATTTTAGGCGCAGCGTCGTAGAGCGGCGGGAGTTCGGTGGAGGTGAGGGTGAATTGGTAGGGAGCCTTGGAGGAGAAGCCGCCGATGCGGATGACGGGCGGAACGGAGGGGAAGGCGCGGATGCCAGGAACCCGGGCCAGCTGGGGGCGCAGGCTGTTGACAATCTCCGTGGCGGAGGGGCGCTGGGAGCGGGGCTTGAGACGGATACTGAAGCGGCCGGCGTTTCCGGTATTGGTCGGGCCGCCGGCTCCCACGCTGGAGGTGAAACCTTCGATCCAGGGGTTGGTGAGGAGGATATCGGCCAGCTTCTGCTGGTGGGCGGCCATGGCGGCGAAGGAAGTGTCCTGGGCACCTTCCGTAATGATGGAGATCTGGCCGATGTCTTCGGTTGGGATGAAGCCCTTGGGCAGAAGCGTGTAGAGCCAGGCGGTGAGGGCGAGGGTGCCGGCGGTGAAAAGCAGGGTGAGGCGCCGGTGCCGGAGGACGCCGCGCAGGGTGTGGGCGTAGAGGCGCTGGATGAGGGCGAAGCTGCGCTCGAAGAGATGGAAGAAGATGCCGGGTTTTTCGTCAGGGGCGCTGGTGGTGAGGAACCGGCTGCACAGCATGGGCGTGAGGGTGAGGGAAACGACGCCGGAGATGAGGATGGCGGTGCCGATGGTGACGGCGAATTCCCTGAAGAGGCGGCCGAGGATGCCCCCCATGAAGAGCACTGGCAGGAAGACGGCGGCCAGGGAGACGGTCATGGACACGACGGTGAAGGCGATTTCGCGGGACCCGGTCAAGGCAGCCTGGCGGGCGCTGGCGCCTTTTTCCATGTGGCGGACGATGTTTTCCAGGACGACGATGGCATCATCCACGACGAATCCCACACAGAGGGTGAGGGCCATGAGGGAGAGGTTATTGAGGCTGAAGCCCAGCAGATACATCACGCAGAAGGTGCCGGTGATGGAGAGGGGGATGGCGATGGCAGGGATGAGGGTGGCGGAGGCCCGGCGCAGGAAAAGGAAGATGACCAGGATGACCAGCGCGATGCTGAGCAGGAGGGTGAGTTGGACATCGTGGACGGACTCGCGGATGGGTTGGGAGCGGTCGATGTGAAGGTCGAGATTCAGCGCGGCGGGGAGCTGCCGGGCGACGTCAGGAAGGACGGCTTTGATGGCATCCACCACGGCGACGGTGTTGGTGCCAGGCTGGCGGTCGATGCCGAGGGTGAGGGAACGGGTGTTGTTATACCAGCTGCCGGATTTGTCATTTTCGACGTCGTCGAGGACGGTGGCGATGTCTTCCAGCCGGACGGGAGAGCCGTCGCAGTAGGCGATGATGAGGGAGCGGAAGGCGGCGGCGTTGGTGAGTTGGCCGCTGGTTTCGATGGTGAAGGTCTGGTCCTTGCCATCCAGGGTGCCGGTGGGAAGATTGCTGTTGGCGGAATCGAGGGCATCGCGGAGATCCGCCAGAGTGAGGGCGCGGGCGGCGAGGGCGAGGGGATTGACCTGGATGCGGACCGCGTATTTGGCAGAGCCGAAGGAGCTGACGGCGGCGACGCCCTGGATGGTGGAGAGGCGGGGGATGACGATGCTTTGGGCGTATTCGTCGACTTTGGAGAGGGGCAGGGTATCCGAAGTGAGGACGAGGAAAAGGATCGGGAAATCGGCGGGGTTGGACTTCCGGAAGGAGGGCGGGCTGGGGAGATCCGGCGGGAGGCGGCGGGCGGCGGAGGAGATGGCGGACTGGACGTCGAGGGCGGCGGCGTCAATGTCGCGGCTGAGCGCGAATTGAATAGTGATGCTGGTTCGGCCGAGGGAGCTGGACGAGGTCATGGAGTCAATGCCAGGGATGGTGCTGAAGGCTTTTTCCAGCGGGGTGGCAACGGTGGCGGCCATGGTCTCCGGGCTGGCGCCGGGGAGGTTGGCGGAGACGGAGATGGTAGGAAAATCGACGTTGGGGAGATCGCTGACCGGGAGGCGGAGGTAGGCGAGCAGGCCAAAGGCGAGGAGCCCCAGCATGACGAGGGTGGTGGCGACGGGACGCCGGATGCTGGTTTCCGGCAGGGTCATGGCTGGGCAGGGGCCGCGGGTTTCGGCGCTGGTGCGGGAGCGGCGGATTTGTCAGGCGGGTCCTTGAGTTCGACTTTGGATTTGGGGCGGAGCAGGCTCTGGCCGTCGATGACGACGCGTTCGCCTTCATGGAGGCCTTCATCGATGAGGGCCTCGCCGGCGGCCATGCGCCCGACCTTCACCGGGCGGATTTCGGCGGTGAGATCGGGGCCGATGACAAAGACGAAGGAGCCGCGCTGGCCGGATTGGATGGATTTGGCAGGAACGGTGAGGGCTCCGGCGGTTTCAGTGAGGCGGAGGCGGACGTCGGCGAATTGGCCGGGCCAGAGGGCGGCGGAGGCGTTGGGGAAAAGGGCGCGGATTTCGATGGTGCCGGAGGCAGGGCGGATGGTGTTGTCGAGAAAAGTGAAGGTGCCGGTTTCGGTGAGGGTTTTGCTGCCTTCGGGGATGGCGGTGACTTGGAGAGGCGGGCTGCCGGGGCTGGTGTATTGCCGGAGGAGGGGCAGGTGGCGGCCTGCGAGGGTAAAGGAGATTTCGATGGGCTGGATTTCGTTGATGATGGCAAGTTCCGTTAGGTTGGCTTGGACGATATTGCCCGGATCCAGCAGGAGCCGTCCGGCGCGGCCACTCAGAGGTGAGGAGATGCGGCAGTAGTCGAGTTCCAGCTGGGCCTGCTGGAGGGCGGCGGTGGCGGCGGTGACCTGGGCCTGGGTGGTGGCGGAGGCGGTGCGGATTTGTTCGATGAGTTCGCCGGAGACGGAGCCGCTGCGCTCGATCCGGGCGTAACGGGCGGCGCGGGCGGTGGCGTTGGTGGCTTCCGCATTGGCTTGATCAAGGGCGGCCTGAGCGCGGGCGAAGGCGACCTGAAAGGGCCGGGGATCGATGCTGAAGAGGAGATCGCCGGCCTTGACGAAATCGCCCTCGCGGAAGTGAATTTCAGCTAGTTTGCCACTGATCTGGGGGCGGATGGTGACGGTGGCGCGGGGCTGGACGGTGCCGATGGCGGGGAGGTCGAGAGGGACGTTTTTTTTGGCAACGGGGGCGGTGAGAACGGGAACGACAGGAGAACGCCCGGCTGGGGACGCGGGGGCGTCCTGACGGGAACATGCGGTGAAGTAGCCGGTAAGGAGCAGCAGACCGAGCGGGAGGAAAAGGGCGCTCCCGGGAGGAGCCGGGGGCAGGAAGGGGGAAACAGACATGGAAACGTGCCGGTGGAAGCGGCTGGGGTGATGTCTCAACGTGCCGGAACCGATATTGGTTTCAAGGCCAAGCGGCCCGGGGCTGGATCCGGGGAAAACCAGACCCGCCGGGTCTATTCGGCTGGGGATTCCCCCTTGGCATAGCCTTGGGCAGGGTCCGCAGAAAACCGGGCTTTTTCACGGCTGAGACGGAGGGCTGGCCAGGCCCGGAAAATCAGGTAGCAGGCCAGCACGCAGCCGATATCCAGAGGGATCCACCAGGTGGGATCCACCCAGTAGTCGCCCCAGGTGAAATCGCGCAGCGGATAGCCGAAATTGACCCCGCCCGAAATGGCATCGCACCACAGGTGAAAAAGATAGGCCGCAGCCATCATCCAGGCCATCCGCAGAGACATCCAGCGGGGCTGGAATTTTGCGGTGAGTAAAAGGGCTCCGGTGAAACATAGCCAAAACGGAAGGCCGTGCGACCAACTGGCCAGGCGGGCGGCCAAGGTGAAATGTGGGTTAAGCAAATCGGGCAGGGCACCGGCGAGGGCGGTGAGGATGAGGTCCCGTCGGCTGGGGGCGGCCGTTTTCCGGGAAAAAAGTCCGGTGAAGATGACAGGCAGCAGCGCGTGGGTGAGGGTGTTCATCGGCCCGGAAGATGGATCCGGATGTCGGATTGGCAAGAATGATTGCAGGTGGCCATAACGGAATAGACTTGCCAGGCGGGAAGTCCCATGGCAGAACAGGGCGAATGAATGATACCGCTTCCGCCCTGCCAGCCCGCCTGCCGGACATGGCGGCCCAGTTGCCGGATTTCAGCGACCGCCTGAGCCCGATGCTGGTGAAGGAGCTGCGTCAGGGCATGCGCTCCCCGGTTTTTGTGTGGGGCATGATTTTGATGAATGCCTTCCTGGCTGTGGTCGTGTGGCTGACCATGCTGGAGCCGGAGAGCAATGGCCTGCACCGGTCCTTTTTTTGGGCCTACTGCATTCTGGTGTGTGGCCTGCTGCCGCTGCGGGCGGCTGGCGCGTTGCATGATGAGTTGAAGGGAAATACCATCGATACGCTGATGATGACGCGGCTGACGGGTTGGCGGATCACTTTGGGGAAATGGATCGCCGTGGTGGCCATGCAATGTCTTGCTGCGGTGACGGTGTTGCCTTACGAGATTGTGCGGTATTTCATGGGGGGGCTGAATGTGCCGCTGGAACTGGCCTGGCTGGGGATTTTCCTTTTGGCGGGCATGACGTCAGCGGCGGTTTTGACGGGTTTTTCCTGGACCCGCTTTTTTCTGGTCCGGGCAGCTCTGATGATGGGCATGACGTTCCTGATGTGGCACTTTTGCAAAGAGGTGCTGGACGAAATGTTTGATGGCAGCCGGGATTACCTCCTGGAGCGTTTCTATGTGGAGTGGGGATGGCGGGGCATCGGGCTGCTGCTGGTGGCGGGTCTGCACCTGGCCTTTTTTGCCCTGGATCTGGGAGCGTCCCAAGCGAGTCCGCTGATTGAAAATCGTGCCCCAAGGCGGAGGGTGGCAGGCCTGATGGCTGTGACGTGTTATGTTGGCATTGCCTGTTCCTATCCCCCTTTGGGCTTCACAGGTGATTTCAGGGAGTTCCTGCTTTGTTGCAAGCTCGCTGGCGGCACCCTGCTGGTGGTTGGTTTGCAGGCTTTGGTCGAAATGCCGGTTAACTTTGTTTCCACGGTGACACCTTGGGTGAAACGCGGCAAATGGGGGGTTTTGGCAGGGCGTTTTTTCTACAACGGATGGCCTTCGGGAGTGATGTTTTTAGGGGTGCTGCTGGCGGTGTGCCTGACGGTTCTTTGGCGGCAATATTTGTTCCTTGAAGATCAAGTTTCCCTATTGGGTGGGATCCCGGTTTATTTAAATGATTATTATGATGATGGAAGTCTTTCCCACTTAATTGGGGGATGGGGGGCGTTGATCGGGCTGGTGCCGGTGCCTCTGGTGTTGTGGCAGATTTTCTTCAGGAAGCGGCTGACCTGGCACCTGGGGGTGTATTGGATCATGCTGATGCTCGTGGCATCGGTTCAGCTTGGGCTGATCGCCGTGGCGGCGGGCTTGAAAATGCCGAATCTGTTGAAATGGGGACTGCCGCTGCCGACGATGAGCTGGACATGGCTGGAGGAATCTTACGGCGGTGCCGATCTCTCTCCTGGGCTATCCGACTATTTGAACTGGGGAACGCTGCAGATTATCGTGGTTTCCTGGATCGTGATCCCGGCATGGTGGCTGGGGGCGGTGCTCCTGGCGATGCGGGCCTTCCAGGAGACCCGCGCGGTGGAACGGGAGGCCGCTGGGGTATTGCAGCAGGCTAAGACGGTGGAAGCTGGATGAGGGGCTGACCGTGGAGGAATCCTGTGTTGGAATGCCGGGTTAGGGCAGGTCCAGCTTTCCGAGGGTGAGCCAGCCTGGGCGGTCGAGGTCCTGGTTCGCGTTGGCAAAGCGCAGGGGTTTGCCCGTTTTGAGAGGATGGGGGATGCCGATGAGGAGTTTGATGGGGCCAGCTGGAAGCTCTACCAGATCGAGCGTGGCGGATTGGGTGGCGGTGGTGGCGGGCAGCAGCTTTTTCAAGGTAAAGGGCAGTTCTGCGGCGGGGCCGGTGCCGGCGGGACCGAAGGCCCACGCTTTGACCGGCCAGGGCGCATAGAAGGGGGCGATGCCACGGTTGGTGAGGGTGACGGATAGGGCGAGGCTGCGCCCGGTGAGGATGGTCACCGCTTTGACGATTTGCAGCTCGTAGCCAAGGCTCCGGGCGGCGGTGAGCGCGCGGTCGCGTTCGTCAGGGGAGAGGGATTGGGAGGTACTGGAGTCCATGAGCCAGGAGGCGTGGGTTTCGCGGACGCAGCGGGCGAAATCCTGACCTTTTTTACAACCATTCTGCTTCCACAAACAGGGCCAAAGCTCGGGCCGGATCTCTCCGCCGATGGGCGCGGTGTGCCAGCGGTCCATGGCAGCAGATCCGGCCTGCCGGAGCTGGCCGAGAAAAGACCAGGCGTCGTCCTGGCCTCCTGTTTCCAGGGTGGACCAGGCAAAGGAGTCATCGTGATAGCCAAAGCTGCGCTGGGCGTTCGGAGCATAGGTGGAGTCAGCGCCGCCCGCAGGATAGCGCAGCAGCACTGGGGTTTTTTTGAAGGCCGCCTCGTAGGCATCCAGCACTTCCGTTTGCACCGTCCGGGAGGCAAACCATTCCGCATGAGGATGGCAGTGCCACTCCCCCCAGCTGCCGAGCAGGCCGGCGGTGATAAAGCCGAGGCGCGGATCCCCATCATAACGTTTACCGAGGGCGGCGATGAAATTTTTGAGCGCGGCCCGCAGCTGGGGATCTTCGTAATCCGGCGTGCGGTCCGGGGTGGTTGCGGGAGCTTGAGAGTGGGGCCACTCCCTCATTTTGACCCCCGCCTGGAGGAGAAATTGGGGCACTCCGGTGGGCTTGCCAGGGTATTCGAGGTAGATCCGGAAAATGCTCTGGCACCCGCGCGCGGCGATGCTGTCCAGGAGCTGTTCCATGGGAGCCCAGTTGAAACCGGCAGGGCCGCTCATCAGGGAGGCAAGGGACAGATAACCAAACTCCAGGGAATGGGGAAAGTTCTGTCCCTGGCCGGCATAGGGGACAAAGCCCTTGAGAGGGTTATCGGCTGGGCCATGCGAGAAGGCGGGTTGAAAAATGATGGGATCAGTGGCGGCGGCCTGAGGTGCGGTCAGCAGGGTGGCACCCTGCATTATGGCAAGGCGCAGCAGAAACCAGGAAAGCTGGCGGAGCGGAAGAGTCATGGGGTATTCTCCATGAGTTTACGCAAAAAGAATAGCGGGTGCGAAATTTGAGGCATGTTTTTGGGAATGCCTTCTTTGCTGAGCGGGCGCGGGGCGGAATAGCTCACCTTTGTCAATCTACCAAATAAAGGTGGCGCGGGCTTCCAGCCCGTGCGGCATTCGGCCTTCCAGGCCGGAGTTTAGAGATAATCCAGCGGGCTGGAAGCCCGCTGGCCGCACAGGCTGGAAGCCTGCGCCACAGAATGACAAAGTAGAGTTAGGAATCGGCGCTCCAGGGTTCCCGCAGGTGGGCGATGGCATCGGCGATGTCCTGGGGGGTGATGGCTTTGCTGACGTGGGCATCGCCAAGCTGGGGCACGAGGACGAAGCGGATAGCGCCGTGCTCGAATTTCTTGTCGCGGGCCATTTTTTCGAAGAGGACGCTGTCTGGAAGGGCAGGGGAGAGGACGAGGGGGAGTTGGTAGAGGTGAAGCAGATCCAGGATTTGCCGGGAGGCGGCAGGGTCGAGACCGGCGTGGCGTTCCGAGAGGAAGAGGGCGGCGCGCAGGCCCAGGCTGATGGCTTCGCCATGGAAAAGCTCCCCGTAGCCGGCGCTGGACTCGATGGCATGCCCGATGGTGTGGCCGAAATTGAGGAGAGCCCGGAGGCCTTTGGTTTCGAATTCATCGGCGGTGACGATGGCGGCTTTGATGGCGACATTGCGGGCGATAAGATCGGACAGGCTGCGCCGGGGGGTGGTGGCGGCAGCGGCGATGGCGGGGAGCATGGCGGCGTCGCGGATGGCGGCGTGTTTGATGATTTCGGCGAAGCCTTCGTTGAACTCGCGCCCGGGCAGGGATTCGAGGACTTCAGGATCCGCCAGGACGAGCCGGGGCTGGTGGAACGTGCCGACGAGATTTTTGCCTTCCGGGGTATTGATGCCGGTTTTGCCGCCGACGGAGCTATCCACGAGGGAGACGACGGTAGTGGGGATCTGGATGAACGGGATGCCCCGGTAAAAAATGGAAGCGGCAAACCCGGCCAGATCGCCAATGACGCCCCCCCCCAGGGCGACGAGGAAGGATTGCCGGCCTAGTCCGGCTCGGATCATCTGGCGGTTGATGGATTCCACTTCGGCAAAGCACTTCGCATTTTCCCCGGCGGGGACGGTAATGACGGTGGGCTCGAATCCGGCCTCGCGCAGGGAGGCGGCTACCGTTTCCGCATAGAGGGGCCCGACTTTGCTGTCCGTGACGAGGGCGCAGGCTTTGGCAGTGGGGAAAAGGGCGCGGGCCTCTGCGCCGGCGGAAGAAATCAGGCCGGGGGCGATTTTGACTTCGTAGGGCGTGAGCGGCAGGGAAACGGGAACCGTAATCATGGGGCAATGACCGTGTGGGGAGGCCGGACACAAGACGGAAAGTGGGCAGCGCGAGGATAAAAATTGAAACAAATTACCATCGGTGTTACGCTGATTCTGCCGTTAAGGTTCATGTATGACAACCCACCCCATGAAGACCACTACTGAAGAACCCGTTCAACCCGCCGGCTGGAAAAATTGGTTTTCCACCCACGGCTCCCGCCTGCTGCTGTTCGCCCGCCAGCAGACCCGCACGTCCGAGGATGCAGAGGATGTGCTGCAGGAGGCCATGCTCCGCCTGTGGCGCAGTGGCATGATCGAAATGAACGAGGACGGGTTGACGGAACCCAGCCTGGCGGCCGCCTTTACCCACATCCGCCGCTCGGCGATCGACCAGGCGCGCAAAAATATCCGACGCGCCAACCGCGAGGCCAAAGCCCTCGATTCCGATGAAAACGGAGCGGTGGTCTGGTTCAAGGATACATTGGAGGAGGATGAACGCTCCGCCCAGATCGAGAAAGCGATCCAAGGCCTGCCGGATTATTACAAGGAAGTGATTATCCTGAAGATTTGGGGCGACCTGACTTTTGAACAAATCGCCGAGACGCTGGATATCCCGATGAACACCGCCGCCAGCCGTTACCGCTACGCTTTGGAAAAACTCCGCCGAACTCTGACCCCTGCGAAACTCGCATGAACGCCGAACCTGAACCTCCCATGGACCTCCATCTGCTACAACTCGAGCGGGAGCTATTCTCTCTGACCCCCATGGAAGCGCCACGCCGCTTGACGGTGCGGCTGGAGAGCCAACTGACCATTCCGGCGGTGGTGAACCAAGTGCAGCGCAGCGCGATGGCTCCCAGTGCGGTGCCCTTCCGCTGGCGGCGCATCGCGGTGCCCGCTGCGGCAGCAGTCGCGGTGGTCTCTGTTTTACACCAGATTGACCATTCCCGGCCGTCCTACCCAGGCTTGGCCCAGACGAATCCCGGGGTCGCCCGTCCGCCAGCGCAGCCCAGCATCAGCGTGAGCGCTGGCACCGGATACATGCTGCAGACGGAGCCCGTGTATGTCAGCCCTGCGGGCTGGGAACCTTCTCCTTACCAATATTATATCGGAGGAGAAGAAGACGCCGGATTCCGGCCCAGCCAATTGCGCCGCCAAGGAGCGGTAGAGTCGGTCGTCTTCCACTGAGCGGGGACCATTTTCCTGGAAGGACGGGAAAGCTACGCCTTCAACACTCCATTTTTGACGCCATGTGTGCTTTCATCCATCCTCATTCTCCGATCCGCACGGCATTCTGGCGTCCCGGGCTGAGGGCCTTGCCTTTGGCTTGCATGATTCAGCTGGCTTTTGGAGAGGAGGCACCGCCGGAGGCCCGCCGGGCACCGGAGGAGCGGGGTTATCTGGGTGTGCTGATCACAGAACTCTGTCCGGAAGTGCGCGCCCAGACCCCGTTGAAAGCAGGGGAAGGTTTAATGATCGGACAGGTGGCCTCGGGGAGCCCCGCTGCCGCGCTGGGCCTGCAGAATTACGATATTCTGATCAAATTTAACGATCAGAGGCTGATGTCGGCAGCGCAGTTTGTCACCTTGGTGGAAAATGCAGGACCGGATTCTGAAGTGTTGTTGACCTATCTCCGGCGGGGTGGGGAATGCCTGACCAAGGTAACATTGACGGCCCCCCCGCTGGTGCCTGTCACGCCGGAGCCGAACCGCCCGGCCCGCCCTGAGGAAATGATAGGCCGCGTGATCCGGCAACTTCGGGAGAATCCGGCGGCCCTGGAAACAGTTTACCAGATGTTGAATAGCAGACCGGCGGCCATGGAAAACAACTTGGCTGGGGTCAAACATGGATCCCGCGTGACCCTCAAGGACGATGCGGGTTCAGTGGAACTGACCACCCTGGGGGACACTCAGGAAATCCGCACCTGGGATCCCGGGGGGCGGTTGGTATTTTCCGGCCCCTGCGGCAGCCCGGCCCAGCGTCAGGCGTTGCCGCCGGAAGTCCGCCAGCGTCTGCAATTTCTACAGGAAAAGTGCCGCACTGCCCCGCATGCCCCTTCGGCAACCCTGACCCGTCCCGCCAAGCCAGCAGCGACGGACGCGCCAGCTCCAGCTCCAGTGGGAGAAGAATGAAAGCGGTCGGTCCGGCTGCGGTGCGTTGTAACTATTTCAGTTGCGGTAGCAGGCCGGCTTCGATGGCCCGCTTGGCGTTTCCTTCGGGATCCAGTTTCCATTTATCGAGAGCCCGCTGGTCGAAGAAATAGATTTTGGCTCCTTTGTATTCGAGGCTGGGGCTGCCCGGGCAGATCAGGCTCTTGGTTTTCATGGGGCAGAATTTTTGGGGCAGCAGGGTAATTTTATCCAGCCCCAGTTTGGCTTCCATGCCCTTGAACTGAGGCAGCAGGTCCGGAACGGCCTTGATATAATAGCGGGCGTTGGCCGAAAAAAGCTTCCCGCATTTTCCGCAGCAAAGGCCCACCTTTACTCCCTCAAATTCAACGGTTTCCTCAGTGTCCACATCATCATCGGTCATGATGGGGCACTTGGTGTTTTCCTGGGCCAGAGTTTTCATGGCGAAGGCGGGGGTGAAGGAGAGCAGGACCGCGAGGAGGAGGGAGGGATTTGGCTTCATGGGGTGGCGTTGGAGGCGTAATTAATTGACGGATTGACTCTGTCAGTTACGAATCAACCCGGCTTCCTGTTTCTTTTTTTCCATTATGCCAGATCTCACCCTCATCGCCGGCTGCGGCTACCTGGGCACCGTGCTGGCCCGCGAACTTCTCGCCTCCGGACACGCGGTCCTGGCCCTCACCCGGCAGGAAGTCAGTGCGAAGGCTTTGGGGGCTTCAGGCATCCCGGCCGTGGTGGGTGATCTTTCAGAGGCGGCCTCAGTGGCTTCCCTGCGGGATTGGCCCAGCCAAATGGAAAATGCTCCGGAGACTCTGGGGGAATTTCCCCTGCGTATTGTGCATTGTGCCGCCAGTGGACGGGGGGGGCGGGCAGAGCAATACCGGTCAGTCTACCTGGACGGCTGCCGTCATTTGCGGGCGGCTTTTCCGCAGGCCAGCCGGTTTTTTTTCACCTCCAGCACCAGCGTTTATCCTCACATTGGTGGGGAAGTGGTCACGGAATCCAGCGACGCCCACCCGGACCGGGAAACCGGACGCATTTTGCGGGAAACGGAGGAGGAGACTCTTGCCGCAGGCGGCTTGGTCGGGCGCCTGGCTGGGATTTATGGCCCGGGCCGCTCGTTCCTGCTGAAGAATTTCCTTGCCGGGCAAGCTCTGGTCGATGTCCGCACCGAGCCGCCCGCGACGCCTGATGGCCGATGGGTGAATCAAATCCATGTCCGTGACGCGGCCCGGGCCATCATTCATTTGCTGGAGCGGCCCGGGTCCCCCGTCAAAGAACCCGGAATCTTCAATATCGCGGATTCCACACCGCTGCTGCAGCGCCCGCTTTACCAGCGCCTGAGTGAAAAATTCAGCCTGCCGCTGCCGCCGGATGCCCTGCCGGATCTGGAACGCAAACGGGGCTGGACCCATAAACAAGTCAGCAACGCCCGCCTCCTTGCCAGTGGCTGGAAACCGCTGTATCCAGACTGGTTTGCGGCCTTGGAGCACGACCCTGCTTTTCTGCCCTCTGTGACAAGTTAATCCTTTTTGCCCCCCCGCCGGCATCCGCTTCTCTGGCAATGCTGACCGCCAAACTCATCCCCTCAACGATTTCCTTCTCATGAACCTCCTGCTCACCCTTCTCCAAACCAAGCTCAATTCCTCTGGTCTCGACTGGATCAGAGTCGAATCCCTGAACCTCAGTCCGGGCCAGAAAACCCTGACTGCTGACCTGAAACTTGCGGGTGAGAGCGAACTCATCCGCCTGACCGGAACCTACAGCGTGACCGCCTCCAACGCCATCCGGCTGGATTCCCTGGTCGCCTCCCGCCAGTGGCTGACCGAGGTCGCCGACCTGGTCCTGGCAAAGACGGGACGGGAATTGCCCCTGCCTGATGGACTGAAAGGAAAGATGATAAGACTTTTCCTTTAGAAAACCCTTCAGGCGCGGGGTTTGAGGTCGCGTTCGATTTCGCGGCGGTCGACGGGATTGCGGGCTTTGACCTTGTGGTCGCGCTTGGCGCGGCGTTCTACGGTCATTTGCCGGGTTTTGGAGCGGGCGGCGAGTTTGGCCAGCTCGGCATCGAGTTTGAGGAAGCCTTCATAGCGTGCTTCATCGAGACGGTTTTCCTGGACGGCCTGGCGGATGGCGCAGCCAGCATCGGAGGTGTGTTTGCAGTCATGGAAGCGGCAGCTGGTGGCGATGCCGGCGATGTCCTCAAAGCGCTCGCGGAGGGTGGTCTCGTCGGTCCACATCTGCACTTCGCGGATGCCGGGATTGTCGACGATGATGCCGCCGCGGCGCAGGACCATCAGCTCGCGGGCGGTGGTGGTGTGGCGGCCTTTGCCGGTAATTTCATTTACCGCACCGGTCCATTGGAATTCATCGCCGCCGAGGAGTTGGTTGATCAGGGCGGACTTGCCGACGCCACTGGATCCGATCATGGCGACGGTAGCTCCGGGCTGGAAGTAGGGCTTCAGGGCCTTGAGCCCTTTCTTTTCGTGGGCGCTGGTGATATGGACGTGGGCCTGCGGATTCAAGCCGAGGATGGTGGCGGCGGCGGCCTCGTTTTTTTCCCGCTCGTAGAGGTCGCATTTGTTCAACAACACGACGGCCTGGGCTCCACAGCGGCCAATGATGGCGAAAAAGCGCTCCATGCGGCGGGGGTTGAAATCGGGCCCGGCTTCGGTGACGACGACGACGACATCGACATTGGCTACCATGACCTGTTCTTCGGTGCTTTGACCGGCAGCCTTGCGGGAGAGGCGGTTGCGGCGGGGCAGGCGGGCGCGGATGACGGTTTCGCCTTCCGCCTGGCCCAGCTCCAGCGCGACCCAATCTCCCACGGCGGGTAGATCGGCATCGGTGGCGGCATCGTGATAGACCTTGCCGCCGAGCACGACTTCCACTTCCCCGAAGGCACCGTCCCTGACGTAAAGGGCCCCGCAGGTAATTTTGTTATCGCGGATCAGGCGGGCCGGGATGCAGCCGGGCGGGGCGCAGGCGGCGAAGGCGGCGGCCATGGCATCATCCCATCCCAGATCCTCCAGACACCGTGCCGCCATGACTGTTTTTAAAAAGCGTTTTGGCTTTTGGGCCGGATGGTAGGTTGGGCATCCGTGGCGCGCAGCAGGGCGACGGTGATGCCGCGTTCTTCCACATAATCGATCTGGCCCTTGACCTTAAACCACCCCATTTCCTGCAAGGCAGGCACAGGTCCGGCAAAGACGATGGGAAGCGAGTAAGGGCGGGCATCTGCGGCACAGCAGGTCATTTGGAGCACAAAGACGCGCCACCGGCCAGGCTCAGTGGTGGAAGTATCTTTGACCACCTGGCCAATGGTTTCCACGCCCTGGCCTTTCATGACTTTGGCATACTCGGGGTCGGAGCCACTGTAGTAAAGCTGCATCACATCGAGATCGAAATTCCCGTCCTTGTTCCGCTTTTGATATTTCTCGATGGTCTCCAGGGTGAGTCCAGCGCCTGGAGCCGCCTCGCCGATGGGGGTGGCAGGGCTCAGGCGGTGTTGGGCCGGCACGGCACCCGGTGGTCCGCTGCGGCCGGCGTCTGCCATGAGCATGTTCTGCTTGTAGGAATCACTGAACACATCCGGTGTTATGGCGGCGGCACCCGTGATGGAAATGGCCAGCAGCACCAAAGCCATGCCGCGGCCTCCGGGGGTGCCATCATGGTCATGGTCATGGGCGGCATGGGGCCCATGGTCGTGTTCGTGGGGGGGGACGTGATCATCTTCACGTTCGTGATTATGTCCGCAGGTTTCGCCTTCGGCGTGATCATGGCCACAGGACTTGGCTACTGCTGGGGAGCAGAAACTGGCAGGCTCATCATGCTGATCGCGATGATGGGCGTGGGCGTGGTCGTGGTCGTGATCATGACCGCTGCAGGATTCTCCTTCTCCATGGTCATGACCACAGTCGTCCGGGATGGCGCGCATTTGCCAATTGAAGAGGCCCATGACGCCGAGGAGGAGGCCGCCGATCAGCACCTGAATGCGGAAGCTGCCCTCGCTGGTTAAATAGTGGTTGATCCGCCCGCTGGTGTAAAACCAAACCAGCACTACCGCCCAAAGCAGGAGGACGAGGAGTTCCAAAAACAGCAAAAACCGGCGGGTCCATTCCTGCTCGGTGAGCGCCACCGGGCCGCTGGGTTGGTGATCGTGGGCATGGTTATGATCATGGTCGTGGGAGTGATCATGTCCGCAGCCGGGACCATGGACGTGGGGGTGATCGGCGTGGGAAGGCCCACCAGTGGGCCCGTGGTCCGGGGTGGAGGGGGAAGGGGTGCTCATGATTTTAACCAGGTTAGATTTTTCAGCCAGGGCCACCAGGCTTCCATGGCAAATCCGGCCCCATAAACGGCGAGGAAGAGGAAAATCCCCAGCAGGAGGACGGCGCGGGGTTTCAGCACGGTGGAATAAAGGAAGAGCAGCTTCAGATCAAACATAGGGCCAAATACGAGGAAGGCCAGCTTGGCCACGGCGGGGAAGAGATTGTCCGCCGCGATGATGAAGGCATCCGTGGTGCTGCACAGGCTGAGGATGAAGGCCATCGCCATCAGCACCGGCGCGGCGATCCAGTGGTTTCCAGCCACCAGGGCCATGCCATCCTGCAGGGCGGGGCGGTAAAAGACCTGGGTTTTCAGGATCGAGGCGATGGCGACGCCGACCACAAAATACAGGGCCACATCCAAAAAGTCCCGCTGCGCGGTCCGCATCGCCTGGACGAATTTTTTGCCATGATCGGTGGGCGCCCTGGCGATGGTTTCATCACTCAATGCGGCGGCGGGGACTGGTTTGGAAATTTTGGCCAGCACGCTGTCCTTTAACACTGCGGAAGCTGCGAAACGTGAAATCACCACTCCAGCGAGCACGGCGATCACGTAACCCAGTCCAGTGCGGGATAGCATCATCAGGAGCGGGTCGCGCCCTTGAAAAGCGGTCCAGGTGCTGAGGGCGACGATGGGATTTACGATAGGTGCCGCCAGCATGTAGGTCATGGCACAGCCGAGGGGCAGGCCTTTCTGCACCAGCCGCCGGATCACGGGAACGATGGCGCATTCACAGACCGGGAAGATGATGCCCAGCAGACCGCTGACTAAAACCGCTGGCAGAGCCCGCTTCGGCAGCAGGCGGTCCATGGCTCCGGAAGGCAGCCAGGCATCAATCACTCCGGAGATCAGCGCTCCCAGTAAAATGAAGGGAGCGCCTTCCAGCAAAATACTGAGAAAGGCGAAGGCGATGTCCCCGGTGGGACTGGGAGAAGGAATCGACATGCGGGAGAAAGACGGGGAAGAATCCTCCATTCTTCCGCCTGCCCCTGCAAACACAAGGGCGACAAAGTGAAATGGAAGTCACCTTGGGAGGCCGGGCTGGGGTGGTATCCTCCAAGCCGGGGAAACTTGAATGCAAACGAAGCAGGGGCGTCCTTTCCTGGCTCGTGATGCCGGTCCGGCATTACGCCGATAGCGAAAGAGTATTTCCGTTACTACAAATCCATGGCATGAATAGTTGATGAGTAATCTTGATCTCGCGATTCACTTCTTCCTGCAATTGGCCGTTATCCTGGTTTTTTGCCGGATTGTGGGATTGATCGCGGCGCGGTTCGGGCAGCCGCAGGTGGTGGCGGAAATGATCGCCGGCGTGCTGCTGGGGCCGTCGTTGTTCGGGCTGCTGTTGCCGGAAACCCAGGCAGCACTTTTTCCGTGGGATAAAACAACCCGGGACACGCAAAGTTACCTTTTTCCAGTCTCCCAGCTCGGGCTGGCGCTTTACATGTTCATCGTCGGTATGGAATTCCGCATGGATATCATCAGCAAGCGGCTGAAGAGTTCCATCGCGGTGTCATTGGCGGGCATGGCGGCCCCTTTTGCGCTGGGAGCGCTGCTCGCGTGGTATTTGCATGGTCGTCCGGAGCTGGGGCTCTTCCCGGCCAAGGTGCCGCTGACCTCTGCCATGATATTTCTCGGTGCCTGCATGTGCATCACCGCCTTTCCCATGCTGGCGCGGATTATTCATTTTAAGGGCTTGGCGGGCACCACCATGGGCACGGTGGCCATCGGAGCGGGAGCGATTGATGATGCCATGGCTTGGATTCTTTTGGCGGTGGTGCTGGCCAAACTGGAAGGGGACTGGTCCCATGCCTGGCTGAATATTGGCGGGGCAGTTGGTTTTGTGATCGTCGCCTTCGTGATCATCAAGCCGCTGCTGGCCCGCGCGGAAAAATGGCTCGTCAAAGACGGCAGCCTGACGGAAACGGGGTTTGTCACCGGCCTGGCGCTGATGTGTCTGGGAGCCTGGTGGACGGACTATATACACCTGCATGCGGTATTTGGTGCTTTTGTGATGGGAGCGGTGATGCCGCGGGTGGTGATGTCCCGCGATCTCATCAGCCGGATCCAGCCTTTGGCGGTCGCCCTGCTTTTGCCGCTGTTCTTCACCTACTCCGGATTGAATACCAAGATCGGCCTCATCAACACTCCGACGCTTTGGCTGGTCTGCGGCGCGGTGTTAATCGCGGCAGTGCTGGGCAAAGGCGTGGCCTGTTATTTAGCGGCCCGCGCCACGGGGATTCCGAACCGTGAGGCTTTGGGCATTGGCACCCTGATGAATGCCCGGGGACTGATGGAACTCATCATCATCAATATCGGCTTGGAAAAAGGCGTCATTACCAAAGGCCTGTTCGCCACGCTCGTGATTATGGCGGTGGTCACCACCCTGATGGCCTCGCCTCTGTTTGAAGCTCTCGTCGGCAAACGGCCGAAGGAAACTTTTTCCGACCCCGTGACGTAAACTTTCCGCGCATCCCTACCCCCAAGCCCCCTAATTAAACATATGGTTATGCCTGCCTCTCCCGACTACGACGTCATTATCATCGGCGGCGGTCCCGCCGGAGCTGCCACCGGATCCCTGCTGGCTGAATATGGCCACCGGGTGCTCATCCTGGAGCGCGAAAAGTTCCCGCGCTATCATG
>CAMDJM010000052.1 GCA_945900785.1 Akkermansia muciniphila
AGGGATGGGCTGCGGTCATGTAAGTTAGGAAAAAACCAGCATGGCGCATTCATTCCGGGCAGGTGGAGCAAAAACGCTCCGCCTGCTCTTTTTATTTTGGCCGGGCCGCAGCCACTGGCCTTGATTGCAGGCTTTTGGGACAGCCTCTAGGTGTTCCAGCCGGATGCCACCCGATCCACAAGTAAGCGGCAAACATGGCCCCGGCCAGGGAACTCATGGTGAGCAGTCTCGCCGCAAAATTGCCAGAGGCCATTGGGGTAATCAGTCGGCTCATTTCTCTACATCCTGCGGCTCCATTCCGCTGCCAAGTGCGATTTCCGGTGGCATGTCAGGACTTGCCTGCCCTGCCAAGTGGCGGTTTCAAACCCGGCGTGGGCTTCCGCCTTCCCTGTCAGGGAGAGACAAAGACAAAGGGATGGAAACCAACAGGCGGGAGAAATGGCGGCCATAAGTGGTTAAAATCCAGTCCTTGAGCTAGCACAAATGCCCGGCGGGGCTCCGGGTGGCATTGGGAGAAAGTGGGCTGGGGCGGGCCACGCGATGCCGCCGGGGAAAGTTGTTCACCGGGTTGCCCGCAGGTTGCCAACTGCTTATCCACCGGTTCTTCACATTGGGCTAGCTGAAACTCCCGGTTCCCGCTTTACCTGACTTTGGGGATGCCTCATGGAGAGGCCGACATGTCCGACGCTGCTCCATCCTCTGCCAATAATGCTCCTGACCTTCAAGGAAAAGGCTGGCGCAAAAAGCCGGAGGCCCCGGCGTGGAATGATCCAACACGCCCTCTGCCCAGCGCCCACGACATGGAGCGCGGGGTGCTGAGCTGTATGATGCAGGCCCCGGAATATGCCGTCGGGGCGGCGATGGAAGTGTTGTCAGAGGACCATTTTCACGTGCCGGCCCACCAGACGCTTTATGGTTTGCTGGTGGAGCAGAATGATACGGGCAAGCCGATCGATCCGGTGTCCATCCAGCAGATTTTGATGGACCGGAAGCTGATGGACAGCGTGGGCGGTCCGGCGGCGGTGGCAGAGATTTATACCTTCGCGCCCACTCCCGCACACGTCACCCACTACGCCACCCAGGTGCGCGAAAAGGCGACTCTGCGGCGGGTTATCACCAGTTGCAGCGAGTGTATCAACCGCGCCTTCGAGGACCAGGAAAATGTGGGGCCGCTCCTGGATGAGGTGGAGGCGAGGATCCTGGGGATTCGTGAGGATGAGGTCGGCAAGAAAGGGATGCTGACGATGAAGGAGCATGTCTTCAAGGCGATTGATGACCTTGAAGCAAAAGCGGCGAACCCCAACGCGATCAACGGCGTGGCCACGGGATTCAAAGTGCTGGATGAAATGACCGGCGGCATGCACGCGGGGGAAATGATCATCGTGGCGGCCCGTCCGTCGATGGGGAAGACGTCGTTTGCGATGAATATCGTGGAGAATGTGGCGGTGGATCAGAACCGGCCCTGCGCGGTATTCAGTCTGGAAATGACAGCGGACAGTCTGGTGCAGCGTTTGATTTGCTCCCGGGCGAAGATCAACATGCGCTCACTGATGAGTGGCCAGTTTTTGAACCAGGGCTCCTTCCAGATGATGACGCGGGCGGCCAGTGCCCTCGCGGGGAGCAAAATCTTCATCGACGACACCCCGGCCCTATCTATTTTGGACCTGCGTTCCAAGGCGCGGCGGCTGCACAAGATGCACAAGATCGAGCTGATCATGGTGGACTACCTCCAACTCTGCCGCAGCACCAGCCGGCGCGCCCAGGATAACCGCCAGCAGGAAATTGCAGAAATTTCCAGCGGCCTCAAAGCGCTGGCCAAGGAACTCAGCCTGCCGATCATCGTGCTGGCGCAGCTCAACCGCGGCGCGGAAAACCGCACCAGCAACAAACCCAAGTTGAGCGACCTGCGTGAGTCCGGCTCCATTGAGCAGGATGCCGACGTGGTGGGGCTGCTTTTCCGTCAGGAATATTATGCGGAGGACGACGACGCCAGGGCGGAATCGGCAGGCGAGGCGGAGTTCCTCATTGCGAAACAGCGGAACGGCCCCACCGGCGGCGTGCCGCTGACTTTCCGGAAGGAATTCATGCGTTTCGAGGACCGCGAAGGAGAGGTCTCCGAGATTTGAGCCATCTCCAGCGCCTGCCGTTGGCCCTTCCCACTTTTTTGCCGGAGGCAGGATGTTCTTGCCTCCCGGGCTGATCCGTGTTGATGTCTTCCGCATGGAGGATGCTGCTTTAGGAGATGCTGACAGATGGAAGAAAAAGTTGTCCGTTGCCTTGATCGCAGGGGGAAGGTCCACCCGGATGGGGCGGGACAAGGCCTGTCTGATGGATGGGACCGGTCAGGAGTTATGGCGCCGGCAGTTGGACTTGTTGCAAGACCTCGGCGCGGCGGAGGTGCTGATTTCCTGCCGGCCGGATCAATCGTATCTGGAAGCTGCCGCAGCGCAGCTGGTATTCGACCGATGGGACACCGCTGGCCCTCTGGGAGGGATCCTGAGTTGCTTCGAAGCCACCGCCACAGAGCGGCTCCTTGTGCTGGCCGTGGATTTGCCAGGGATGACGCGGCAGGTGCTGGAGGCATTGGCCCTGCCGCAGCAGACCAGCGGGCTGGTCTTCCAAAACGGGGGGCACCTGGAGCCTCTGGCCGCACTCTATCCCCGGGCTATGGTCTTGTCAGGTCACCAGCGTCTCGCCGCCGGGCAGTTGTCTTTGCAGAAATGGATCGTGGATTCCCGGGAGCACATGCAGGTGCTGGAACTTCCAGCGTCATGGAAGAGCGCCTTCATCAATGTGAACGATCCCGCCGGGTGGGCGGCGTGGCAGGGCAGCGCCTGAGTTTCGGGAGCAGAGCATCAAAAAATGTTCGGTTTGATCGGTGGCCGGACGCTTACAAGGAAAACCAACGTCGCCGCGTTACCTCAATGCTGTCCCCTTTCATTTCTCCATCAATTGCTGACAGCCGGGAACCGTCGGCACCAGGCACCACCGCTGCCGGGGATGAAACGGCCTTTGCTTTGATAGTGGAGACTTTCTCCCGCCTCGTTTTCAGCACGGCGCTGCGGCAATTGGGCGGGGATGCGGAGAGTGCCCGGGAGGTGACGCAAAATGTTTTCCTGACTGCCTTCCACAAGCAGGACATCCTCGCCGGGGTGAAGTTTCCGGCGGCCTGGTTTCACCGTGCTGCTATACTGGAATCCTCCAATTTCCTTCGTGTGGAAAGCCGCCGGCGGAAGTATCCCGAAGCGCGGGCGGCGGAACAGTCCGTGGTCCACGACGGGGCCTCCGCCGGCCTTTCCGAAGTCCTCCGCGCCCAGCTCGATGAAGCCCTGCATGGCCTGCGGGAACCTGACCGGGAATGGGTGCTGGGCCGGTTTTTTGAAGGCCGCAGCTTCCAGGAACTGGCGGAGCGCCACCGCAGCACGCCGGATGCCGTGCGCATGAAACTGGTCCGAATCCCCGACAAACTCGCCACCGTCCTGAAGCGCCGGGGCGCAGCCGTCACGATCGTAACGCTTGCCTCCGCCCTGGGTTGCCAATGGTCCCAGGCTGCTCCCGCTGGATTGGGGGCAGCCGTCGCCGCTGCCGCCAAAACAGGAACCGCAGTCATGGCTCCCCAATTCAACACAATTCCCGCCATCAGTTGATCGCTTTTTCCAGAGCGGTGGAGGCCTGCGAAGGATTTGCGGGCGTGCAGCGGCTGATCGGAAAAATGGCTGAGCCCGGCAGCGCTTTGTATGATACGATACTCCAGGAGGCGGCCGCGCGGGATTTGGAGGAAGCAGCCGGGCCAAAGGCCGACTGGATTTTGGCACAGGTCAGCCCGACGTTTGCGGTGGGGACGGCGGAAACGCTGATGAAAAAGTGGACGGAGACGGACCCGCTCTCGGCTTCGGAATGGCTGAATGCCGTGCCGCGTGAAGCATTCTGGCGCAGGGCGGCGATAATGGTTTTTGTCAGCGGGATTGAACCGCGGCGGCTCAGTGGCGTGCGGCAGCCGACAAATAAAAATAGTGCGTGGCGTAAGTCCAGCAACTTCCTTCATCGGACTGTGTGACGAATCTGCCTACGGCAGGCCGGTGGCTCCCATGAGGTAGCGGTCGCATTCGCGGGCGGCACCGCGGCCTTCGTTGAAGGCCCAGACAACGAGGCTTTGGCCGCAGCGGCAGTCTCCGGCGGCGAAGACGCCGGGGAGGTTGGTGGTGTATCTTTTGTGCTCGGCTTCACCCCCGGCTGACACCAGAATGCCCCGGTTACGGACTTGCTGAAGAGTATGGCGTATTTTAGCATCCATTCAATTCAATTCATCACGAGCCATGCCCGATACCGAACAAACGCTCGACTACCTGGAACAACAGATTCCCGTTCTCTCCGCCGCAGCAGTCGATGTGGCCTATTGGCAGGCACTGGCATCGGGGCAGGCAGTGCTGGTGAGTGGCGAAGACGGCATCTATCAGACCTTTGCCGATGGCACGAAAAAACTGATCAAGCCCATGGAGCCGCGTCTGAGCGTGCCGGTGGGAACGCGGGTGCGCATCCCATGAATCAGGCCGTGCCCAGGCTGCGGATGTTTGCCGGGCCGAATGGCTCTGGAAAGAGCACCATCAAAAGCATGGTGCCGGAGAAACTGTTGGGGTATATCTGAACCCGGATGAAATCCAGAAGGATATTGAATTTTGCGGCTTTCTGAATCTGAAGGACTACGGAGTTAGAACGACACGAAAGGAGATTTTGCCTTTCTTTGAGAACTCGACGTTGGTCCGGAAAGCTGGACTTGAAGACGAGGCGAGCCGCCTGCGCTTTACGGACGGGAAGCTGCATTTTGGCGAAGTGATCGTGAATGCCTATTTCGCCTCAGTGGCGGCGGATTTTCTGCGGCATAAACTACTGGAGCAGCGAGTGTCGTTCTCCTTTGAAACGGTCATGTCATCGCCTGACAAGATAGCGCTAATGGAGAAAGCGCAGCAGCTGGGCTACCGCACCTACCTCTACTACATCGCCACGGATGATCCGGCTATCAATGTGGCCCGTGTGAAGGCGCGGGTGAAGCTCGGCGGACATGATGTGCCGGAAGGGAAGATTGTGAGCCGTTATGCCCGATCGCTCGACCTGCTGCTGGCGGCGGTAAAGCATACCAACCGGGCCTATCTTTTCGACAACTCGCGCCAAGGCAGCGATCGTCTGTGGGTAGCGGAGGTTACCGATGGCCACGACTTGGAACTGAAGTGCGATCCGATTCCGTTGTGGTTCCAAAACGCCGTCTGGAAGAAAGTCCAACCGCATCCCTGAGCAGGCCTGATCCCAACGATATGCGCAGAGCCGTGTCATCACCCTATCCTACGGACACAGCCCTTGCAAGATACCCCGGCTACGAATATCCCGGCGATTCCCGCAAGTTTAGGAGAAACCACTGCATCAAAGCAGATTTGTTATTAAGTTACCCTACGGCAAGTCGGTGGCTCCCATGAGGTAGCGGTCGCATTCGCGGGCGGCTCCGCGGCCTTCGTTGAAGGCCCAGACAACGAGGCTTTGGCCGCGGCGGCAGTCTCCGGCGGCGAAGACGCCGGGGAGGCTGGTGGTGTATTTTTCGTGCTCGGCTTTTACGTTGCTGCGGACGTCACGCTCGAGGCCGAGGGATTCCAGGAGGGGCTGCTCCGGGCCGAGGAAGCCCATGGCAAGGAGGACGAGATCGGCCGGGAGGACTTTTTCGGTGCCGGCGATTTTTTGCGGGCCGAAGTTGCCTTGGTCATCCTTCTTCCATTCAACATCGACGACGTGGACGGCCTTGACCTTGCCATCGGCATCGCCTTCGAAGTGGGTGGCGGTGGTGAGGTAAACGCGGGGGTCGTCGCCGAATTTGGCGGCGGCTTCTTCCTGACCGTAGTCCATCTTGTAGGTCTTCGGCCACTCGGGCCAGGGATTGTTGGCAGCGCGCTTGAGCGGGGGCTTGGCCATGATCTCGAGCTGGGTGACGCTGACGCAGCCGTGGCGCAGGGAGGTGCCCACGCAGTCGGTGCCGGTGTCGCCGCCGCCGATTATGACGACGTTTTTGCCATCGGCGGTGGTGAATTCACGGCCTTGGTCGAGGACGGCCTTGGTGTTGGCAGTGAGGAAGTCCATGGCGAAGTGGATGCCTTTCAGTTCACGGCCGGGAATGGGGAGATCGCGGGGCTTGGTGGCTCCGGTGCAGATGACGGTGGCGTCGAATTCCTTGGCGAGTTTTTCGGCAGGGAAGTTTTCGCCGACCGTGGTGTTGCAAACGAATTTGACGCCTTCGTCTTCCAGCAGGGAAATGCGGCGGAGGACGACTTCGGTTTTGTCGAGCTTCATGTTGGGAATGCCATACATGAGGAGGCCGCCGGGACGGTCGGCGCGCTCAAAAACCGTTACGCTGTGGCCGGCTTTGTTCAGCTGGGCGGCCGCGCTGAGGCCGGCGGGGCCGGAGCCGATGATCGCTACTTTTTTGCCGGTGCGGCGGGGGGGGGCGGTGGCAACGACCCAGCCCTCATCCCATCCTTTGTCGATGATGGAGACTTCGATATTCTTGATCGTGACCGGCGGGTTGTTGATCCCGAGCACGCAGGAACCTTCGCAGGGGGCGGGGCAGACCCGGCCGGTGAATTCCGGAAAGTTGTTGGTCTTGTGCAGGCGCTCAAGGGCATCCTTCCAGAGGCCACGATAGACGAGGTCGTTGAATTCGGGGATCAGGTTATTGATCGGACAGCCGCTGGCCATGCCGCTGATGATTTTGCCGGTGTGGCAGAAGGGGACGCCGCAGTCCATGCAGCGGGCGCCCTGGGTTTTGAGTTTGTCCTCCGGGAGGTGCAGGTGGATTTCCTGCCAATCCTTGAGGCGTGAGAGGGGTGCGCGGTCAGCAGGCAGTTCGCGCTCGAATTCTAAAAAGCCGGTTGGTTTTCCCATGGTATTGTTAAATCAAAAAGTGGTTGAATAGATGTCAGGATTCTAGCCGCCACCGATGCGGGCGACGTCGCGGCTGTTGGCTTCAAAGGCGGCGTTGAGGGCGTCGTCGCCGCTGAGGCCGTCGGCTTCGGCTTTGCTGATGGCCTGGAGGACGCGCTTGTAGTCGCGCGGCATGACTTTGACGAATTTCGGCACCATGTCGTCCCAGAGGGCGAGAATCTTGTAGGCTTTCTGGCTCTTCGTGAAGTCGGCGTGGCGCTTGATGAGGAGGCGGAGTTCCTCGGCTTCCTCGGATTCGAGTTTTTCGAGGCCGACCATCTGCGGATTGCAGCGGAGGGCGAAGTCGCCTTTTTCATCCAGGATGTAGGCGATGCCTCCACTCATGCCAGCGGCGAAATTGCGGCCGGTTTCACCAAGGATCACCACTTTTCCGCCGGTCATGTATTCGCAGCCGTGGTCGCCCACGCCTTCGACGACGGCATTGACGCCGGAGTTTCTAACCGCAAAGCGCTCGCCGGCCATGCCGCGGATGAAGACTTCGCCGGTGGTGGCACCGTAGAGGGCGACGTTGCCGATGATGATGTTTTCGTCGGCAATAAAGGTCGATTTGGCGTCAGGATAGATGATGATGCGTCCACCGCTGAGGCCCTTGCCGACGTAGTCATTGGCGTCGCCTTCGACCTCAATGGTGACGCCCTTCGGCACGAAGGCGCCGAGGCTCTGACCGGCGCTGCCGGTGAACTTGAGGTGGACGGTGTCCTCGGGGAGGCCTTCCCAATGGCGCTTGGTAATCTCATTGCCCAGGATGGTGCCAACGACGCGGTTGGTGTTCTTGATCGGCAGATCAACCCGGACTTTTTCGCCGCGCTGGATGGCGGGTTCGCAAAGATCGAGGAGGTGGGTGAGGTCGAGGGATTTGTCGAGACCATGGTCCTGGATTTCCGTGCAATAACGACCCACTTCCGGCCCCATCGGCGGGGAGTAAAGGAGCTTGGAGAGGTCGATGCCTTTCGCTTTATAATGGTCCACGGCGGCGCGGGCTTCGAGGGCGTCGGTGCGGCCCACCATTTCATTAATGGTGCGGAAACCCAACTCGGCCATGATCTCGCGGACTTCCTGGGCGATGAACTTCATGAAGTTCACGGCATGGGAAGGGTCGCCGGTGAAGTTCTTGCGCAGCTCGGGGTTTTGAGTGGCGACGCCGACCGGACAGGTATTGAGATGGCAGACGCGCATCATGATGCAGCCGAGGGTGACGAGCGGGGCGGTGGCGAAACCGAACTCTTCAGCCCCGAGCAAGGCGGCAATTACGACGTCGCGGCCGGTCTTCAATTGGCCATCGGTTTCCACCGCGATGCGGGACCGGAGGTTATTGAGGACGAGGGTCTGGTGGGTTTCAGCGAGGCCGAGTTCCCATGGCAGGCCGGCGTGTTTGATGGAGGTTTGCGGGGAGGCGCCGGTGCCGCCGTCGAAGCCGGAGATGAGCACGACGTCCGCATGGGCTTTGGCCACGCCGGAAGCGATGGTGCCGACGCCGACTTCGCTGACCAGCTTGACACTGACACGGGCGGCCCGGTTGGCGTTCTTCAGGTCGTGGATCAGTTCGGACAAGTCTTCGATGGAATAAATGTCGTGGTGGGGCGGCGGGGAGATGAGTCCGACCCCAGGCGTGGAGTGGCGCACCTTGGCGATCCATGGATAGACTTTTCCGCCAGGGAGCTGGCCACCTTCGCCGGGCTTGGCCCCCTGGGCCATTTTGATTTGGAGTTCCTTGGCCTGAGTGAGGTAGAGGCTGGTGACGCCGAAACGCCCGGAAGCGACCTGCTTGATCGCGCTGTTCTTGGAGTCTCCTTCGGCATTCGTCCAAGTGTAGCGCGCAGAGTCTTCCCCACCTTCGCCGGTGTTGGATTTGCCGCCGATGCGGTTCATCGCGATAGCCAGGGCCTCGTGGGCTTCGCTGGAGATGGAGCCGTAGCTCATGGCCCCGGATTTGAAGCGCTTCAGGATGGCGTCCATGGGCTCGACTTCATCGATGGAGATGGGCTCGCGCTTTTTGAAGTCCAGCAGACCCCGCAGGGTGAAGTGGTGCTTCATCTGGTCATTCACCAAACCGGAGTAGGTTTTAAAGGTGGTGTAGTTGCCGGTGCGCACCGCGTTTTGCAGGGAGTGGATGACCTGCGGGCTGAAGAGGTGGGCTTCGCCTTCGGAGCGCCATTGGTATTCGCCGCCGACCTCAAGGGCGCGGCTGGTGACCTGGCGGTCTGGATAGGCGTGGTGGTGGCGGGAGAGCAAGTCTTCGGCAATGCCTTCGATGCCGGCGCCTTCAATGCGGGTGGCGGTGCCGGTGAAGTATTTGTCGACGACCGCCTGCGTCAGGCCAACGCATTCGAAGATCTGGGCACCGAGATAACTTTGGATCGTGGAAATCCCGATTTTGGAGGCGACCTTGACGATGCCCTTGGTGGCGGCCTTCACGAAATTCCTGCAGGCGGTGTAGTGGTCCACCCCGGTGAGGAGGCCCTGGACGATCATGTCATCCAGGGTTTCAAAGGCGAGGTAGGGATTGATCGCGGCGCAGCCATAACCGATCAGCGTGCAGAAGTGGTGGACTTCGCGGGGTTCGCCGGATTCAAGGACGAGGCCGACGCGGGTGCGCTTGCCGACGCGGATCAGGTAGTGGTGCAGGCCGGCCACGGCCATGAGCGGCGGGATGACGGCGTTGTGCTTGTCCACGCCGCGGTCGCTCAGGATGATGATGTTGATGCCGGCATCGATTTGCAGGCTGGCCTGGGTGCAGATCTCTTCGAGAGCGGCTTCGAGACCCTTGGCCCCGGATTTCGGATCGAAGAGGGTGCGGATGGTGACGGAGCGGAATTCTCCCTGGGCGACGTGCTTGAGTTTCGCCAATTCCTCGTTGCTGAGGATGGGGGACTTCAGTTCGATCAGGTTGCAGCTTTCCGGCTGGGGGTTGAGGAGGTTCCGCTCCGGCCCGATGGCGGTGACGGAGGAAGTAACGATTTCCTCGCGGATGCAGTCGATCGGCGGGTTGGTGACTTGGGCGAAGAGCTGCTTGAAGTAGTCGTAGAGCAGCTTGGATTTATCAGATAAGACGGCGAGCGGGATATCCGTGCCCATGGAGCCGGTGGCTTCCACGCCATCCTTGGCCATGGGGAGTAGGATCTTGCGCTGGTCTTCAAAGGTATAACCAAACGCCTGCTGGCGCTGGAGGACGGTTTCGTGGTCCGGACCGGGCACATCGGTGGCATCGGCGATGTCGGAGAGCTTGATGAGGTTTTCATCCAACCATTCGCGGTAAGGCTGCTCGGAGGCGATCTGCTCCTTGATTTCCTCGTCAGGAATGATGCGGCCTTGCTTCATGTCCACGATGAACATGCGGCCGGGCTGGAGGCGGCCTTTGATGGCGATGCGCTCGGGCTCGATGGGCAGCACGCCGGCCTCGGAAGCCATGATGACGAGATCGTCCTTCGTGACGTAATAGCGGCTGGGGCGCAGGCCATTGCGGTCCAAGGTGGCACCGATCATGGTGCCATCGGTGAAGGCCACGGAAGCGGGACCATCCCAGGGCTCCATGAGGCAGGAATGGTATTCGTAGAAGGCTTTTTTCGCGTCGCTCATGGACTCGTGGCCGCTCCATGGCTCGGGGATCATCATCATCATGGCATGCGGCAGGGAACGGCCGCCCATGACGAGGAGTTCGAAGACGTTGTCAAACATGGCGGAGTCGGATCCGTTCACGTTGACGATGGGGAGGATCTTTTTGATATCCTCGCCAAAGGCCGGGCTCTCCAGCAGGGGCTGGCGGGCGTTCATCCAGTTTACATTGCCCCGCAGGGTGTTGATTTCCCCGTTGTGGGCGATATAGCGGTAAGGGTGGGAACGCTCCCAGCTGGGAAAGGTGTTGGTGGAAAAGCGGGAGTGGACCAGCGCGAGGGCGGTATCCATGTCAGGATCCGAGAGGTCCGTGAAGTATTTCCCGACCTGCTCCGGCATGAGCATTCCTTTGTAAATGATGGTGCGGCAGGAGAGGCTGGCGGTATACCAGAAGGAGTCGAGCCCGGGCGTGCGGATTTGGGTATGGCTGCGTTTGCGGATGATGTAGAGTTTCCTCTCAAAGTCCTGGTCGCTGGCGCAGGCGGAGCTGCGGGCGATGAAAACCTGGCGCATGAAGGGCTCGCTGGCCTTGGCGGTGTTGCCGAGGGAGGAGTTGTCGGTCGGCAGATCGCGCCAGCCAAGGACGGTCTGGCCTTCTTCGGTGGCAATTTTTTCGAATTCTGCGGCACTGGCGGCCCGCTCGGCGGGATCCGGGGAGCTGTAAACCATGCCCACGCCATAATGGCCGGCTTCGGGCAGGGTGATATTTTCCAAAGCGGCGACTTTTTTCAGGAAACCGTGGGGCACCTGCATGAGGATGCCTGCGCCGTCTCCCGTGTTCGTTTCACAGCCGCAGGCCCCGCGGTGGTCGAGATTGACGAGAATGGTCAAGGCCTGACCCAAGATGGAATGGGACCGTTTACCCTTCATCTGGCATACGAAACCAACGCCACAGGCGTCGTGTTCAAACTGGGGATCGTAGAGGCCTTGCTTCTCGGGGAGTCCGTATTTGCTCATGTGTTTTTCAGATATCTGGTGGGGTGGGGACCAAAAGAGGGGCAAGCAGGTAGCGTTTACCGGTCAAAAATCAAGGTGGACTGAAATTATTTATAGGGAACGCCCCGATGGGTCTGCATAAGAAACGTGGCAAAAGGGTCATAGGGGTTCCTGATGCGTGCTTTTAATTGTGAAAGGAAGAGCATTTTATGCCATCGGGCACGAAAAACCGCTGCGACACGGCAGGAGGAAACAGCTGCTGGCACGGAGGCGGGTCGGACAGCAGCGCCAGCGCCACTCCAAAAAAAGACCGGTCCTCATGCGGCATGAGGACCGGTCGGGTCGGGTAAAATTTGGGGGGATGCGGGGAAATCAGGCTTGTTGGCCTTCTTCGACGTAGATCACGCGCAGCGGGATGCTGGCGAGGGTCTGGCCGCTGAGGGACACTTCGAAGGAGAAGAGACCGGCTTTTTCAAAGCGCAGGGGTTGGAAGTTGAGGATCATGTTGCGGGTCACGAAATCTGCGCCTTCACCGAGTTTAATATCGATGGCGGCTTCGAGAGGCTGCATGGAGTTGTTGCCGTCCTCGTCGATCAGACGGATGGACAACTGGTGGTTGCCTTCGTCGGCTTGACGGAAGCAAATGCGCAGCGCGAGGGCGGCGGCGGGATGGACCACGGGGAGAACCCGGGAGCCAATGGTGTCGAAGGTGCCGAGGACACACAACTTGGAGTTGTAGTCCATGGCGGAGTCACAAAGAGTTGCTACTTGAATATCCATAGGGCGGCGAAGATACCGGGATGCAAACTTTTGCAAAGCCTTTTCCGCAGCAGTTTTTGGAACTCCGGATGCTGTTTCCGCCGGCTGTTTCTGTGTCCTAGCTCCCTTTCACCCGGTAGTAGGCACGGGGGCCGCTGGGGGTGAGAGTTGTCGTGGTGGCAGTGGTGGAGGCTCCCACATTGGCCCAACTGTTAGTGGTCAAGCTGGTGCTGCGTTGCACCTGATAGGGCGGGGTTCCCCCGGTCCAGGTGAGGATGAGACTGCTGCCGTTGGCGGACCGGCCCACGGTGAGGGTCATGGGCGCGGGCACGGGCACGCTGTTGGAGACTTTCGTATCCACGAGGACACTGGTGGTGCCCACCGTGGCGGTGCGGATGAAGTTGCCGCCCAGGGCACTGCCGCTGAAGGTGAGGTTGTAGGTGGCTGGGGTGGTGATGGGGATGGACCAGCCGCCTGCAACCCCCGTGATGGCGTAAAACGTGCCTGAATCCGGCTGGATGCGCACATTGTTGAGGCCTTCGCCGGCATCGTAGCGGTTGTTGCTGTTCGTGTCTTTCCAGACCGTGCCGGTGAGGAACCGGTTGTAATGATTCGCCACCGTAGTGTTGGCGGAACAATAGGCTCCGCTAAAGACCAGCGGGCCGGCGTCGGTGTTGATGTCGTTGTCCGGCAGCATGGCGAAGCCAACGTTGGTCAGGAGGGTGGACTGATTGGACATGATCGCGACGCGGTGGCCGCGTCCCAACTGCATACCACCGGTGCCACCCGGGCCCCAATCGATGTTCAGGGCCGCGTGGCCCTGGACCGGTGAATCGGCAAAGGAAAACACGCTGACATTCACAGCCACCCGGGAGAACGCAGCATCGACTTTGGCAATCTGCCCGGTGTGTTCCTGAACATCATTCGCGATCATGTATTGCGAGTGCAATTTCGAAGCTTCATAGAGCCGGCGGTCAAAGGCAGCGGGAGGCTTGGCAGCGATGGCGTTGAACTCCGTCTGAAGGAGGTTCCGGTCCACGTTGAAGAAGTTGATGCCATTCTCCACATCGGCATTCCCGGTGGTTCTGAGAAAGGTGCCTTCGGCGGAGGGATTCGCCCGGGCCCGGTTCATCAGCCAGACCAGCTCCTGCTCGTTTCCATCCGGATGGGCTCCATCCGCAGTTTTGTGATAGATCCATTCCGTCGTCTGGCTGAAGGCCTGAGGCTGGCTGGCCGCGAGGAAGAGCAGAGCGGAGCCATAGCGGCAGGAAGCAGGAAGGATTCGGCGGGGGATGGACTTTGTCATGAATTACCATAAGCTCAATATTCACTATTTTCCACATTATTTTATTTGGGGGCCTTAATGATATACGAAAACTGCTTATAATGAACGATAAACACCGCCAGAAAAACGAAGCGCAGGCAGCAGGATGAGGCTCTGGAGCGCTGTAGTGCTGGGGAGCTGTGGCCGCTCCCCCGGGCACCGGCGGGACGCCCGTGTTCCAAAGTCCGGGAGGCATGGTTCCGCCGCTGCCTTGCAAAAGGACCTGGAAATGGCACAGACTGCGCAGGGCCGGGCTTTTTCCGGGTTTCTGATCTCCCTCCGTGGACCTTTCTTTCAAATTCCCCCGCCTTCCAGGACATCGCCTATGCTTCAGCTTCAACCCATCGGTTACGTTAGAACGGGGAAGTCCGTCAAATTCCAAGCGCTGCATCAGCCGGAGGAAACCGCCGCGGAGCAACACGTTCTCGAGATGGTGAAAGGGCAGGGCTATGAGGATGGCTTGCGTGATCTGGCGGGGTTTTCCCGGATCTGGCTGATCTGGTGGTTTCATAAAAATCACACCTGGCGCCCCATGGTGCTGCCGCCCCGGGGGCCGGCGGTGCGGCGCGGGGTGTTTGCCACCCGCTCGCCGCACCGGCCCAACGCTCTGGGGATCACCCCGGTGCAGTTGCTCGCCGTGGAAAAGGACCGGCTGATCCTGGGGCCCTGTGATCTGGTGGATGGCACCCCCGTTTTTGATATCAAACCCTACATTCCTGGCTACGACTCTTTCCCGCAGGAAACTTCCGGCTGGACGGGCGGGGTCGATGCTGCTCTGGCATCTCCTCCGGCCTATCAGGTTGACTACGCGCCATTGGCCCAGGCCCAGGCGGCCTGGCTGCTGACCCAATGGCAGATTGACTTCCGCCCCCGGCTGGAAGAACTGCTGGGCCGTGACCCCAGCCCGCACCGCACCCGGCGCATCAAGCGCGGGGCCGACGGCCGGTGTAGCATCGGCTGCGGGGCTTGGCGCGCCTGGTTCGGGCTCAGCGGCCAAACCGTCACCATCACCGAATTCGGCCCCGGATTTCCCCTCCGTTTCCTGCATCGCGAGGGCAGCGAAATCGTCCCCGACCGCGCCGCCCAGTTGGCGTTTTTGGAACACCCCTTCACTTGATGGTGTGGCGGAGCATTCAATCCCAGGAGCCAGCAGTTTAGGTGAATTCAGTCATTCACCTGCAGGAGGTGTGCTCCCGGTGACGCAAAGCCTTGAGATTCCTGCTCTCAACCCCTTAACTCTCAGCCAACAACTCTCAACTTCCTTTCAAGCTGAAAGGGGCCGTGCCGTCCGCCGGTGGGGCGGAGCCTCAGAAGGAGATTTTGGCCCCGGCGGTGGCGCTCCAGGCTTCGGCCCCGCGGCTGCCGGCGCGCCCGCTGGTGCTGTAGTCGATATTCAGGAAGAGAGCGGTGCGGGGGCCAACGAAGGCTTCCAGACCGGCCCCGGCGAGGCCTTCGGTTTGCTGAAATTCAAACTCCCGGGCGAATCCCCCGTAAACATAACCGCTCAGGTGGGGGGAGAATTTTTTGGAGAGGGTGAGGATGAAACCGTGCCGGCTGATGCGTTCTTCGATCAGGTTGCTGACAAGATCCACGCGTTGTCCCCGGAGGACGCTGCGGAGGAAGCGGTCGGAGAATCCGGGTTCGCAGGTCTGGCGGGCGAAGCGCTGGATTTCGCCCTGATAGGACAGGGAGAGTTCGGGCCGGGTGGGGCTCTCGGTGATGAGGGTGTAGGTGGCGTTGAAGTTGACGTTGAGCCCCTAGCCGAGGTCACGGTTTTTAAAATCCACCCAACGGTAGCGGACGCTGCCCTCCAGGCTGAGGCGGTCGGTCAGATCGCGCTGCACGGTGAGGGCGAGTTGGTTTTGACGTCCATCCAGGGCAACGAGCGGCAGGGTGTCGAGGGCGCGTTCGTTGGCATTGAAGCTGAGTTCCCATGCGGTGGCACCGGGTTGGGCGGCGCGGCCAATGGCGGCTCCATAGAGGACGTCCCGCTGGGAGGCCCCGGCGCTGAGTTCGCCGTAGAAGCCCTGCTGGAGGTTACGACGCCAGACGCCTTCGATTTGATAGCGCTCGGTTTCCTTCATGCGGAGGAGGCGGGTTTCGTCGAGTTCAACGCTGTCCCAGGCGGAACGGATCAGGAAGACGTTGCCGGTGCCGGCAATTTCTCCGGTGGAGATTTCGGAGGTGGCGCTGAAGCGGGTGCCTTCGGCTTCGTGGGTGCTTTCGATCATTTGAGCCAGGGCGGGGGCGAGCCTTTGATTGAGATCGCTGCTGCGGCGGGCGGCTTCATAGCGGGTGAGGGTGTCGTAGCGGGCGTCGTCCTTGACCCTGGCGTATTCCCCGGCGGCTTCGCGGGGAGCCCCGGTGGCGGCGAGGGATTCAGCAAGGTCATCGCGGGCGTCGAAGAATTCCCTGCGGGACTCGGCCCGGGTGCGGAGCTGTTTCAGGGTGTCGCGGGCGTTGGTATATTGGCGGCGCTTGAGTTGGAGGGAGGCTTTGAAGCTGGCGGTTTCCGGAGCACCGGGGGCGGTGGATTCGAGTTCGGTGAGGATGAGTTCGGCTTTGGCGATCTGGCCGGTGCGCAGGGCGTGGGAACCGGCCGTGAGGCGGGCATCGCGGTCGAGGCCGGCAAGGTGCTGCCGGGCTTCCGCCAGAAGGGTGGGGTGGGCGGCAGGGTCGTTCAGGATGACCTGATAGGCGGTGCGGGCGTCCTGGAACATGCGGGCGTCCTGGTAGGCGTTGGCGAGGGTGAGCTGGTGGGGAAAGCTGCCGGCCGTTCCGGTTTTGAGGGAGAGCAGATAGTCCACGGCGCGGCGGGGCTGGCCGGCGGCGGTGTAGGCGTTGGCCTTGAGGGCGACAGCGTCCGGATCCCCGGGGGTGAGGGCGAGGAGTTGATCGGCCAGGCGAAGGGCGTGGGCGGATTCCTGTTGTTTGAGGGCGCTGTCCCCGGCTTTGGCGAGGGAATCGATAAGAAGTTGATTCAAGGCTTTCCGGGCTTCTTCCCGGGAGGGGATGGGGTAGCCGGGGGTCCGGAGGATTTCCTCGAAGGCGGCCTTGGCTTCCGCAGGTTTTCCGGCGTCATGGAAGGCGTAGGCGAGATCGTCCTGCCAAGGGAAGAGGCGGCCGGGATATTTGGTGGTTTTGAGTTTGGTCAGAAGACCGGCGGCGGCGGCGGGCTGGTTTTGCTGGATGAGTTGCTGGGCCTGTTGCGCGATGGGGTCTTCCGGGGCGTAGCTGGAGTCCTTCAGGAGGGAGGCGGTGAGGGTGCGGTATTGTTTGTTGGCAGGCTCGCGTTTCAGCAGGGCCTGGCTGAGAGCCGCAGCCATGCGGTGGTTGCCCATGCGGGAGTAGGCTTCCAGCAGCTCGCTGATCTGGCCCGGGGTCATGGTGCTGAGTTTTTTGAGAATGCCCTGTTCCTTGGCCCCCAGGGTGCCGGCGGTGGTGCTGATGGGCGGGGCGGCCACTTCAGCCCGGCGGATCTGGACCGGATCCGCACCGGCGGCCGCAGGAAGGAGCAGGGTGAAAGTGAGGGAGAGGGAGGGGCGTAACATTTCCTTAAACTGGGTTGGGAGGCCGTTGGCTCAGGGGTTGGATGCGGTGGTGGGGCGCGTTTTGGCGGACGGTGGCGTTTCGGCGACCGGCCGGGCATGGAGTTTTTCCTCCATGAGATTCAGGCTTTTTTGATAAGCCGTCTGGGCTTCGGCCTCGCGGCCTCCAGCGCGCAGGATGTCTCCCATCAGGAGCCAGCCCTGGGGATCGGGCACCTGGAGGGAGGAAAGGTAGCGGCGCTGGAAGGTTTCGGCCCCGGAGAGGTCGCTGCGCTGGAACCGGGCATTGGCGATGAGGGGCCAAAGGGAGGGCTCGTCAGGCACGGAGGAGTAGAGGATATCGGCCTCGGTCATGTAGCCGTTGTTGAAGTAGATGTGGCCAAGGTCGAGCAGGACATCCGGTGGGAAGGCGAATTTCTTTTCGATGCCCCGCCCGAGGAAGACGAGGGCCTGCTGGTAGTCTTCCTTGAGGCAGCAGACTTCAATGAAGAGGCTGGTGGCCATAAAGTTGTCCTTGAGGGAAGGAACCGCGAGGAGGCGGATCGCCTGATCGTAGTTGCCTTTGTTGCGCCAGGCCTGGGCGAGGTGGGTGCGGATGACGCGGCTGTCCGGCAGGCGGCGGAGGCCTTCGCTGAGGGTGGTGATAGCCCCGTCCGGTTGGTTGATGAGGGCGTAGCTGCGGGCCAGTTCGAGGAAGTCATTGGTGGAGGGGTGGTTCAGCCGGTGGTAGCGCATGAGGAGGGAACGGTTGTAGGCGGGGTAGTCGGCGAGGGACTCCGCGAGGAGGCTGAAATTTTCCAGGGTGATGGCGTCGTGGGCGGAATCCGGTAGGGTATTATACAGCTTGAAGGCTCCGGAAAAGTCTTTGAGGACGAGGCGCAGGTCTGCGATTTCCTTGCGGGCGAGGAGGTTTCCGGGTTCCAGCGCGGCGACTTTTTCGTAAGTGGCGAGGGCCTTGGGAGAATCGGGGATTTCCGAATAGAGGGCCCCCAGTTCGGTGAGGGCGGAGATGTCGTCCGGGTTGTCCTTCAGCCAACGCCCGTAGGCAGCCGGGGCGGCCGTGTAGTCGCCGGCATCAGCGAGCAGGGTGGGCAGCAGGCGGGTGTATTTGGGTTGGCCAGGGACAGGAACGATCTTCTGGAGGACGGCTTTGAAGTCCTGCCGGCGGTTGAGTCCTTTTTGGAGTTCGTTGGCGCGCTCCAGGGCGAAGGTGTCGCCCAGCACCGCGAGCTTGAGATACCAGTCGAGAGCCGGACCGGGCTGGCCGGACCACTCGGAGTGCCGGGCAAGGAGACCGGCGAAGTGTTTGAAGATGGGGCAGATGGGATTTTTGGCGCTGGCCAGTTCCGCGATGGTGGCTTTGCCGGCGGGTTGGGCGTCGACCCAGAGGGCGATGCGGGGGAGGACTTCACCGATGCGTCCGGCATTGCCCGCGATGGTCAGGGCGAGTTCCAATATTTCCGGCGGGGCCGCTCCGGGCGGGCCGGTGGCATCAAGCCGGGAGAGCAGGAGCTTCAGGGCGTGGTCGTTGGCCCCGGTTTCACGGCTGAGGGTGATTTCGGTGTCGGTGGATTCGCTGGTGAAGGTGGCGGGGTCGGTGGTGCGCCATTGTTCGAGGATTTTCAGGGCCTGCTCAGGTTTTCCAGCCCACCGCCAGGATTGCACCGCGCTGAGGCGAAGCTCAGGGTCGGCGAAACCCTGTTGGATGGCAGCATTGGCGACCTGGGCGGCCAGGGCAGGGTTGTTTTGGGCGAGAGCGCTGCGCGCGATGGCCTGATAAAGGGAGCGTTTTTGCGGGGCTGCGAGGTTCGTCTCCATGCGGTGGACGAGGTCCAGGCAGGCGGTGGGATCGGTGGCACTTTCGATGGCGGCAGCGGCGACCGCGCCGGGGCCGTGGAAGTCCGGATTGAGGGAGACGCGGAGGTTATCCAAGGCGCTGGGAGGAGCGGTCGGGGCGGGGGCCGGGGGCGTGCCGTGCGCGACTTCGAGGGCGCGTTGGTTCTCCCCATCTTCGAGGAGGCGTCCCACCAGTTGGCGTTTACTGGGAATGAGGGCTACGGCAAGGCTGAGACAACCCACGACCATGGACCACATCAGCCATTCCGGCACGAGGCGGGGCGGCTGTTGGCAGAGGGGGCTGGAGGGAGCAGGCATGGCGTGGTTGAGCTAGTTGGCGGCGACAGCGGGCATAGCGTCGATTTTGACGCTGGCGGCGGAGGGGAGGAGGAGTTCAAGCTTGCCTGCGGGGTTGGCGAGCAGGCGCTGGCCTTTGTCATTGATGACCACCTGCCATGCGCTGCCGGGTGCCATGCCGGCGAGGACGATGGGAACCTCCGGCTTCAGATCCTGGGTGGTGAAGGCCGCCCCGGTTTTCTCCAGGCGCTGGAAGGTGATCTCCGCAGTGCTGGATTCAAGCCGGAGCCGGGGCTCCGGGGAAGCCGCAAGGGTGAGGCTGGTGAGGGACTGGCCGCTGGTGTGGACATAGAGGCTTTCGCCTTCGATCAGATATCCCGTGACGCCGGAGGAGGCATTCAGATCAGGCAGGGGACCGGTGGCGGGCAGGCGGAAGGTGCGGGCATGTCCGGCATTGGCCATGGCAAAACGGGCCGGGCCGGTGCGGTAGATTTTGGTGCCCCAGGCGTCTTTGGCGATGCGGGCGAAGTGCGCCGCCGTGACGCTGTGCAGGGGGTGGGCCATGGCCCAGTCGTAGGCCTCAGCCAGCGATTTCAGGGCTCCCGGGGTGGCCGCGCTGTAAAAATGATAGTAAAGATTGATGGGCTTCAGCCGGCGGGGCGACCCGGTTTTCTCAAAGGTCTCGATGACCTGCCGGAAGCCGCCGACGAAGGGGCCTTTCCAGTTCCGGGTATAGACAAATTCATTTTGCATCGCGGAAAAAACCTGGATTTCCCCATCCCAGCTCATGACACGCGGGGAGATGTTGGAAAGGTAGGGATGCCGCCGCGAGATGGTGGTGTTGCCGCCGTTGAGGTTTTCCACGCCGAGGCGGCGGCAAACGCTCAGCGCGGCGGCTCCAGGGCGGCAGTTGCCGGACCATAGCATCAAATCGCAGGTTTTGCCCGCAGGGAGCAGGCTTTGCACGTAGGCGATGCTGCCAGCCACTTCCCGCTCAGGGTCCACGCCTTTCAGCGCGGCCTCAGGCTTGAGCACCAGGGAGCGGGTTTCATACATCGGGATGTATTCCTCATCGTTCTCGATCCAGACGTAAGGGTGGCTGAAGCTGTGGGACGCTGCCTGGACATTGGGCAGGGCGAAGATGGAGCGGGCCACGGCTTCCAGGGCGGGTTGTTCGTCACCTTTCTGGGTGTCCTCAAGGCCGCGCATGGTGGATTCGATGAGGGAGGCGGTGATGGGCAGGGGGTATTTTTTCAGGATGTGATCCCGCACCAACTCTGCGCAAATGCGGTTCCCGGCGAAAGTGGTGACGCCATTGAAACCATCCCCATCAATCTGGCTGAAAAAGAGGCGTCGTCCGTCCCGCGTGGTGGCGTCGGGTGCCGGGAAGGACCCGGAGGGCCAGATTTGCTGGAGGAAGGCGAAGGGGTCGAACAGGGAAGCCTGATCTTCGACGGAGACCTGGAAGGTGTTGTAAGGATCCAGGAGGGCACCGCCCCAGGAGGTGGTGTAAACCGCGTCATACTGCACCGCATTGGCGGTTTCATCCCGTGAGGCCACGGAAAGGTAAATATCCGACTCCTGCGGAGCCCGGGAGTCCTCAATTTCCGCCAGATGGGCGCGGGTCGGGGCTTCAAAATTCATCATTTTGGAGTCCACCACCCGGAGCTTTACCTCCTGGGGAGTGGTGAGCTGGCGCAGGCTGCCCCAGAGGCCCAGTCCCTTGAGCAGGCGCGCCCGCTGGAGATCCTGCTGGAGCGGATAATGACCACAGAAAAGCACCTTTATGCCCCGCGAGACCTGGTGCAGGATCCAGTTCACATACCATTCCTCACCGGCGTTGGGCAGGATCAGATTTTCATCAAGGATCATGCCGCAGAAGCGCGCGTCGAGTTCCGCTGGAGGAGAGGTTTGCCCCACATTCAGATACTCCAGTTCATAGCCCATCCATTCCAGAGGCATTTGCAGACGGGTGCCGGCGAAGGTGTCATCCTCAAAGTAGCTGGTGCTCTCGCTTTCCGCCTGGACGCCCCCAAAAAGCACCAGGATACGGCGGGCTACCGGGCGCAACGGGCCGGCGGTAGCTCCCTGCAGGGATTTGGTGGACAGGAACCCGGCGGCTCCCAGCGCGGCAATGCGGGCCAGGGTGGCGTCGGCCATTTTGACATCGCCAGGATCCAGGTAATCCAGCACATAGACTGGCAGCCCGGCCGCTTTAACCTTTTCAATTTGAGAGGTCAGCGCCCTGGTGATCTGCTCCGCGACGGGCACATAGGCCCCCGCCGCATTGTAGGTGCGGTAGAGTGACTCCACCAGCACGCCATCCACCATGCCGGGGAGCGAGGGGAGAAATTCAAATCCCCGGTTCATCACGATCTCCTTGCCCGGAAAGGTCTTCCGCAGGCGCTGCACCAATTGCACCATGGCGGCCTGGTAGGACGGTGCCTTCACCGGATCCTGCCTCATCAAGGCTGCCGCACTATCCACCGTGTCCAAAAAGAACCCATCGAATCCCTTCGACACCGCCGTGCGGGCCAGGGTATCCACCACAAAATCACCCCAGGCGGGATGGGTGATGTCCATCAGGCTGGTCTTCCACTCCTCCTGCCGGGCCACCTCCTTCACTCCATTCTTTTGCAGCCGCTCAGCATAAGGCGAGGCCCCGCGCAATTCCACTGCGCTTACATAAGCCAGGATTTTCCGGCCCGCTTTTTTCACCGCGGGGAAATCTACCACTGCCTCCGGATCCACAATCGCCATGTCATGTGCCAGCAGTAGCCCCATCTCAGGCTTCGCGGCATAATTCACCATGAAGTTGGTCCGGCCAGTGGGGTCAGTGGCTTCCGCCCCAGCCAGGCCTGCGCTCACCAGGAAGCATCCCAGAAGGAATTGGCGGAGGATGAATGGCTTAAGCATGACTGACGATGTTAAATTTTTAAATTTGAATCTCAATTCCTAAATATTTTTCATAATCTCAAGGAATTTCCAGCGATAGATCATAAATTTCAGCAAATTTTCGCACAATCTATTCTCAATACAGAGAAATTTAGCAAAAGTAACTAATTTACAGTATGTCTGGAAAGGGTTCCGATTTCGAGCCGCTTTGCCCTGTGCAGGATTAAGTTATCGTATTGCAGCAGAAAATCAGGGGTATTCCTGCCCATGTCCTATGCCAATTGGAAGATCGGAAGGATGCCCGTTGAAAGTCCTCCCGGCCTGCGTTCCTTCTGCCGTTTTACCGCTCCACTCCGATTTTTCCCCCATGATTGACCGCTTCCTTCCCTTCGCCGAAAAAATGCGTGCTGATGGCCTCAGTGAATCCGCCGTCCGCGCGTTCGAGGGGAATTTCCGGGCCCTCGAACGCCATGAAACTGGGATGATCCCGGAGACTGCTCTAGCTCCGATCGCCGGGCTACCCCACGCCCAAACCTTGCCCATCCCCCCAGCAGAAGCCCTCCCCCCTCTCCTGCGCCGCACTGCGGTCATCAAACTCAACGGCGGACTAGGCACCGGCATGGGCCTGGAGAAAGCCAAAAGCCTCCTGCCCGTGCGGGAAGGGCTCAGCTTTCTCGATCTCATCGCCCGGCAAATCCTACATCTGCGCGCCACCAGCGGCGGAGGTTCCGTGCCCCGCTTTCTTCTGATGAATAGCTTCTCCACCTCAGCCGATACCCGGGCCCTCCTCACTCATTACCCCGATCTTGGCGCACCGGAGGACCTTGAATTCCTCCAAAGCCGCGTTCCCAAGATTCTTGCCGATACCCTCACTCCCCTGAACTGGCCGGAAAATCCGGACATGGAATGGTGCCCTCCCGGCCATGGCGACCTCTACGCCAGCCTCGCTGGCAGCGGCTGGCTGGATAAACTCCTCGCGGAAGGCATCATTTACGCCTTTATCTCCAACTCAGACAACCTCGGGGCTACCCTCGATCCCGCCCTGCTGGCCTGGTTTGCCGAAAGCGGGGCGCCCTTCCTCATGGAAGTCACCCGCCGCACCGCCGCCGACAAAAAAGGGGGCCACCTTGCGCTGCGCCCCAGCGATGGCCGTCTCATCCTCCGCGAAAGTGCCCAGTGCCCGGACGCCGATGCCGCATCCTTTCAGGACATCGGACGTCACCGCTTCTTCAACACCAACAACCTCTGGATCCGGCTCGATCACCTCAAGGAAACCCTCCTGCAGCACGGCGGTCTCATCCCCCTGCCCATGATCCGCAATTCCAAAACCGCCGATCCCCGCGACAAAACCAGCCCTCCTGTTTACCAGCTCGAAACTGCCATGGGTGCCGCCATCGAATCCTTCCCTGGAGCCGCCGCCATCGAAGTCAGCCGCACCCGCTTCGCCCCTGTCAAAACCACCAGCGACCTTCTCATCATCCGCTCGGACGCCTGTCAACTCACCTCCGATTTCCGCCTCGAACTCCACCCCGACCGCCATGGGATCCCCCCCGAAGTCAATCTTGACAACGACCACTACAAACTCGTCGACGGCCTCGACGCGCTCCTCGCCCAAGGCATCCCCAGCCTCCGCCACACCAGTAAACTCACCATCAAAGGCCCCGCCACCTTCCATGCCGGCGTCCAGATCCAAGGCGACGTCACTTTCACCAACCCTCATCCCGACCCTTCCCCCATCCCGTCCGGCATCTACGCCGGACCCGATCACCCATTGACCCCACTTTAATTCATCAAAAAGGTGTGACTTTGCGGGCTCAGCCCTGATGGTGATCCAATGAACTCAGGCTGTTTCAGGGAGGCCCGTCCCGGGCGATTTTGCCGCCGAGGGAGAGGATGCGGGCGTTGGCTTTGGCGGTTTCGGCTTCGGCAATGTGGCCCATCCTGACGTGGAGTTGGGACAGGGCAGTCCAGGCGAGGAGGTCGTTGGGCCGCAGGTCCGTCGCCATGAGGGCAGGGCCAAGGGCAGCTTGGTGTTGCCCGTCGCGCATCAGGGCCATGCCAAGGGAATGCCAAGCGTCAAAGTTCTGTGGGTCCAGCCGGGTAGCCTCACGGTAGAGCAGGGCGGCGGCGGCCAGATCGCCCAGGGCGACGCAGCCGCTGGCTTCGTCGATCAGGTCCTGGGCGGAAGGCATGAAGGCGGACGGGATGGGAGGCCCACGCAGGTGGCCTGGTTGATAGGGAACGCGGCTAGCCGGAGGTGGCTTCGGCCTTGACCTCGGTGCGGTTGGCTTTGAACCACGCTTGGAGAAGCGGACTGAAGGAAGGGAAGTTAAAGCCGCCACCGGTGCTGGGCTCCTTGCCTTCGGCAGCTTCTTCGGCCAGCTTCTTTTTGTCCTCTTCCATTTTGGGGTCTTTGGGGAGTTCGCGTTTCAGGGTGCTGACCAGCATAAGGCCTTCGGGGACTTCTTCGGGAGGGGAAATTTCGCCAGGGTTGAGATCCGCCGCGGCTTTGGTGATGATGGCTTGGTTCGGAGCCGTGGGTGGTTTGCTTTGGGACCAGGCGGGGACTTCCATAGGGGTCAGGCCAGCGGCGGTAGCGGCTTCGGCAAAGGATTTGCCGCCTTTGAGGGCTTCCTGGATCGCGGTGCGGGCGGTGTCCGCCGCCGTTTTTACCGCAGCGGTGGTGGCTTCGGCGGTCAGGTGTTCCGTGACTTTGACTTTGACTTGGTCGAGCGGCAGCACCGTGGGGGATTCGACGCTGGCGATTTCAAAAATGGCGTAACCGTTGGTGGTTTTAAGGGTGTGGGCGATCCCAGGATCCTTGGGGGAGTCGAAAATTTCCCCGATCAGCTTGGCTTCGGCCTTGAGGTCGGCAGGGGCGGCATCGGCAGTGAAGAGTTCACTGGTTTTGGGTTCCAAGCCGGAGGCTTTGACGATTTCTTCAAAGGGGCGGGTGCCGCGGTCTTCGGAAGCGAGGTCGGAACTGATGGCACCGGCTTTTTCGAGGAGGGTTTTGGAAGCGGCTTCCTGGGTTTTCACGGCCTCGGCGTGTGCCGTCATGGCTTTGGTGTGCTCTTCGGCCTTCTTTTTGTTTTCTTCTTCTTTGGCTTTTTTCTGGTCTTCAGGGAGCTTGCTGACGTCTTCGGGCTGGGGCGCGGCTGGTGGCGTGGGAGGCTTGGGCAGATCGATCAGAACATAGCGGATGGAGCGTTTTTCCGGGGAGAGGACCAGCGGGCTGGCCGCTGGCTTCATGGGGTCGGCAGTGTGGGCATCGAAGGCGGCCTTGGCTTCGTCGTAGAATTTTTGGATGGCGTCTTCAGCAGGAGCCGCCGGGGTTTGTTTGGCTTTTTCGATCAGCACATAGGAGGCGGTGGTCTTTTGGTGGCTCTCGGTGTAGCGGGCATTCACTTCAGCGGCCGAAGGAGCAAGGGTGCCGCCGATGAGTTTGTTCACGCGCTGGAAAATCATCACATCGCGCAGGGCGGTGAAGAGCCGGCGCTCGGTGTTGGACCGGTCGCCGAAGGCTCCGCTGTTCAGGAAGGCTTCGTATTTGGTGGAGTCGAATTGGCCATTGGTTTGAAAGCCGCTGACGGTTTGCACGAATTTCACAAGGTCGTCCTGGTCAACCTCAATGCCGAGCTTCGGGGCCTTGGCCCGCAAGGTGGCGACGTTCATGCAAAAGTCCATGTTCAGGGAATCCCGCTCGCCGGAGGGGCCATAAAGCTGAACGATCGCCGGGCTGCGCATCATGGGGCTGCCGCCGAGGGTGTTAAGGTAAAAGGCGAGGGGATCCGTGATTTGGGACATCATATTCGCCTGATCATAAAAGAGCCGGGTGATCAGGCTGCGCTGGCTGTCGATTTGCTGGACGTCGTTTTGGTAATATTCCTGTCCATCCACGATGGCCATGGGCTTGCCGTCGCCTTGGTCTCCACCCCGGTGATCACTGCCAAAGAAAACGAACGCCACACATACCAGAATGGCGATGATCAGCATGAGAATGTAATGATGCTTGCGGATGGTCTCGAGCATGGCGGCAGGTGGGTCGTATCGTGAGAAAAGCCCGGCAGGAAGGTCCGGCCGGGCGGGGAAAGCGCTCAGCATAGAAGGGTGCACCAAGGCGGGCAAGTCCTTTTTGGTGATGAAAACCATTTCAGCCTCAGCTTCGGCCCGCGCGTTTCATCACCACCAGGGCATCGCCTGGCAGCAGCGCGGCTTCCGGGCCAGGATTCAAATCAGTGCCGCCCTCCTTCCGCAGGATCGCCACCGCCAGCAGCCGACCGGCGGTTTCCTTTTCCACCTCTCCCACGGAACGGTGCACCCAGGGGGAAGCCGGGCCGATTTCGATCTCCTCCATGTCCAGCCCCAGCTCGCTGAGATGGTGCTCAAATTCCACCTTCGACTTCGTGCGCCCGCCCAGCAGCTCGCGGGCATTGGGATGCAGGATCAGATGCGCGATGCGGTCGGCCCCGATGTGCGCCGGCAGCACCACGCGGTTCGCCCCCGCCTGGAGGAGTTTCCGTTCTGTCGAGGGCACCTCACCCCGCGCGATGATCTCGATCGCCGGGTGCATGTTCCGGGCGCTCAGGGTGATGAACACATTCGCGGCATCGTTCGGCAATACGGTGGCCAGCACCCGGGCCCGCGCGATGCCGGCGGAGCGCAGCACCGCCTCATCCGTGGCTTCGCCCTGGAAGGTCAGCCAGCCCGCTTCCCGTGCCTCCGCCACCCGGTCGCTGGCCTGATCCACGATCACAAAAGGAATCCCGCCTTGCTCCAACTGGCTGGCAATCATGCGCCCGATCCGGCCAAAGCCGCAGATGATAGCGTGGTTTTTCAGTTTTTCGATTTCGTTTTCCATACGTTTTCCTCCGAGGGCCCGGTTGATCTGCGATTCTGTCAGCAACTGCACCAGCGAACCCGTGATGAGGATGATGCCGGTGCAGCCCAGCACGATCAACGCCATCGTCCACGCCCGCAGCCACGGCTCCCGAATCGGCTGCACCTCACCAAAACCCACGCTGAAGGCGGTGATGATCACCATGTAAATGGAATCGTTCCACGACCATCCGGCATAGCGGTAGCCCATCGTGAACACGATCATCACGATCCCGACAAAACTGGCGGCATAAAAAAGGTTTGCCCTGGGGCGGCTGATCGGAGTGGGCATGGAAGTCTGCGGAAGGCCGCACCAGCCGGATTTATGCCACTTCCGGTCCCGGACCACCACCCCGTTTGTCTGGTCACCTGCTTCCTGAATTTTATCCTGGAGGCACCGGCGGATTTCTAAAAAATCGAACTGCCGAAAATATTTCTTGTATCTCCGCCTTTCCGCCGTTTCATGGCTCCGTCTTGAATATCAGGTCTCATCCACAGCTCTCCTATGGCAGTATGCGGAGACGGCAGGCAGCCGTCAGGGACCTCCTCTCCCCCGCGCGGCACGGGCGCTCCGGCACGGCCTGCGTTTTCCTATCCCCCTATGATAAGAGATGACGAACCTATGACAGCCGCCCTCGTTAGCGAGGGGCCGGGCAAGCGGGGCCAGCGCCCCAATGGAAAAACCGGCAACGCCTCCAAGCCTGCCGGATCCGTTACCGCAGATCCTTCCCGTGACTGGCAACGATTTGGACTCGTCTCTCCCCATCAAAAAGCCAAAACCTTTGTTCTCGACACCAACGTACTGCTCCACGACCCCGGTTGCATCGAGCGTTTCGCCGACAATCACATCTGCATCCCCGTGGATGTCCTGAGCGAACTCGACCGCTTCAAGAACGAGCAAAACGACCGCGGAGCCAGCGCCCGGGCGATTCACCGGAAATTGTCAGAGGTCTTCGCCCAGGGCGGAGCCAGCGTCACCAGCGGCGTCCCGACGGACGGCGGAGGCAGTATCCGCCTCGCTGCCTTCAGCGCCGAAGACCACGCCGAAGTCTCGCCGGTCCTCACCGAGTTCATGCATCTGTTCCCCGCCATGGACAAGGTGGACCACCGCATTCTCGCCTGCGCCTTGATGGTCAGGGAACAGAATAGCTCTCCTGTCATCCTCGTCACCAAGGATCTCAACCTGCAGCTCAAAGCCCGTGCCATCGGCATCGCCTGTGAGGACTACCTCAATGACAAGGCTGAAATCCGCGATGTCGCCAGCTACGACCTGCAACGCCTCATGGTCGACCCCATGGAACTGCAGCGCTTTGCCAGCAGCGGCGAAATCACCCTCCCCCCGGGGGAGACCACCGGCTTGGCGGTCAATGAATACGTGCTCCTTCAGGTCAGTGAAAAACAAACCATGCCTGCCCGCCACGCCGGCAAAGGACGCTTCGTCCGCCTCCAGGTCCCGGAATCCATCAAAATCCCCAAAGGTCAGCCGATCCGTCCGCTCAATCTCGGCCAGCAATGCCTCCTCGATGCCCTGCTCGATCCTGACATTTCTCTGGTCACCTGCTATGGTCAGGCCGGCACCGGCAAAACCCTCCTCGCTGTCGCGGCCGGCCTCAGCGAAGTCTTCCAGCGCCGTTACGATGGCATGACCATCAGCCGCCCCGTCGTCGCCATGGGGGAAACGCTGGGCTTCCTTCCTGGCACCCTCAACGAAAAACTCCGTCCCTGGCTGCAGCCCATTTACGATGCCCTGGATATCGTGATGAGACCCAGCGTCCCCGCCAATGCCGGCCCCCGCCGCAAACAGGAAAAGAAGCAGCAAACCCTTGCCCTCGATACCGCGCCCAAGCCTTACGACGCCCTCATCGAGCAGGGTATCCTGGAAATCGAAGCGCTCTGCTACATCCGCGGCCGCTCCATTCCCAACCGGTTCTTTATCCTCGACGAAGCCCAGCAGCTCACCCCGCTCGAAGCGAAAACCATTGTCACCCGCATGTCCCGCGGCTCCAAGCTCGTCCTCATCGGCGACCCCGCCCAGATCGACAATCCCTACGTCGACAGCCGCAGCAATGGTCTCGTCTACACCCGGAACCGCCTCAAAGGCGAAGCCTGCTCCGCCCACATCTCCCTTAGCAAAGGCGAGCGCAGTCCCCTCGCCGAAGCCGGAGCGAAACTGATGTAGATAAATCCATTTTTCCCGCCCGCCGGCATGGTCCCCTTCAAAACGTAAACCTTGATTCCTTGACAATTGGAGCCATCTTTCACCCATGACCTCCGCAGCCCTCCGGCATTTCATCACCGTGGAAGAATACCTCACTGGCGAACTCACCAGCGAGGTCAAGCATGAATACATTGATGGGGATGTCCATGCCATGTCAGGAGCCAGTCTGCCCCATAACACGATAGCCCTGAACACCTACTCGGCGATCCGCCCCAGGCTCAAAGGAGGCCCCTGCAAAGCCCAGGTCAGTGATATCAAGGTGCGGCTCCTGATCCGGGGGAAGGATATTTTTTACTATCCTGATCTTGTGATTGCCTGTGATCCCCGGGACAATCACTCCCATTTCCTGCGGTTTCCGAAACTGATCATCGAAGTTCTCTCCCCGACGACCAGCCGCACCGACCGCACTGAAAAGCTGCAAAATTACCCAACCATCCCCACTCTTGAGGAATACCTTCTCATTGAGCAGGATCAGCCCCGGGTGATCCTCCACCGGCGCTCGAAAGATTGGGCTGGAGAAGTGCGGGAGGAGTTGGATTCCATCCTGCATCTGGAATCCATTGGCCTCGCGCTTCCTTTGAGCCAAATCTACGAGGACATTCCCGGTATCGTCTGAGGCCCGCCCCCCACCAGTTTTCCGTGTTGGGGCCCTGAATCCGATCAGCCAGACCGCGTCTTTTTTCTGTGGGGAATCATGCGCTATTGCACCGCCGCAGCCCTCATGGAAAATGCATGTCTCCGAGATGTCCCCCCCTTTCCCGATCGCCCAGCCCCGTGTCCTTCATTTGGAGGCCACGCCTGATGAAGCCGCGCTCCGTCTGCGCGGCCTGCCAGGGCTCGTCTGGCTGGATACTGCCGGTCACCGGCCGGAATCGGACCCCGGCGGTGGCATTTCCCTCCTCACCGCCGCTCCCCGCGCCATCCTGACGGGAAATCTGGATGAACCGGCGGCCTTGGAATCCGCCCTCGCCAGCCTGCACCGCGCCTCCCCGTCTCAGGCCGACTATGGGTTTCCCCTCTCGGGTCTCTTTGGCTCGGTGGACTATGACGGCAGCTACACTTTTGGGCTTTACGATGAGGTCCTGATCTACCGCCACGCCACCAGCAGTTGGATCGCCACCGGGCCCCGCTTGCCCGCCGCTCTGGCCGCCGGTCCGTCCGCCCCCCTATCCGAGGCTCCCTGCCTGACTTTTGCCCCTGAGCAAACGCCCGCTGCCTACGAAGCGATAGTCCGGCGCGCCCATGACTACATCCGCGCGGGGGACATCTATCAGGTGAATCTCGCCCACCGTTTCAGCGCCCCCTGGCCCCCGGAGGCGGATCCTTTGGCGCTTGCCCTGCAGCTCCGTGCCGCCAGTCCCGCCCCTTATGCGGCCTACCTGAATCTCGGTGGGCGGCACCTCCTGTCTTCCTCTCCAGAGTCGTTTCTCAAAATCAGCGGCTCCCACATCCGCACCCGCCCGATCAAAGGCACCCGGCCCCGCTATCTGGATCCGGAAGCTGACGAGCGCTCGGCCATCGAACTCATCCGCAGTGAAAAAGAGCGCGCCGAATTGCTCATGATTACCGATCTTTTACGCAACGACCTCGGCCAGGTCTGCGCGTATGGCAGCGTCCGGGTCACCGATCTCCTCAAGCTGGAAACCTACGAACAGGTCTTCCATCTCGTCTCCACCATCCAGGGCACCCTGCGGCCTGACATCTCCCATATTGCGGCCCTCCGCGCCTGCTCCCCGGGCGGCTCCATCACGGGTGCACCGAAGAAGCGGGCCACCGGCATCATTGCCGAACTCGAAGCCAGCCCCCGTGGAGCGTATACCGGCTCCATCGGTTACTTCGGAGCCAATGGCGAAAGCCAATTCAGCATCGCCATCCGCACCATCACGCTTCAGGAAAACACCGCCACCTTCCAAGTCGGGGCGGGCATCGTGGCGGACTCCGTCCCCGCTCTTGAATGGCAGGAAACCCTCCACAAAGCCGCCGGCATCCTCGCAGCCTGTCAAACCCGGCCCGTCCGCCTGCCTGCGCGGGTCCTGTCATGAGCCTGACTGATTCGCCGCCCTGGAAGCCAGGTCCGGCCCGCACCCTGTTTCTGCCCGCCATCGTCCTCGTGGCCATGCCGTGGGTCGGCTGGTGGGCGTGGCGGGTGGAGCGCCGCACCCTGCGCGAAGGCCGCCCGCTTTTCACCTCCGAGTGGGCGGCGGCAGAACGGGTCGGCGTCCGCCATCCGGAAAAAGTCCGCGTCATCGCCGTGGAGGAAATCCCCATGCCTGGCCTTGGCTGGATGCACCGCATCGCCAGTCAATGGGGCTTCGACCGGCGTCACATCGGGGGCCTTTGCCTGCGCTACGGCATCCTGCTCCGCCGTGATCTCGCCGCCCAACCCGTCATCATGGCCCATGAACTGGTGCACACCGCCCAATACGAGCGTCACGGCAGCCTCACTGGATTCCTCCGCGCCTACCTCCTGCAATGCCTGCGCCACGGCTACGCCAACGCCGCCCTGGAGCGCGAAGCCATCGAAAAATCCACAGCCGGCAACCACTCCACTTTTATTTAAACCCACGGGTGGTGCCGTGGCTTTGCTGAAATCCGTGGTTTCCCTTTCCGGCATTCTGGATTGTTCTGAAGGATGACGTCTGATGATGAATTGCCCCTGGGACCGGCTGCGGTGACGCTGCTGCCGATGGCGGCGCGGGTGTTGCTGGATGGGGCGGTGGCGGATTTGGAGTTTGATTATGCTATCCCGCCCGCCCTGGATGGGGTGGGACCGGGGAGCCGGGTCAGTGTGCCACTGCGGAACCGCACCATGACCGGCACGGTGCTGATCACTTATCCGGCAGCCGAGGCGGAGGTGCCGAAGCTCAAGCCGCTGTTGGGATTGCTCTCCGAGCGGGTGATGATCCCGCCGAACCTGATGGAATTTGGCAAATGGGTTTCTGACTATTATTGTGCGCCGATGGAAAGCGTGATGCGGGCAATGCTGCCGGAGGCGGTGCGGGAGGAGAAGCATACGGAGAAACGGCGGATGTTTGCGAGGCTGGTGAAGACCCCGGACGCCGCGGAAATGGCCGCGCTGGTGAAAAAGGCCCCGAAGCAGGCGGAGGCCCTGGAGGCGCTGATTCTGGCCAAAGAGGCACAGCCAGCCGCGCTGTTTTCCGGAGCGGCCTTGAAGGGCTTGCGGGAGAAACAATGGATCGAACTCACGGAGGAAGCGGTGGGCCGGGATCCTTTTGAAGGCGAGTCCTTCATCAGCACCAAGGCCCTGTCCCTCAACCCATGGCAGCAGGAGGCCCTGGTGGCCGTGCTGGAAGCGGTGCGGGAACCGCTCCTGGCCAAACCGATGTTGATCTTCGGGGTGACCGGAAGCGGGAAGACGGAGGTGTATTTGCAGGCGGCCCACCGGGTGCTGGAGCAGGGGCAGACGGTGCTGGTGCTGGTGCCGGAGATTTCCCTGACGCCCCAAACCGTGGAGCGCTTCAAGAGCCGCTTCGCCGAAATGCAGGACCGGGTGGCGGTGCTCCATAGCCATTTAAGTCAGGGCGAGCGCTTCGATGAATGGCACCGCATTCAACGCGGGAAGGCGCGGATCGTGATCGGCGCGCGCAGTGCCTTGTTTGCCCCGCTGGAGGATCTGGGGCTGATCATTGTGGATGAGGAGCACGAAGGCAGCTACAAGCAGGAACAGCCCCCGCGCTATCAGGCGAGGGATGCGGCCGTGGTTAGGGCCCGGCTGGAGGGCTGTGCGATTTTGCTGGGCAGTGCCACGCCCGCGCTGGAATCCTGGCACAATGCGCAGCGCGG
>CAMDJM010000053.1 GCA_945900785.1 Akkermansia muciniphila
GGACGGCTGGATCCGGGGACTTCAGGGGCCGATTTTCCAGAACTTTGAATCCGGGCGTGGCGAGGATACCGAGAAGGAGCCCGGCCATGACCGCATTGATGCCGATGTGCAGGTTGAATTCGGCGACGGCCTGGATCATGATGCCTGCAATGCCCGCCAGCGCACCACAAGTCAGCCCAGTGGCCAGGCCTGAAGGCGCAGCATGGGAGGCCGGAAGGGAAGTGGCGTTGTGGTAGAGTGATAAAAAAGCCCTTCCAAAGTGAAACAGGACGACCAGCAGCACCAGGACCAAACCAATCAATCCATAGTCAGCAAGGCATTGCAGATAGTCATTATGGGCAAAAATGGCATCAACCTCTCCAGCCCAGACCATCCATTTGGTTTCCGTGGTGCGGAAGGCACGTTCCATGTATTCATAGCTGCGGGCACCCGTGCCAATGAGAGGAGACATATTCCATTGTGCCATGGCCGCATCCCACAAAGGGAACCGGTTGGCGAGGGAGGTCAGTTCCTGGCCTTTGCTAAAAAATTGCCGGATGTTCATGCCGGCCACCCCCAGAAGGACGGGAAAACTGATGGCGAGGGTTGCCAGCCACCAGCCCAGCCGGCTGTTGCCCTGCGCTCCCCGGCGTTGCGCCAGCCACAGGATGAAGGCGAGGATCAGCATCAAACCCATGCCGCAGAAGAATCCCGCAGCCCCGCCCCGGCTGGTGGAGAAGGCCACGCCGGTGGCGGCCAGGAGGAACCCGATGGTGGCGCAGGCCCGGACCGTGCCCCGCAGGCCCTGTCCGAGCACGGCCACACCAAGGAGGGGCAGTCCGGCCAGGGTCATGAATCCTGCCATGTGGTTGCCGCTCTCGAAAAAGCCCCCGGCGGAAATTTCCCCGCTTCTTCTCAAGCCGAAGAGGCTGAAAATGGACAGGGCGGGCTTCACAAAATATTGATACAAACCGAGCCCGGCATTTCCTGCCACCAGCAGAAACAAAACCCCCAACACGGCCAATCGTGCCTTGGGAGTGGTATAGCGCACCGCCATCAGCCCGTAGGCGACCACGGCCGTGGCGGCAAAAACCAGATCCTGGCGGGCCAGCCATTTCACTTCAGAGGTCAGTCCCCGCCAGGCCAGGTAGCTGCCTAGCACCCCCATCAGGATGAGGCAGCCGGGGCTCATTTTTTCATCCGGCTTGCCTTGGCGGGAAAGCAGGGCCCCGGTTCCTGACACCGCGACCAGCCCGGCTCCATACCAAAATGGGGCCGTTTCTGCCCAGGTCCCAAAGACTCCCAACAGGAGCAGGCCCAGGAGGAAGCAGACCAGCCAGATCGTTTCTAAAATGCGCATCATGGGGCTGAGGCTAATCGGCCTGAGCGGACTTGCAAGAACCGCGTTCAACGGCGCTCCCCCTGCTTTCAGTTCCCCCGGATGTTGCGTCCCGCTTCGTTTTTGCCGCTTGCCGCTGCGGGGTTGCTCCTGATGAGCCTGCCGTGGAAAAGAAATGACAATGTTAAATCTGGACTATTTGGTCGCCGGGGTCTCAGGCCCGACGCTTGCTGAGAACGGCCTCAATTTTGCCCAGGGGCAGCGTGTTGATCACGTCCTGGCGGGTGAGCCAGCCTTTGCGGGCGGTGCGCAGGCCATACCAGAGGTCCTGGAGGCCGTGGATGGTGTGGGCGTCCGGGTTGATGGAACATTTAACGCCTTTTTCCCTGGCCATGCGCCACCAACGCCAGTCCATGTCGAGCCGCCAGGGGCTGGCGTTGAGTTCGATGATGGTGCCATGGGCGGCGCAGGCGTCGAGGATGGCGGGGATGTTGAGGGCGTAGGATTCGCGCTTTAATAACAAACGGCCGGTGAGGTGGCCGAGCATGGTGACGTGGGGGTTTTCCACGGCGCGGAGGATCCGGGCGGTCATCTCGGCCTCGGGCAGGTTGAAGACGTTATGAACGCTGGCCACGGTGTAGTCGAGTTCGGCGAGGAGGTCGTCGGGGAAGTCGAGGCTGCCGTCCTTGAGGATGTCCACTTCCGATCCGGCGAAGAGGCGGAAGTCTGGGGCGTATTCGGCATTAAGGGCGCGGATTTCCTCCAACTGGGCGCGGAGGCGGGTTTCGTCGAGGCCGTTGGCCTGGAAGGAGGATTTGCTATGGTCGGCGATGCCTAGGTATTCGAGGCCGAGTTCCATGGCGGCTTCGGCCATCTGGCGCAGACTGGCGTGGCCGTCGCTGGCGGTGGTGTGGTTATGGAAAGTGCCGCGGAGGTTTTCGAGTTCGACAAGGCGGGGCAGGGTGCCGGCCTCGGCAGCTTCGATTTCGCCGGAGCCTTCGCGCAGGGCGGGATCGATGAAATCGAGGCCGAGGCTGCGGTGGAGGTCGCGCTCGTCGTAGATTTCGTCAGGGACGGGCGGGGAGTCCGGGCCGGTGGGGGTGAAGCGGTATTCGTTCAGCGTCCAGCCGTGCTTGAGAGCGCGGGCGCGGAGCTGGATGTTGTGTTCCTTGCTGCCGGTGAAGTAGGCGAGGGCGAAGGGGAATTCAGCGTTGGTGACGACGCGGAGGTCGCACTGGACGCCGCTGTGGAGGCGGACAGAGGTTTTGGTAGGACCGGAGGCAGTCACCGAGTGGATCCAGGGCGGCCTGACAAAATCCTCCATGATGGCGGCGGGGTTTTTGGAGGCGGCGAGGAAGTCGAGGTCGTGGACGGTTTCCTTGCCCCGGCGGAAGCTGCCGGCGACTTCGGCGCGGGAACAGTCCGGGTGGTCACGCAGGTATTCGAGGATCTCGCGGGCGGCCGGGGAGACCTGATCGACCCGGAAAGTGTCGGCGAAACTGGCCCGGGTGGCGATGGCTTCGAGGAGTTTGGTGGCGGTTTTTTCGCCGAAGCCTGCGAGCTTGGCGGCCTCGCCGGATTCGCAGGCGCGCTGGAGGTCGGCGATGGAGCCGACGCCGAGTTCGCTGTAGAGGGCGGCGATTTTTTTGGCCCCGAGCCCGGAGATGTCGAAGAGTTCGAAAATGGTGTCAGGGAATTCGGCTTTCAGCTTGTCGAGAAAGGGCAGGCTGCCGGTGGTGGCGAGGATGTGGAGCTTGTCGCGGAGGGCTTCGCCGATGCCTTTGATGCCGGTGAGCTGGTTATCGCGGGCGAGTTGCAGGATATCCTCGGGGTAGGTGCGCACGGTTTCTGCGCCGGTGCGGTAAGCGCGGATTTTGAAGGGGTTTTCGCCTTTCAGTTCGAGCAGGGTGGCGATCTGTTCGAGGGCACCGATGAGGGTTTCGCGGGAGATGTCAGGCATGGGAAGTGAGGGCAGCGAGGGATTGCAGCAGATACGGCGCAAAGTGGGCGGCGGCGGCTTCGGTGGTGAGGGTGGGGGCACCTTCGCGTTCCAGCGAGGTCATGACCACGCCCTCAATGCCGCAGGGGGTGATGGCTTTGAAGCCGGGGAGATCGCCGCTGACATTGAGGGCAAAGCCGTGCATCGAAATCCAGCGGCGCGCCCCGACGCCGATGCTGGCGAGCTTCCGTCCCGGCGCGGCCCACACGCCGGTCTGGCCGGGGCTACGTGCTGCGGGGACGCCGAGGGCATGGCAGCCCAGCATGAGGCCTTCCTCCAGGGCACGGAGGTAGTGATGGAGATCCTGGCCATAGCGGGCGAGATTCAAAATCGGGTAGCCGACCAACTGTCCCGGCCCATGCCAGGTGGCCTGGCCGCCGCGCCCGATTTCGATCAACGGCGCGGGAAGGTGGTCTGGATTCCCCAGGCTGGAGCGGTCGGGGGTGCGGCCGATGGTGAAGACGGGATCGTGCTCAAGGAGGAGGAGGGTGTCGGCGGATTCCCCTGCGAGGTGGCGGGCGAGGATTTCCTCCTGCAAGGCCAGGCCGGCGGCATAGTTGATCCGTCCCAGCCAGCGGACGGCGGGAGCGGAAGGCGGCGAAGAGGCAGCGGGCACGATGGTTTCAGCAAACGATCCCCCGTTCGGGTTGCAATGGAAAAACCCCTGGCCAAATGGGGCAAGATACGCTGAGGTGGACGTTTCAGTCCCGTTGGCAATTTTTTCCGATATCATCTTCCTATGTCAAATCCCGCCCTCCCCGAAAAGCCTGCCGTTTCCTGGTGGAAGCAGCTGACTACTTACCATTGGTTCGTTTTCATCGTTGCTTCGGCGGCTTGGTTTTTTGACTGTTTGGATCAGCGGCTGTTTTCCCTCGCCCGGATTCCGGCGCTGACGGAGTTGATGCCCGGGGCTACGCCGGCTGAGGTGGCTGCGGAGGGCAAGGTGGTGACGGCGCTCTTCCTGGTAGGCTGGGGTATCGGAGGGTTGATTTTCGGAGCGCTGGGAGACCGGTATGGCCGGGCCAAAATGTTGACCGTTACGGTGCTCATTTATTCGGTGTGCACAGGCTTGAGTTTCTTCAGTCATTATTACTGGGACTTTGCGATCTTCCGCTTCCTGACGGGCGTCGGAGTGGGCGGGGTGTTCGGCTTGGCGGTGGCCCTGATCGCGGAGACGGTGCCTGATGGGGCGAGGGCGGGTGCCCTGGGGATGCTGCAGATTTTATCGACGGTAGGAAATATTTCAGCTGGGCTGGTGAAGGCGCACATTGATTCCTTGGAGGCCAGCAAGGTGATCGGGGCGGGCGATGGCTGGCGTTGGATGTTTCTGGTCGGTGCGGTGCCGGCTTTTCTGGTGTTTTTCATCCGGAAGTATCTGAAGGAGCCGGAGTCCTGGCTGAAATTGAAAGCGGAGGGCAAGCTGCCGAAGGGGTCGATCTTTTCGCCGTATGGAAAGCTGCTAGGCAATGCCCGCTGGCGGCGGAACTTGATTGTCGGGGCGATCATCGCCTCCACCGGGGTGGTAGGGTTGTGGGGGATTGGGGAATATTCGCCGGACATTCAAAAAACGGTCTTCAAGCAGCACTTTGAGGGGCTGGGCCTGGCTCCAGCGGAGGTGAAGCAGAAGGTGGCCAATTCCATCACCTATGCCTACATGCTGCAAATGCTGGGGGGGGCGATCGGGATGTGGCTCTTTACCCGGGCGGCGATCCGGCTGGGCCGGCGCAAGGCTTTTGCGATTGGTTTCAGCCTTTGCCTGGTGATCACGGCCGGGGTGTTTTGGAAGATGAACTCACCGAATGATGCTTACTGGATGATGCCACTGATGGGAGCGGCGCAGTTGGCGGTCTTTGCAGGCTTTGCGATTTACCTGCCGGAGCTGTTCCCTGGCAGTCTGCGGAGCACCGGGACATCTTTTTGCTATAACCTGGGCCGCTTTGCGGCGGCAGCGGGCAGCTTGTTTTCTGCCAAACTTGCCACTGGCGTCTACGGCAGCTATGGCCCGCCCCTGCAGGAACGTTATGCGGCGATCACGATGTGCGTGATCTTCCTGGTAGGCCTTGCCGTATTGCCATTTGCGCCTGAAACGAAGGGAAAACAACTGCCGGAGGAGTGAGCCGGGGTTGCCGCCCGGCGGTGTTTTTCGATTCCCAGCGAAATAAATTTGACCGGCTGGCAGGATCGGGTTACCTCGCTCCATGAAAATTCATTTTAGCCTCATGCCCTTTGTTGCGGCGCTGGTTGGTTTCGGCGTATTGCTGAGCCCGGCAGCGGCTGGGGTAGTGATTTTGAATCCGATTCAGGATGCGACCTTGTATCAGGATACCACCGGGGCTCAAAGTTCCGGGGCGTCGACTTTCCTGATGACGGGCTCGGTGGGGGGGAACGATTCGACTCCTTTACGGCGCGGCTTGCTGCAGTTTAATCTGGCCAGCATTCCCGCCGGGGCTGTGGTGACGAGTGTGAGTCTCACCCTGAATTTGATGAGACTGAAGAACACCCAGTCGGCTCTGACGACCTTGCAGCGGGTGACCAGCAGCTGGGTGGAAGGCTCCACCAATGCCGGGACAGGGGGCAATGGGGCCATCGCCAATACGGGCGATGCCACTTGGTTGCACCGGAGCAAGCCGCAGGCATGGAGCACGCCAGGTGGGGATTTTCTGGGCACGACCTCGGCTTCATTGAATGTCACGGGTCTGGGGCTTTACACCTGGACTGGAGGGGGCCTCGTGACGGATGTGCAGGCCTGGTTGGTCCAGCCGTCCCAGAATTTTGGGTGGATCCTGCGGGGGGATGAGGCCCGGAGCCAGTCGGTGAAAGAGTTCGGCTCCCGCACCGGCTCAGTGCAGCCGTCCCTGAGGATTGAATTCACGGAAGTGCCGGAGCCGGGCACAGTGGGTTTGCTCGGTGGGGTTTTGTTGTGGTCAGGCCGCCGCCGCCGCCACGGCTGAGGCGTGCAGAAGGGAGATGCCTATGCTGCTTTCAACTCTGGCAGAGCAGGACCGCGATGCAGCCGCAAAGCTGATCCATGGCGCGCTCTCGGCTTGGTATGACCAGCATTTAAATCAAGTGGGGCGCTTTGGTGTGGATTGGGAGCCGTTCCGGATTTTTCCGGATGTGTATGAATGCCTGGATCCCGGGCGGGCCTTGGTGGTGCTGGAAAATGAGGGCGGGCCGCTTCGGGGGATTTGTTTTTATCATCCCCGGCCGACGCATGTCTCAGTGGGTATCGTCGCGGTGGACCCAGCCGCTGGCGGCCGTGGGGCAGCCCGTGCGATGCTGGAGGAGGTCCTGAGAATAGCAGATGACAGCAGAAAACCAGTCAGGCTGGTGTCGAGCCTGATGAATCTCGATTCCTTTTCCCTGTATACCAAATTGGGCTTTGTGCCGGGAACGGTGTTTCAGGATTTGCAGTTTCCGCCAGGACAGCATCCGCCCCGGGTGCCGGCACGCGATGGCGAAGTGCGGATGGCGGTCTCGGAGGACCTGGCTGGCCTGGCGGCAGTGGAGCAGGAGCTAACAGGCTTGGACCGCACCCGGGATTTTGAGTTTTTTCTGGAAAATGCCCGGGGCATTTGGCGGACCATGGTGCTCTCCGGGCGGGATGGTCAGGTCAGAGGTTTCCTCAGTTCCATTGCCGCAGGCGGGACCTGGATGTTGGGGCCAGGAGCCATGCGGGATGAGGCAGATGCGCTGGCATTGATCACCGCGCAGTTGGAAGCTCATGCCCCGGGGAATCCGGTAGTGCTGGTGCCGGCACGGGCCACGGAACTGGTGCAGGCGCTTTATGCCGCAGGTGCCAGAAATGTGGAGCTGCACGTGGCCCAGGTCCGGGGGACCGCAGCGGAGCCCAAGGGGATCGTAATCCCCACCTTCCTGCCGGAAAGTGGTTAGGGGGGCGGGGCCTGGAGTCAGCCAGCCGGGGAAAGGTGGCCACGGATAATGGGACGGGCGGGGTTAGGGGAAAGCAATGCAATTCCGGAGCATCCAAACCATCCGTGGCCCGCTTCATGATGCTGGCCATGCTCCCGATTTTCCTGGCGATGATGAGCCTGGTGCAGTCCCCGGTCCCCCGCGAAGGACGACAGCCCCGACCATGGAAGCTTCCCGCGCCGCTTTGCTGAAACGCTTGGAGAAAGTGGCGACGAAGGAGAGGCTGGCGGTGCTGTGGGAGAGAGGAGTGGAATAGCAGAGTATTGCGGCGCATCGTCCATACTCCCAACGCCATGTTGCATTCAATCGGGGCTGTGGCAGATTGTCCGAATGACCATTACCGTGCCAATGCCAGTTGCTCTGGAGCAAACGATGCCGCCTGCCCGCGCGAGACTGCACTTTGCCATCGGGGCTTTTGTCAGTGAGGAGGTAACGCTGGGGCAGGCAGCAGAGATGGCTGGAATTTCTCAAACGGAACTGATGGCGGTTCTGGCCAAGCGGCGCATCCCTCTCCATTACGACAGTAGCGATTTTGCGGACGATCTCAAGACCATCTCTCTCCTGTCCACGAAGTCCACACATGGTCATCATCAGTGATACGTCCCCACTTACAGCCCTTCTGCTGGTAGGGCGTGGCGATCTATTGACCTCGCTGTTTGATCGTGTGGTGATCCCGCCAGCGGTGGAGCGGGAACTGCTGTGCGCCCATGCCGCCTAACCGCATTGGCTTGAAGTGACTGCCCCACAAAGGATTCCGGCTTCAATTCTCGAAGGAGGCCTGGACGCTGGAGAAACCGAAGCCATTGCGCTAGCGCTGGAACTCCATCCTGATACTTTACTGATGGATGAACGGCTCGGGAGGCGCTTGGCCCAGCGGCACGGTCTTCCGGTCACCGGTCTACTGGGTCTGCTCGCGCTGGCCAAAAACAGTGGGCTCATCAGTGCGGTCGTTCCTGTGGTTCGTGATCTCCAGGACAGGGGCAACTGCTGGTTTGGACATCAACTTCTCACTGAAGTCTGCGCAGCAGTGGGAGAGGTTTGGTCGTAAACCACAACCCCATCACTTCCGCAGCTTCTTCAGCTTTTCCGGCCCGATCAGCAAGGCGGTGGGGCAGCCTTGTTTGAGCGGCTGAATACGCTCGCTATCTGCTCTTCATCCTCCTGCTCGGCGCTTACCGGGTCAAACCCAATGGGATGCTTGATTACTTCGTCACCGACTATGACAAGCCAAAGACCTGGCGCTGGATGCAAGATGCACGCCTCCCGCAGCAACAGTCCATACGCGGGCCGCATGGCCTCTCCGCCGCCCGAATCAAGGTCCCCAATGGTTGGTTTGGACAGTGGTATTCTGCATTTCCCGCGGAGGACGACAGTCCCAACATGGCTTGCGCCGGGCCTTTGGTGAGCAGACTAAAAACCGGGGTTGAATCGGTGTTTGTCGGGGATACTAATCAAACATGACACTTATCGCCAACGGCAATGCCACGTTGCTCGACCGGATCACGATTGATCCCTCCATCTGCCATGGCAAGCCGACCATCCGTCGCTTGCGCTATCCGGTAGATTCCATCCTGGAGTATCTGGCAGGTGGTGACAGCTTTGAAGAGGTGCTGGCGGAGTTCCCTGACCTGGAGCGGGAAGACTTGCAGGCGTGCATTCAGTTTGCGGCGCAGTCGTTGAAGCTGCGCGGCCCGTATCCGCAGTGGCATGAAATTCCTCATTGATGCCCACCTGCCACTAGGCATGCGGGTTGTCCTTCGCGCCGCCGGGCATGATGCGATCCAACCTTGGATTTGCCGGATCGGAATGCGTCGCGGGACGGCCTCCTGAATGAGGTGGCGATGAAAGAATTTTACGGACCAGGTTTCGGCGAAGCGGATGACCGACGTTGCTCTCTACTGCTTCCTTGAAAGTGTCACTAGGAATCGGGCGTGGCAGGCTTCCCTGCACGGTCACTGAAAGGCAACAGTGGATCGGACTTGGATGTTGCGCGGAGTTCCTATTTGCTGTAGTCGCTCAAAGTGATGAATTGTAAATCCAAGTTCTTTCCATTTTTTTGGCTGGCTATCCTTTCTTTGGTGCTTCTCCCTGGAGTTCGACCTTTGGCGGCAGGAGAGGTGGTCCTCCACCAGGGTGAAGAAAGGGGAATGACTGTGGGGGGAGGAAATCCCATTAGACGCTTCCAGGAGGTTTTTTATATCGATGAACAATTACTGGCCAAACAAAAGGAGATTGACCTCAGAGAGGCCGATCCTCCGATTTCGATGGCGGAGGCTGGGACTTTGGTAGCCCGCCGGCTTGAATTGGGAAAAATTGTTACGTGGAAGGCGGAACTGATTAACCATCAGGCCAGGACGACCACCAATTTATCGAAAGGGGTATTCTTCAACGTCCTGACTTTGCAATCAGCTCAAGGGAAAAATAATTATGTCGTTCTCATGGATGGAACTATCATTTTGCCACGGAAAAAGTTCTTTGATTGATTAGAATTTCTCCAGCGGGAAGGGCAACTCCGACAACTCCACGCCTTCGTTGCGGTCGGTGAAGAATTTGAGGGACCAGGTTTCGGCGAAGAGGATGACCGGGCGGTCGTCGCCATCGTGGGCGATGGCGGTGCCGGTGGGCATGTTGAGGTCGTCGTGCCATTTGGTGCCGTCGGTGCGGCGGACCCAGCGGACGTGGCTGTAGGGGCTGGGGTCGAGGCGGGACTCGGCGTTGTATTCGCTTTGCAGGCGGTATTGGACGACTTCGAACTGGAGGGGGCCGACGGCACCGAGGAGGGGGACGCGCTGGGTGGAGCCGGGGGTGAGGAATTGCTGAATGACGCCTTCCTGGAGGAGTTGGGTGAGGCCTTCGCGGAAGCGTTTGAACTGAGCGGAGTTCGGGGATTGCAGGTAGGCGAAGACTTCGGGCGGGAAGCGCGGGATTTCATCGAAGACGATGCTGGCTTTGGCGGAGAGGGTGTCGCCGATGCCGAAGTCGTGGTTGCCGACAATGCCGATAACATCGCCGGCGAAGGCTTCGTCGAGGGTTTCGCGCTCCTGGGCGAAGACGCGCTGGGAGTTGGAGAGGCGGACGTTTTTGCCCGTGCGGGAGTTGATGACCTGCATGTCGCGCTCGAATTTTCCTGACACGATGCGGACGAAGTAAATCCGGTCGCGGTGGCGGGGGTCCATGTTGGCCTGGATCTTGAAGATGAAGCCGGAGAAGCCTTTGTCCTCGGGTTTGACTTCAATGGAGCCGTTCGCTTCGCGCGGGCCGGGGGGCGGGGCGAGTTCGAGGAAGGCATCGAGCATGAGCTGGACGCCGAAGTTGTTGGCGGCGCTGCCGAAAAAGACGGGCGTCAGCGATCCGGCGAGGATGGCGTGGTGATCGAATTCGTGACCGGCTCCGGCGAGCATTTCGAGTTCCATGGTGGCCTGGGCTAGGGCGTCAGGCTCGACCTTGGCGATGACGGCGGGGTCGGTCAGGCCGCTGACCAGTTCCGGCGCGCGGTAGGCACCGTGGGCGGTGCGCTCGAAGGTGTGGAGTTCGTTTTTCCGCCGGTCGAAAACGCCGCGGAAGAAGCTGCCCTGACCGAGCGGCCAGTTGATGGCGCAGGCTCCGATCCCGAGAACGCTCTCCAGCTCGTCCAACAATTCCATGGGCTCGCGGGCGGGGCGGTCCATCTTGTTCATGAAGGTGAAGATCGGCACGCCCCGGCGGCGGCAGACTTCGAAGAGCTTGCGGGTCTGGGCTTCGATTCCCTTGCCGGCGTCGATGACCATGATGGCGGCATCCACGGCGGTGAGGACGCGATAGGTGTCTTCAGAAAAGTCCTTGTGTCCGGGGGTGTCGAGCAGGTTCACCACGCAGCCGCCGTATTCAAATTGCAGCACCGTGGAGCTGACGGAAATGCCGCGCTGGCGCTCGAGTTCCATCCAGTCGGAGGTGGTGGCGCGTTGGTTTTTGCGGGCGGTGACGCTGCCGGCGAGCTGCACGGCCCCGCCGTAGAGGAGGAGTTTTTCCGTGAGGGTGGTCTTCCCGGCATCCGGGTGGGAGATGATGGCAAAGGTGCGGCGGCGGGCAATTTCTTCAGCGGGAGTCATGGGCGGGCTCCTTAAAAGCAGGGATGGCCGCGTGGGGCAATGGGGGAATAGGGCAGGGGATGGGGTGGCGTGTTGCAGGACTCCGCGAGAGAAGACAAAAAGATAGGAGGTGAGGGCGGGTTGCGGGGGCGCGCTGGCGGAAAACTTTTCCCTCGCGCTCTCTCCGCCCTCAGGGTAACGCGGCAGCGTATGCCCCGTAATATCGTTTATTTTGATTTGGAAACCCAACGCTCTGCCGGTGATGTCGGCGGCTGGGACAAGAAGGACCGCATGGGCATGTCGATCGGAGTGACCTACAGCACGGCTGCGGGAGCCTACCGGATTTATGGCGAATCCGATGCCTCGGAACTCATCGATGAATTAAACGCGGCGGACCTGGTGATCGGCTTCAATCATGTGGGATTCGATTACGCGGTGCTCCAGGCTTATAGCATGTGGAACATTGAGGAGCAGGTCACCAGCTTGGATCTCCTGCTCGATTTGGAGGTGAAACTCGGGCATCGGATCAAGCTCGACGATATCGCAACGGCCTCGCTGGGCACAGGGAAAACGGCGGATGGTCTGGACGCGATCCGGTGGTGGCGGGAGGGGAAAATCCTGCAAATTGCGGAGTATTGCTGCTTTGATGTGAAGGTGACCAAAATGGTCCACGAGTATGGGGCGAAGCATGGTCACGTGCGATACAAGGACCGTTTTGGCCAGGAGCGCAGTGTGGAAGTGAATTGGAGCCTGGATTGAGGCGTTGGGGCAGGGGAGACGGGATGCGCGATGCTGGGACTGGCTGAAGCCCAATAACTAATAACTTATAACTGACAACCAATAACCAATCTCCCCGCCCTGATCATGCCAAATACAGGACGGCGATCCCGGCGACGGCGAGGACGGTGCCGGCCACCTGGCGGAAGCCTGGCTGATCTTTCTCGATCCACCGGGCCAGGGGAATCACCCACAGCGTGCTGGTGGCAGCTACGGCCACTACTACAGCAGAGGGCAGTTCGAGGCGGGCCCATTGATAGCAGGATACGCCGGCCACCGGGCCGAACAGGGCGGCTCCGGTCAGCCAAAAGCCGGCATGTTTGCCCCCGGGTGTTTTGGCAGGAGGGGCTCCGGCGGCGGGCTGTGGCCGGATAAACCGGGCCCAAAGGATCCAGACGGTTACGGAGACCAGCACGCCGGCGAGACTGCGTTGAAAGGCCTGGCTGATGCCGTGAACGACCACGTGCTGCTGCTCCGCCAGCCGGTTGGCCCAACCTGTCAGGGTGGTCCCGAATCCCTGACCCAGGCCTGCCAGGGCGGCCCAGGCCAGTCCGCTCCAGGGCAGGCGGCGCGGCCCGGCGGCCGGCCACAGGGCCATGGCCAGCCCGGCCAGCACCAGGCCGACGCCACCCCATTGCGTGGCGGCCAGATGCTGGCCCAGCACGACCTGATCCCCCCAGGCCGCACACAGGGTGCCCAGACTGAAATTGATCAAAATGGTCAGGCGGGATCCCAGCTTTGGATAGGCGAGGAAAAGCCCCACATCGCCTATGCCAAATCCTACCGCGCCACTCAAAAACAACGCAGGAAACACTGCGCTGAACCAACTGGGTTGACCCCGGGAGGTATCCACGATCAGGGTGACCAGACCCAACACCACGCAGGCGAGAGCGAGGCGCAGGGCATTCGCCCGCAATGGACCATACAGTTTGGCCGCACGCTGGCCAAACACCGCGCTGAAGCTGAAGAGCAAGGCGGTGAGAAGCGCAGGAAGCATCGGGAGTCAGGATGGGGCGGGTGCTGGCAGGCTACTTGGATAGGGGCACCGGCACGGTCTCCCGGGTGAGCCGGTTTTCGAACTCCGCCACCGCCGCTGCGATGCCTTTCACCCGCAGCAGGAGGGAGCCCACCCGGAACTCATCGCCCGGCACCGCCCCCCATTCCTGGGCAGATCCCACCACGCGCAGCAGCGCGGTGCTGTCATTGGATAATACGGGCACCTCCGGCTCGGCGCGGAATACTTCCCCGGTCGCCACGCGGCGGAAAGACATTTCCGAGGCATTCCTCAGCATGGACTCTGTAGCATCCGTGTAAAGCCTGCGGCGGCGCAGTTTTTCGATCACACAGCCGGTGCCGGGAATCTCTTCGCCGACCCGCAGGCTCACGGTTTTCGGGGTCTCCCCGGTCACGAGGATCTCTGCTGATTCATGGCCCACCGTGACATCCTTCAGGACGACTGGCCACACCTGCGGTTCCCAGCCTATCATTTTTAATACGCCAGGCAGGTCGGCCATCCGGTCGCAATTCACTCTGGTAAAGCGGGCTCCGGCCAGCCGCTGCACGCTGCGTCCGGTCAGTGACACCGGGGCAGTTTGGGCTTCTGCGGCGTCCACGCCGAGGGCTTCGGATTTTGGTTCCGGTGCCAGTTCCCCTATCGGAGCTGGAGGGGCCTCTGCCAGGGCTTCCCCGTCTTCCCCAGCCGGATGGCGCTTGATGACATCAGTCAGAAAATCCGCCACCTGGCCCTGTCCTGCCGCCTGGGCCTGGGTGGCGGCGGCTGTCAGCCAGTTCACTTGATCCGGTCCCGCCGGCATCCGGTGGGTCAGCAACTGCACGGCAGGCAGGTGTCCGGCCCGGGCGGAGTCGATCAGATAATTTTTCCAGTCCAGCACCAATCCTGGGGAACCTTTTCCTAAATTCAGCAAAGCGTCCATGACGCCGGTATGTCCCGCGCCACAGGCCAGGCGCAGCACGGGTTCCCATGGTTCAGTGGATCGCGCCGCCAGCCATTCCACCACCCCGGCATGGCCCTGCGTGGCTGCCATCGCGAGCGGCGTGCCTCCGTTGGAATCAGCCTGGGTCACCAGTGCTCCGCCTGCGGCCAACGCCTGCACGGAACGCAAATCCCCTGCCGCCGCCGCTGCTGACAGAGCGGACTTCCCGGACAAATTCAAACGGCCTGCTGACGCTCCAGCCTTCAGCAGGCGTTCCACGAGGTGATTCCATCCGGCTCCAGCCGCCGCCATCAGGGCAGTCTCGCCTCCTGGCCCTACCGCATCCACCTGCATGCCTGCGGCCAAAAATCCATTCACCACCGCCTCACGTCCTTCCCGGGCGGCTTTCAGAAAATCCCCAATGGAAAAACGGAACCCGGCTTCCAACACCGTCTCCCGCGCCTGCTCTGCCTCATCCCGGCACGCCACTCCTGCCCCGAGGCAAATCATTGCCGGGAGCGCTCGCCATGCTGACCGAATCCAACGCCATTTCATTTTGCTCCACATCACCCGAATCTGCTCTGGAATCAACGATTATTACGGAAAACTTGATTATGTCGAACCTTCATGGTGCCTTGGCCACGCAGCGTTCCGCAGCACAGCCTGCCGCCCTTGCTGAAAAAGGAGAATAAAAAAACCGCCCGGAGATTGATCTCCGGACGTTCAACCATGGAAACGCCGCAAGCCGAACGGCATTTTACTCTAACACGAAACAAAGGGTCAGGGGCCGGATCAGTCGCGGCGCGGAGCAGGAGGCCAGGGGACAAAGAGGAAATCACCCGGCGTCAAGCGGTCCCAGGGACTTTTTTTATTCATCTGGCTGAGCTTTCTGGGGGAGGTGTTGAATTCACTGGCGATGCTTTCCATGGTATCACTCGGGGTGATGCGGTAGGCAATGCCGCTGGAACTGTCGGTTGCCTCGTCCTCGTCCTCGTCGGTCAAGGCCTCAGGCGATGCCGTTGGGGTGTCTTCCCCATTGGATTCCACGGGCTGGTAGGAGGTGATGCGGGCAGGAGCGGCATCCTCCAGAATCCCGGTGGTGTCCTGGCGGGAAGCGACCTGAACGACGGGCACGTTCAGTTTCTGACTGACGCTCAGCTTGTTGGGATCCACGTGGCGGTTGGCGTTGGTCAGGGTAGCCACGGACACCTTGTTTTGGCGGGCGATGGAGGAGAAGGTTTCGCCGCGCTTCACGACATGATAATAAGTGCCCTGAGTGGCGGGAGGATTGACCCGTGGGGCGGGGCGGCGCGGCGCGGGGGCAGGCTCTTCCTGACGGTGGCGGCGGGCCGGGGGCGTGAGGTCGACAGTATGCTCCTCCTCGTGATCCCGGTAGTGTTGCCGGGTTTCACGGGACGGCGCTGGCTTGGCGAGGGGAAGAATCAACTTTTGGCCTTCATGGAGGTCTCTGCTCTCCAAGGCGTTCATGTCCGCCAATTCCCCAACCGAAACGCCACTGCGGCGGGCCAGGGAGGTCAGGGTTTCACCGGATTTCACCTGGTAGGTGGTGATTGCGGCAGGGCGATTCACCGGTTCATCGGCTACCGGCTGGTCCCTGCGGATGGAGCGGACCGCTTTGGACGCCAAGGCCGGCCTGATCGTTTTGCCGGGCACTGCGGCTCCTTTGCTCTGGGCCGCTTTTGCAGGGGGCTTGGCCTTGCCTGCTTTGGCGGAAGCCACCCTTGGAGCGGTTGCGCCGGGCAGATTCAGGACCTGTCCCTTGGTGATCACCCCGGGTTTGACCCTTGGATTGGCCTTTTGCAGGGTGCCGACGGAAATTTTGTAGGTCCGGGCAATGGACGTAAAAGTGTCGCCACTGCGCACGGTGTGGGCGGCACCCATCGCGTGGGGCATGGCTATGGCAGCCAGCAGCAGGGCGATAGCGAGGCCCGGGGATCTCCAGAGTTGCGGATATTTCATGCGGATGTATATTTAAGTTGCTTTGGTGAATATTTCAATAAGATTACTTCAATTTCTTGAATTTTTTTTAAATCACATTCAGTGGCTACGGTTTATTCAGTCATTCAACCCTTTTTCCGGCTGCGCTTGGGGGTTGCGTTGTTGGCATGGGGAGGGTTTTGGGTTTGCCGCCACGGGATGAGCCTGGAAACACGGGTTCCAGATTCCAGCAGGGTGGCCCGGCCGGGGTCGGACGGCATAGCCATCCAGCCCATTCAAGCTCCGACCGTTCCGGAGGCCGCTCCCACTTCCCCCGTTCTCATGGCCCCTGGCCCCCCTCCTGCGACCCTGGTGATTGACCCCGGCCATGGGGGAGCAGATGGGGGCACCGTGGGGAATGGTCTGATCGAGAAGGACTGGACGCTCAAAGTAGGGCTGGCGTTGGCCGCAGAACTCCGCAGCCGCGGCCATGCCGTCACGCTGACCCGTGAGAGTGATGTCACCGTGCCTATTTTGGAGCGCCCCTCCTGGATCAATGCCGCGCCCCGCCTCGCCCTCATCTCCATTCATTTCAATGCCGGTTCGGCCGATGCCACCGGGGTGGAGACCTGGTATTCCTGGCCGAAAAAACCCGAGATCATGGCGCGGTTGCATGATGCCGGGGGAGTGCCGCTGCCGGGCACCCTGCCGGATGATGGCCAGCACTTGGCCCAGGCCGTCCAGCAGGCGGTGCAAAAACACACCAAAAGCCGCGACCGGGGCATTAAAAACCGGGAGGACATGGCCCTCACCAGCCGGACCCTCTGCCCGGCGATTCTGATCGAGTGCGGCTTTCTCTCCAACGCCTCCGAAAGCCGTAAAATCCAGGAAGCCGAGTGGAGGAAGCGCCTCGTGCAGGGTATTGCCGACGGCTACGAAACCTGGCTGCACGCCCATCCTACCCGGCCAGCCGCTGTGGAAGCAGGGCCACTGCCAGTCGTGCCCACCGCCAGCCCAACCCCGGACGCTGAGCATTGACCTGGACCGCAATCCTGAGGAAACAGGCGACCTCTGACGTTGCCCATTCAGACGTCACAGATCCTGACGGCTTGCCTCAGGGAGGCGAGTTTGTCGGGTTTAGCCGGGAGGAATTCCTGGGCGACCCAGCCCTGATAACCGGTATCGGCGATGGCGCGCATGATGGCGGGGTATTGCAGTTCCTGGCTGTCATCGATCTCATGCCGGCCGGGAACGCCGCCGGTGTGGTAGTGGGCGAAGTAACGGTGGTTTTTCTTGATGGTGGCGATGATGTCGCCTTCCATGATCTGCATGTGATAAATGTCGTAAAGAAGCTTGAAGCGCTCCGAAGCGACGGCCTCGCATAGCTGGATGCCCCAGGCACTGGTGTCACACATGTAGTCCGGATGGTTGACCCGGCTGTTGAGCAGTTCCATGACGAGGGTGAGGCCGTGCTTTTCAGCCAATGGCATCAGTTTTTTCAGTCCATCAGCGCAGTGCTTCAGCCCGGTTTCGGCGTCCATGCCATCGCGGTTGCCGGAGAAGCAGATGATTTGCTTGGCTCCAAAGGCGGCGCTTTGTTCCATTAGGGGTTCGTAGGCCTTGATAAGGAGATCGTGGTGCTCGGGACGATTGAGCCCGTGGGGGATAGTGCCTACTTTTTTCCCGCCGGGGCCGTCAATGGTGGGGAAACTCACCATGGCGGTAGTGAGATCGTATTTTTTCATGATCGCGAAGTCCGGCGGGTCGACGAGATCAATGGAGGTGAGGCCCATCTCCTTGCCGGCCCGGCAGAGGTCTTCGAAGGGGATCTTATCGTAGCACCATTTGCAGGCAGAATGATGGATGCGGCCCTTCAGCGCCGTGCCAGCGGCGGCATCCGCCGCATCAAGGCGGTGGTGCAGGCTGGCAGCGGCGGTGGTGAGGGCAGTGGTGCTGAAAAAGGCGCGGCGGGAGAAGGCAGAGGTGCTCATGATGAAGGAGAGTATGGCGGGGCCGGGCAGGGCAGGGCAAGTCTGGTGAGTGGCTTTTTTTGGGGGAGGGCAGGAACCCGGTTGGAAAGGGCGGGGAGTCCGGCATTCTGCACGCTCTATGCCTGATGCCCATGTTGCCCTGCCTGCTTCCCATCCGCGTCTCGCGGTGCTGGATGGCCTGCGCGGGGTGGCTGCGCTCTGGGTGGGGCTCTATCATTTCACCCAAAATGGCCAATATCATGCGGGCTTCCCAGCGCAGATGCCGCTGCGGTGGCTCGGCACTTACGGTTATCTGGGCGTTTATGCTTTTTTTGTCATGAGCGGGTTCATCCTGCCATGGACCATGGACCGGAGCGGTTACCAGTGGCGGGATTACGGGCGTTTTCTGGGAAAACGCGTCCTGCGGCTGCACCCGCTCTATCTGCTCTCGGCCGGAGCCATGCTGGTGCCTTTCCTAGTGGGGGCGGGCGGGGGTATGGCGGCACAGGGCTGGCCGGACTGGTGGCCGCATTTTTTCTACCTGAATGGGGTGATGGACCGGCCCTGGCTGATGCAGATTTACTGGACGCTGGCCTTGGAGGCCCAGTATTACCTCGCGATCGGGCTGGTGTTTCCGCTCTTGGCGCACCGGCAGGCCCTGGTGCGTGGGGGAGCCATGCTCGTGGTAATACTGGTGCCGCTGATCGCGCACGACGGGCGCACCGTCCTGCCCTTTGCCGCGCTGTTCGGCATGGGCCTGCTGATTTTCCAATGGAGGAGCGGCCGCATGCCCTTCTGGATGTTGTTTCCAGGACTGTTGGGCTGTGCTGCCGTGTCCTGGCAGGCGCTGGGACTTCCCCAGGCGCTGACGGCCCTGGCCTCGGCGGGAGTGATCCTGGGGCTGCCGCTGCGGCATCGGGTGCTGGGCTGGCTGGGGGAAGTGTCCTATCCCTTTTACCTCTTTCACCTGGTGGTGTCAGGCCTGCTGATGCCATGGATCCTGCGGCTTCCGCGGGACCCTTGGACGGATAGCCTGATCGTCCTGGGCTTGTTCGCGGTCTCGCTCGCAGTGGCCGGTGGGCTGCACCGCCTCGTGGAGGTGCCCGCCCAGCGATGGTCCAGTGCCATCCGCTACCGCCGTGCCGGAAAATAAAAAAACCACCGGCTGCTTCCCGATGCCCTGGACAGTCGACTCAGCCTACCAGATTTTTCAAAAACTGGTTTGAGTCCGCCAAGGTGGAAACGGCGACGGTGGTTTCAGAAATACATTCGCCAAAATCGTGCTGCGGTTTCAAGAAAAATCGTTTCTAATCCAAAAAAGATTTTCAAAATACGGGTCTTCCCGTAGCCCATGTTTGGATAATATTGGTTTCAGCGTTTTTTAATACAGGTGCTGTGCGGGTTTGTAATCGATCCGTCCAAATGCCTGCAAACTCACCGGGTCCCACGGCCCGCATTTTGCGGCTGAAACTGGCCAAAAAGGCTGAATATCAGGTAACATTAATAAATCAATTCCAGCCGGATGATTCATCGCACGCAGGCCTGAATCTCTGGAGGGCTGAATTTGCCCGGGGGAAGCGGCCAGGATTGACCTTGCCTTGTCCGCAATCCGGCGCTTTCTTGAACTCATGAAAACTGTAACCCCCATTCTCTACGTCAAAACCGGCTGCCCATGGTGTGAGGAGGTGCTGGAGTATTTTGACTCGCACAAACTACCCTACGAAAAGGTAACGGTCACCGGCAATCCCGAAGCCATGCAGGCAATGGTGGATCTTTCCGGCCAATCCAAAGCCCCCACCATGGACTGGGATGGTGAGGTGCTGGCGGATTTTGGCGTGGATGAGCTGGTTCCCTTTTTGCGGAAGCATGATGTGGTGTGAAGCGGCGACCACTGCCTGGAAATCATGAAAACCCAATGGGGGCTCAAATCCAGATGAAAACTCCTTTTCCTTTTAACCGGCACTCGTCCCGGGGCATCGCCCTCGCAGCCGGACTGGTCCTGAGCAGCTTGAATATCCACGCCCAGCCGGTCCCGGCGCGGCCGGTCTATGAACAGTGGACCATTTATCTGAATCCCCGGCTTTCCTGGGAGGTGCCGGTGCCGCCGGGCATGCAGGCGCAGAATGACCCGAAGCGGGGCAGCTCCTGCCGGTTTGACACGGGGGATGGTGCCTTTGTCCTGAAAACCTGGGGCAGCCCCAGGGCGGGAGATCCGGGAATGGCATTGGATGACGCCTGGCGCGAGGCCTTGAATCTACGGGGACGGCGGATCGATTTTCAGCGGCGCGAAGCGGGAAGTTTTGTCCTCGCCGGAATGACAGCGGAGGGCGCGGAGTTTTTTGAAAAGGTCATCCTGGGACGGGGGGCCGTGGCCGGGATAAATCTCTCGTGGCCGCCTTCCCTGGCGGGCCGTTATGCAGCGTGGGTGCAGGAAATCGAGCAGGGATTCGGCTGGCATCCGGAAGCCGCAGCCCTGACAGAACGCGGCGTGCCACCACGCCGGGGGATCCTTTCCGGCGTGCGGGATTACTTCACCGATGCCCCTGGCCCACAGGATCGCGGACCCGGCCCGGAGGAGCGCCCCATGGAGCCGCCGCCTGCCAACCCACCGGAGGCAGGCCGGGATCTCAACCGCACCAAGGTGGATCTGACCCCTCCGCCGCCCTTGCCGCCCACGGTGAACCCAGCCGGAACCCTCCCGGAAAAAACCAAGGGCACTCCGGCCGTGAAACCGGAAGAAAAGCCCGCCCCGGTGAAACGTGAGGATCTTCCCTACGGCATCACCATTCCCGGCAAAAAAGGCTTCGTTTACAGCCCTTATGGCGCAGGCAACCAGCAGGTGGATGTGAGCGGCATCCCGACCGGCACCAGGGTGAAATGCCCTTACACCAGCAAAGTCTTCCGTGTGCCTTGAGGGGGGAGGTGACCTGCGGCGGGGGGCTGAAACAAATTCCTGGTGGGGCCTGACGTCTGACAGCGGGCCGGCTGAACCGGCTGAAGCCGGGACTCCAACTCCAACTCCTGGCTGGCAGATCAGGCCCAGATGGGCAGTTCCATCAGGAACGGGGGTATCCTGACGAAATATTGCTTTCCATTGTCGTCCTCCGCAAAGTAAGCGCCCGTGGCTTCGCTGTCCTGACCGATGGTGTGGCAGGAGTTGTAGGAAAACTCCCCGCCAGGATCCAGGCGGGGAAATTGCCCCACCACGCCATCGCCTTCCACCACGATCATTTCACCGTTTTTCTGCTTCACCACCCACTTCCGGGCTTTGACGGTGACGCTGGTTTTCGAGAGATTCCGGATGGTGATGAAATACACAAAGGGAAAAGGCCGGTCGGAGGGTGCGTCCAGGCTGGGCATATACATGACGTCATCCACGGAGACTTCGAGGCCGGGCAATTCGATAGGAGGAGGATTCACGGAAAAGCGGAAATGGGAAAATGAGGGGAAGGCAGAAGGATCCGGGCTGCACCAGGGCTGGTCATTCCCATGCATGGCATGGAACAACTCCCCACGCACGGGAAATCCTGGAGCGGCTTGCCTCCCGGGCCAGGCTGATCCAGAATGGCTCCCATGGCAGCTTCCCCCCAAAAACCATCGTCCGTCCCCGTCGTGCTCACTATTGCCGGCAGTGACTCCTGTGCCGGGGCTGGCATCCAGGCAGATTTAAAGGTATTCACCGCCCACCAGGTGCACGGCTTGACCGCTGTGACCTGCGTCGTCAGTGAAATTCCGGGCCACGTCAGCCGCATTCATGCGGTGCCTGCGGATGTGATCGCAGACCAAATCCGGATCATGCTGGCAGCGTATCCCGTGGCCGCCGTCAAAACCGGCATGCTCTACAATGCGGAAATCATCCGGCTGACCGCAGCGGCCCTGATGGAAATCCCCGCCCGGAACCGCCCGCTGCTGGTGGTGGATCCCGTGATGGTAGCTACCAGTGGCGATCCCCTGATCACCCCGGATGCCATCGCCGCCTACCAGGACATCCTCTTTCCCCTGGCCACCCTGATCACGCCGAATCTGGACGAAGCCGCCGTGCTGCTCGGCCGTCCCCTCAAATCCCTGGCAGAGTTGGGGCCCGCTGCTGCCTGGCTGCAGAACCGGCATGGGGCAGCCGTGCTCTTGAAAGGCGGGCACCTGCGCACCGCCGAGGCCACGGACCTGCTCCAGGATGAGGAGGGCACCTTGACATTGTCCTCGCCCTTCATCAAAGGAGTCAGCACCCATGGCACTGGTTGCACCTATTCCAGTGCCATCACCGCCAATCTGGCCCGCGGCATGGACCTGCGCACCGCCTGCCGCGCCGCAAAACGCTATATCACCTTGTCCATCAGGGACTCCCTGAGCTGGGGACGCGGCCCGGCCAAGGTGCAGGCCCTCCGTCAGTGGCGGCATCCCCGGGTCATGGCATGACCTTTGCTTGCAAGGAAATTTCCTGAAAAATTGCACAAATTTGCCACATCAGGGTCATTGACGAAGGATTGGCCCCGACTTAAGTTTTCTTGAAATTATTTCATGAAGCCCTCCGCATCCATCCTTTTTCCCTGCTGCTGCCTCATTGGCCTCAGCCCGGTCAGGGCGCAGGAACCAGTGGTCTCCAATCGTCAGCCGCTGCCCTCCGTGCAGCCCGTCGACATCCCAAATCCGGTGCCCGTGCCCGAAACCATCGGCGCAACCCTCCTCGCCGGATTGGGATTCATCCTCCTCTTCCGCCGCCGCCGCTACTCCTGAGAGCGCCTTAACTGCCCAAAAGGTATTTCCGCATGCGGGCAAGATTGTCCGCCAGCCGCGCCCGGTTTCCGCCGCCCACCTCACTGGAGATCCAGCCGTAGTAATTGATATCCGCCAGGGCTTTTCTGGTAGCCGGCCAGTCGACGGAGCCATCGCCGATGTCGCAAAAGCCTTCCTTTTGCCCATCCCTGGCGTCCTTGGCCAGACGGTAGTCCTTCGTATCACACTTGATGATCCGGGTGCCCATGGCGCGGATCCAGTCCGGCTCGTAGGCATACTTCCGGTGATTGCTCAGGTCCAGATAGATCCCCACCCAGGCGGATCCGATCTCATCCAAATAGCGGATGAATTCGTCCGGCTTCTGATCCGCCGGGGCTCCTTCCCCGTGCTGGTAAAGGAAACCATTCCACACATTTTCAATGCCGATGCGCACCCCCAGCTCCGCCGCCAGCGGGATCACTTGGCGGATCCCGGCAATGCTCCGCTCCCACACCTGTTCCTTGTTTTCATTCTTGGGATCGCGCACCGCCCCCGGCACCAGCAGGATCGTGGAGGCCCCGATGGCATGGGTGTAACGGATCCCGGCAAGGAGTTCCTCCACAGCCTTGGCCCGGATTTCCGCCGTAGGATCACTCAACCGGATGGACCAGTGATTCGCATTCACCACCCCTTGGGCGGGAAGGCCCGTCGCCTCCTGCGCCGCCAGGATTTCCTTCGCCGGCACGCTGAATTGGCTGTCCATCTCCACCCCGTCATACCCCAAATCCTTCAGCAGCTTGAACTTGTCCGTCACGGAAAGCCCCGGCTCATCCACCATGCCCCACTTCAGCGAAAACTGGAAGCGTGGCCGCGCCGTGGTGGCCGCTGCAGGCTCCGCCGCGCCCAATCCAGAAGTGAAAGCCCCAGCAGCGAGCAGGCCGGACGTGGAATGAAGAAAATGGCGGCGGTTCATAGGAATAGGAAGCATAAAAAACGGTCCCGTCATCATAGCGCCGGGCCATCACTTGGGAATGGAAAAACCAGCGCAAACCGTGCAAACCCACACCAAAACAGATACCCTTCTGCGGCCTTCTAACCTAATTTGGAAAATAACGGGCCACGGATGGCTGGAATGATACTGATATTCACTGATTTATGGGAACTGAATGATTCACCTCCCGGATGAAGTTCCTATTCTGCCATTCTTGGCCCGCCAGCATCCCCGGCAAGACAGCTCCTTTTGCCGCGAAGCCGCGTTACCTTGCCCTTGGTCAAATCCTCCGTCACGTCCCTCAGGCCACCCCGCGCGCTATCGCCACGGTGGATCCATGGCTTCCCTTGCGGGGTCACACCCTCACGCTTCCTCCTGCTCCTGCGTCAGCCGCTCGTGTCCCTTGCGGGCGCGTTGGCTCAGCAGCTTCACTATCTCCATCAGCAGCTCATTGCCTGCTGCCGGACTATTGCTCAAAAACTCACCAAAAGCCTCCCGGGAAATCTGCCACACCTTGCTGGGCACTACCGCCGCCACAAAAGCACTGGCCTCCACCCCCTCCAGAAAACCCATCTCCCCCACCGGTTCCCCCTCGTGAATATACCCCAGAGGCACCAATTGCTCCGGCGAGCGCAGCGTCACCGCCAGCTCCCCCGACACCAGAATGCAGAGATGCTCCGTCGGCTGACCCTGTTCCAGAATCGCCTCCCCCTTCGCATAGCTCAGGAACTGGCCACCATCCGTCAGAGCCGCGCGGCTCCCAGGCGTCACGTGGCTCAAAATACCCAACGGCGGCAAAATCTCGGAAGTCTCAAGGATCTCAGGCATAACAGTACGTAACGACGAAGCTCCCAACCCCGCAAGAGTAAAAACCCGCCCGGCTTAGAACCCTAACTGCCACTGCCCCCTCCACGCTCCCCCAATCAACCCTCCTCTACGGTGTCCTGAAGCCATGAGTCATCCCAAGCCTATGCTTGCATCCCCTCGGTGTCCTGTTTTTAGAGTGACCTCTCCGTAAACTCTCCAGTTCTCTGAAAAGGTTTCCTTGGTGGCTTGCTCCTCTGTTCCAGCCAATAGGTAAATTTTGGCGGAGGCGACTCCCACCCCACCGGGAACATGCGGGGGCAGGAAGGTTTCCATTCCGATGCGTTGGATGCGTCCGAAGGTGACGTCCTTCCAGCCGCCGGCCAGAAGCAGGTATGCAGCAATCAGCGCGAGTAATGGCCAAGGGAGGATCTGGAAAAATTTGAGGAATTTTGCTCTCATCATCAGTGGAGAAAGTGATAGCATGGACCGCGCTAAAGGCCAAGCAGTTTCCTGCGGGTATCTGTGATCTTATGGCGAAAAGTCCCGCGACCAGTGTCCGTCTTTTGGAAGGACTTCCAGATTGGTTTCAGTGTCAGGATAGCTTCAGAGCGCCATGGTTTTGACTTGAAGCGCCTTCCATTTGAAATGCCGCGTCAATTGGTTAAAACCCCAATAACTCCCTCAACGCTTCCGTGATCGTGGCGGCGGTAGGGCGGTGGGCCGCCCAGAGGTTGGGGTGGTAGGGGATGGGGGTGTCGCGGGCGTTAAGGCGCTTGGGGGGGGCGTCGAGGAGGTGGAAGCCTTCGGCGGTGACGCGGGCGATGACTTCGGCGGTGACGCCGCCGTAGGGGAAGGCTTCGCCGACGACGAGGAGGCGGCCGGTGCGGGCGACGCTGGCGAGGACGGTGTCGGTGTCGAGGGGTTTGATGCTGCGGAGGTCGACGACTTCGATTTCGTAGCCCAGCCTGGCGAGTTCATCGGCGGCGCGCAGGGCCTCGTGGACCATGGCGCTGTAGGTGACGACGCTGGCGTGCTTGCCGTGGCGGGTGATCCGCGCTTTGCCGATGGGGAGGCGTTCTTCGACGGTGGGGAGGGCACCGGCTTTGAGGTGATAGTAGAGGAATTTGTGTTCGCAGAAGATAACAGGGTCGTTGATTTCGATAGCTTCCAATAACATCCAATAGGCATCGCCCACGGTGGCGGGGGTGAGGACGATAAGCCCGGGGTAGTGCGCGTAGAGGCTTTCCATGCTTTGGCTATGGAAGGGGCCGCTGCCGGCGGTGCCGCCGCTGGGGAGGCGGACGACAAGGGGGCAGGGGATGCCGGTGCGCCAGTAGTGGGTGGCGGCCTGGTTGATGATCTGGTTGAAGGCGATGCTGGAGAAGTCGGCGAATTGCATTTCGACGATGGGGCGCATGCCTTCGATAGCGGCGCCGATGGCGAATCCCATCATGGCGTCCTCACTGATAGGGCTGTCAAGGACGCGGCCGGGGAAGTCGCGGGCGAGGTGCTTGGTGGCTTTGAAAGCGCCGCCGAATCCGGCGATGTCCTGGCCGTAGATAAAGACGTCGGGGTTTTCCTGGAGGGCGCGGGTCTGGGCCTCGCGGATGGCTTCGAGGTAGGTGATGCTCAAGGTAGAGGAGAGAAAAGGGTTCAGGGTTCAGGGTCCAGGGGGGCGAACTCCGGAGGTTGCTCCCTGCTGACCTGGATTCAGGTGGTGGGATGGTCCGTTTCCAGGAGCCAGCGGGAGGCGAGGGGCTGCCAGGTTTCGGCGGCGGGGTCGGGGGCGGGGTCGCGCTGGGCCTGGGCGACGGCTTGCTGGACGGCTTCGGCTGCTGCGGCTTCCATGGCTTCGAGTTCGCTGTGAGTGGCCCAGCGGTGGTCGATCATTTTCTGGCGGGCGAGCTTGAGGCAGTCCTGGCCGAGGGGGGTGGATTTGATCGTCTCAGGGATGTAGGAGCCGTCGTCGTGGGCCCCGTGGCCACAGAGGCGGAGGAGATTGCCGACGACCATCTGGGGGCCGTGGCCGGTGCGGGCGCGGGTGACTGCTTTGTCAAAGACAGCGAGGCAGGCAGCGAGGTCGGTGCCGTCCACGCTGTAGCCTTCCGCACCATAACCGATGGCGCGGTCGACGAGATCCTTGCAGGCGTATTGGCGGTCGGTCGCGGTGGAGTAGGCGAATTGGTTATTGGCAATAGCAACGACGAGGGGAAGTTTTTCGACGGCGGCGAGGTTAAGGGCTTCGTGAAAGGCCCCGGTGGAGGTGCCGCCATCGCCGATGCAGGTAGCGCCCACGGTGTCGGAAATACCCCGGAATTGCCGGGCTTTCAACATGCCGCAGACGACAGAGATCATGGCCCCGAGGTGGGAGATCATCGCGGGCATGCCTTTGTCAGGACGCCCGCGGTGGATATTGCCATCGCGGCCTTTCATGGGGCCTTTGACGCTGCCGAGGTAAGTGCGGGCAGTATCCAGGATGTCTTCGCCAAAGGCCATGCGGCCGGCCTGGTCGCGGATGAGGGGGGCGAAGATATCGTGACCCTGGCGGAGGCAGACGGCGAGGGCGGCGCTGAAGGCCTCCTGGCCGCGGCCGAGATAGACGCCGCCGGTGATTTTACCGGAGTGATAGAGGGCGGCGATTTTGTCCTCAAGGGTTCTTGCCAGCAGCATGAAGTGGAATCCTTCGAGGAACCGCCCGGCGGTTATCCCGTCAGGCAAGCCAGGCAGGGCAACGGGCGCGGATGTCATGGAAAGAAGGACCGGTGGACTGGTTAGGGTTTGACCGGGAGGCGGGGCAGGCCTGCGGAAGCAGCGCGGGGCTACTCGAGGTCATCGAGCGGGGTGAGGGCGGTGGGCGGGCCGTCGAGTTTGAGGGTGTTGGCCTCAGCGGCGGCGCGGACGATTTCCCAGAAGCTGCCGCTTTCCAGGCTGGCTCCGCCGACGAGGGCTCCGTCGACGTCGGGCTGGCTCATCAGTTCGGCCATGTTGTTGGGTTTGACACTGCCGCCGTATTGGATGCGGACGCGGCTGGCGGTGGCGGCATCGTAGAGTTGGGTGAGGATGCGGCGGATCAGGGCGTGGGCTTCCTGGGCTTGCTCCGCGCTGGCGGTGCGGCCGGTGCCGATGGCCCAGACGGGTTCGTAGGCGATGACGGTGCCGATGGCCTGCTCTGCGGTGACATTGGCGAGGCTGCCGGTGAGCTGGGTGGTGAGGACGGACTCCAGCTGGCCGGCATCCCGCTCCGTGAGGGTTTCGCCGACGCAGAGGATGGGCTTCAGGTGATAGTGGTGGGCGGCAAGGACCTTGGTATTGACGATGGCATCGGTCTCGCCAAAGAGGCTGCGGCGCTCGCTGTGGCCGAGGATGACGTAGGTGACGAGCATGGTGCGCAGCATGAGGGGGCTGATTTCCCCGGTGAAGGCGCCGTTGGGCTGGTCATGCATGTTTTGCGCCCCGATGCGGACGTGGTCCCGGTTGGTCAGCATGGCCATGGCGGCGCTGAGGCTGATGTAGGGGGGGGCGATGACGATGTCCACGCTGTCGCTGGATTGGGCGAGGACGAGAAAGTCTTTCAGGAAGTCTTCCGTCTCGGACGGGGTCTTGTGCATTTTCCAGTTCGCGGCGATAATCGGTTTGCGCATGAGTAGGGAGGTCGTTATTTCAGAATATCCAAGCGGTGGTTCGGGCGGGTGTCCATCGCAGAATGCAGGGGAAAGTAAAAGTTGTCGGAAGGTCGGCAAAAGCATGATTTTTCGGTCGGAGGAGGCCCCCCGCCCGGGCAGGACGCCTCATGGCATCGTGGCTGGTTTTTTGGCAGACGGTGGCGGGATTTGAACACCATGCAGAATCCCTTGGTCCATAACTCGACATTCAGGCGTTCCGCAGGGCATAACGCCTGGGGGGCGACCCCACCTCCTGCCGTGCTCCTGTAAAACCGATGAATTTTTCTCCTGCCCGTGTGCCTTTACTGGTCCTGATGCTGATCTTTGCGGGGTGTTATGACCTCGCGCTGTGGTGGGGGCACGCAGGCTCGGTGTGGCTGGTGGCGGTGAGTGCGGGGGCGCTTTGTGCCATGGCGGGGGCGAAGACGGCGCGGCGGGCCTTCTATGCGGGGATGGGAGCGGCCCTGCTGATGGAGGTGCCGCATTTGTGGTTTTTGACGGGCATTTTCCAAGGGATCGCGGTGCCGCTTTGGTTGACCCTGGCGCTTTGGCCTGGGGTGTTTTGCGGGACGCTGCATGTGCTGCACCGGAAGTGGGGCGCGGGAGCGGCGGTGGCGCTGGCTCCGGTGTTGTGGCTGGGCCTGGAGTTTTACCGCTCAGAAGTTTGGGCGCTGCGTTTTACCTGGCTGACGCCCGGGTTTGCGCTGCCGCCGGAACGCATGGGATGGCTCTTTCAATCGCTGGGCGTGTATGGCAGTGGAGCGCTGCTGGTGCTGGCGGGTGCGGCTTTGGTTTTGTTAAAAAAGCCTTGGTGGGCGCTGGCTTGCGGGTTGGGGGTGCCGGCCTTGCTTTTGCCAGGAAACCGGAGCGTGATGCCGGCGGGTTCGGTCAGGGTGACGGGGGTGCAGTTTGAGCAGGCGCTGCAGCCGTGGGTGTTTGAGGGCTTGGAGGCGGCCCGGGTGGCGCATCCGGATACGGGGCTGTTTATCCTGCCGGAGTATAGTTTTGAGGGCCGGGTGCCTGAACGGTTTATGGACTGGTGCCGGGAGCACCAGTGCTGGCTGGTGGCAGGTGGGAAGGATTTTTTGCCGCACGGCAAAGGCTGGCCGAAGTATTTTAATACCGCGTTTGTGATCGGTCCGGATGGCACGGTGCGTCACCGTCAGGCGAAGGCGATGCCAATTCAGTTTTTCGCGGATGGCGAGCCGGCGGAAACCCAGGCGGTGTGGGAGTCGCCCTGGGGGAAGCTGGGCATCTGTATCTGCTATGACCAGAATTATGCCAGAGTGGTGGATCCTTTGGCGGGGCAGGGCATGCAGGCCCTGCTGATTCCCACGATGGATCTGCAGACCTGGGGGCAGCATCAGCATTGGCTCTCCGCCCGGCTGGGGGCGACGCGGGCGGTGGAATACGGGGTGCCGGTGGTGCGCCTGGCGAGCAGTGGGATTTCCCTGGTGCTGGATGCCCGGGGGCGGGTGCTGGCCTCGGGAGCAATGCCAGGGCAAGGGGAGATCGTCTCCGCTGTGCTGCCGCTGAGCGCCGCGCCGCATCAGCCGTGGGACCGGCTGCCGGCGCGGTGGGCGGTGTATCCGGCGGGGGGACTGGTGCTGTGGGCGCTGGGCGTTAGTTTTGTGGAGGAGCGCCGCCGCCACCGGCTGCGGAAGCAGGCCAGGTAGTCCGGATACCCGGCGCGTTTTCCTCTGAGGGAACGCCCTTCTGCCTTTTCCATGGGCCTGCGCTCCGGAGCCTTGCTAAACAGAAGGATTGCCGGGTGGCAGGACTGGCGGAGGATTGAAAGCTGGCGTGCCTGGCTCCGTAGAGGATGGAGGCGGCTGGAGAGCCCCTCAATCTTCCATGAACTGTCTTCCTTCCTTTATTTTATTAATGCCATCATCCAGCAAGTCCGTGGCTTTTGGGGTTTTCCATGGGGGACTGATGGCATGCAGCGGGGGCGTGCGGCTGGGAAGGAAGGGTCGCGCTGCAATGGATGGTCCTGAGTTATTTTTGCTATGAATCGTCTTGTCCCTTCTACTGTGCTGCTGCTGTTGCTGTTACAGGGTTTGCTGCCGGCGGATCAGATTCCGGCGCAAATCGGAAAGAGCTGCATGGAGTGTCACGATGCCGGGACAAAAAAGGGCGGGCTGGATTTGTCGGCTTTGCGCTTTGATCTCAAGGACCGCGCCAACCTCGAAAACTGGACCCGCATTCACGATCGGGTGCAAAAAGGCGAGATGCCGCCCAAGGCTGAAGACCTGTCGGCGGAAGACCGCCGGGCCTTGGTGCAGGAGCTGGATGCTGCGCTCTACCGGGCGGATGCGGCGGAGGTGCAGGCCCACGGCCGCGGACCAATGCGGCGGCTGAACCGCGATGAATACGAGCAAAACCTCCGGGAAGTGCTGGAACTGCCTGATCTGGATATCCGCGATATCCTGCCGGAGGACCGTGAGGGGCACCTCTTTAACAAAACGACAGACATGCTGGAGATGTCGAGGGTGCAGCTCGCGGCTTACCTCGACGCGGCTGAGGCAGCCCTGCGGGCGGCGATGGTGACGGGCCATGCCCCACCGCCCATGACCAGATGGCATCTCGTGGGCACGAATTTGTTTCCAGGCACCGGCACGTTTGGGAACCGGGAGGCGATGTTCTTTACGCGCGATAGCAAGTTCAGCGGATGGGACGAAAAGAAGGACAAACCCCTGGATCAGGACGATGGGATCGAGATGGCGCTGTTCCGCTCAGCGAGCTGGCCCTACATCGGCAATCCCCAAGGCATCGCCGCTCCCTTCCCCGGGCGCTACAAGCTGCGCTTTTCCGCAAGGGCTGTGCTGCAGCAGCCAGGGTATGTGTTGATCCCCGCCCGGCAGCCGGTGCCGATGACCTTCCGCACCCGCAAGCCAGCCGGGGCTGACATTATCAATGAGGTGCGCGCAGAGGGCGGCATCATCGACATCCAGCCGGAAAAGCAGGTTTATGAAACGACAGTCCGCCTGCGCGAGGGGGAGGCGATCGAATACAGTCTGCTTGGTCTGCCGATGCCGCTGGCGCAGAATCCGAATGGCTCGGAGCCGACCTACCGGTATCCGCCTTTTCCGGAAGGGGGCCAGCCGGGCATCGCGGTGCAATGGCTTGAGGTGGAAGGTCCTATCCCCCCGGAGAGTTGGCCGCCGCCCTCCCATCGGGTGCTGTTTGATGATCTGGGCGTTGATCCAAATCCGCCGGACCCGCAGGAGGAAGCGAAACGGCTGCTGCGACGGTTCGTGCAGCGGGCGGCCCGTGAGCCGATCGACGGCGGGGATCTGCTGGCGTTCGAGGCCTTGATCGGGAATCGTCTGGAGCAGGGCGCGCCTTTCAGTGAGGCGCTGCTGGCGGGCTACAAGGCGTTCCTCGCCTCGGCTGATTTCATCTTTCTGCGCGAGCCGGCACCGGCGGGGGATCAGCACGCCATCGCCTCGCGCCTGTCACATTTTCTGACGAACTCCCGGCCGGATGAACGGTTGCGGGCCCTGGCCGGAAACGGGCAGCTGCAGGACGCGGAGACCCTGCGCGGGGAAACCCTGCGTTTGATCGCCGGGCCGGGCTTAGGGCGCTTTGTGAAAAACTTCACGGACTGCTGGCTCGCGCTGCGGCACGTGCGGCGGGATGATCCTGACATCCGGATTTTTCCGGAGTATCGTTTTGATGAATATCTCGTGGAAAGCATGGAACGCGAAACGCGCACTTTTTTCACGTCCATGATCCAGGAGAATCTGCCTGCCAGTGTTCTGGTGAAGGCGGACTTTTGCTATGCCAATGACCGCCTCGCGGCGCATTACGGGCTGCCCTCCCTGGCAGGCTCAGCCATGCGGAAGGTCCCACTCCCGGCGGGCAGCCCTTATGGCGGCTTGCTCACCCAGGCAGCCATCCTGAAAGTCAGTGCCAATGGAACGAGCACCTCGCCGGTGGTGCGCGGCGCTTGGGTGATGGAGCGCCTGCTCGGCCAGCCGCCGCCGCCGCCCCCGCCCAGCGTGCCTGCGGTGGAGCCTGACATCCGCGGCGCCAGCTCGATCCGCGAGCTGATGGCCCTGCATACGAAGTCCAAGTCCTGTGCCGGATGCCATGCGACCTTCGATCCCGTCGGCCTTGCCCTGGAGAATTTTGATATCCTCGGCGGCTGGCGCACCCGTTACCGCGGCACCGGGGAAGGCGGGCGCATCAATGGCATCGACCGCGCCGGGCATGATTTCAGCTATTCCCTCACATCCCCGGTGGATGCCACCGGCCAGTTGCTGGATGGCCGCAGCTTCAGGGATGTGAATGAACTCAAAACGATCCTCGCGGCCAATCCCCGGCAGCTGGCGAAGAATTTGCTGCAACAGTTTACCGTGTATGCCACCGGCACGCCGGTGCGCTACTCCGACCGCCGCAGCCTGGAGACCCTGTTGGATGCCTGCGCGAAAGACGGCTACCGGGTGCAGGATCTGCTCGTCGCGCTCGTCCAAAGCCGCATCTTCACCGGCCGTGGCTAGCAAAAATAATATTCAGCATAAAACACTCATGCCCAACGCCCCTTACCTCGCCAAATCCTGCTCCCGCCGCCGCTTTCTGCGCGGTGCGGGTGTCACCCTCGCCTTGCCATGGCTGGAATGCATGACCCCGGTGTTCGGTCGCGCACCGGTGCCGCAGGCCCCGCGCCGTCTCCTCATCATTTCCAACAATCTCGGCTTCCTGCCAAAGCCATTCTTTCCGGAAACCGCCGGTCGCGACTACGCCCTGTCACCCACTCTTTCGCCGCTCGCTGCGGTGCGCCATGAAATGAGCGTCTTCAGCGGCATGTCGCATCCCGATGTGAATGGCGGACACAGTGCGGAAAATTGTTTCCTCACGGCAGCCCGGGGTCCCACGAAAAGTGGGTTCCGCAATCAAATCTCCCTGGACCAATACGCCGT